>JANQEC010000290.1 GCA_028278585.1 Cyclobacteriaceae bacterium | reverse complement strand
CGACTTGAGTTTCCCAATAGTGAAGCACTTTAACCCAATCGATGAGCTCGCTTGTACCCGGCGATTTTCTAAAACCTTCAATATCTCTCATTTCCAGCAGCCGGTCAATGGCCGTTTGGATCAGGCGTTTATGAACCTTTTTTTGGATTTCTAACATGTTGATATTGACTATTTCTATTAGCCTCTTCTTATCTGGAAAAGAAATGTGATAGAATAGGCATCGCCTAAGAAAAGCATCTGGCAATTCTCTTTCATTATTGCTGGTGATGATAACAATCGGTGCTGACCGTGCCTTTTGAATTTTTCTATCATCGTCATTCTTAAGCTCTGTAATTTCAAATTGCTTTTCATCGAGCTCTCGTAACAGATCATTAGGAAAGTCAATATCTGCCTTGTCTACTTCATCGATAAGTACCACACTCTCTTTAGCATCACGGAATGCTTCTCCCATTGCATTGAATGTGATATAGTCCCATATGTTTTCAGGGTCGTTTTGTTTCAGTTGAGCATCATGAAGGCGCCGAATAGCATCAAAGGTGTAAAGTCCGTCTTTGGCTTGCGAGGTTGACTTCACATACCATGTATGAATTTTAAGGCCCAATTCATGAGCAATGGAATATGCTAACTTGGTTTTTCCACAACCCGGTGGACCTTTTATTAGCAGTGGGCGTTCGAGTGCAATTGACATATTAACTGCCTGAACTAGGCTATCATCTGCTAAATAGGGGAACCTGTTTTTTTTATTGCCATCGGGAGGAAGACCTTCACCTTTGTAGCGATTTAGATTGCTCATTGATTTTTAATTTTTAGAACTTCTTTTTATAGTCAAAACTTGTTTTGCAATTTCTTAAACAATATGCTTGGGTTTCCATCTGACTCTTTAATCAATACCTCGGCTAGAGTTTTTGCTTTGTCAATAGAATACCGCTTCCTTAAATACAGGACCAATTCCTTCTCAGTAATCTTGGCAAGTTCATCAAGAGGTAAAATTTGATGACTCACATAGTTCTCTATATCTTCTAATGCACAAATACCGGTTTGATTATCAACACTATTTTCGCCCTCCAGGCTGGCAATTATTAGCAACTGATTGGGAAAATCTTGATCCAAAGCTTTGTAAAGCGGCTCGAGGAATTCTTCATGAAAGCAGGCAATTGGATCCTCATCATGAAGTCTTTGAATCCCATCAATTATGAGGACGATATCAAAATTTGTTAGAATCTTCCTCATACCTGCGGCAAGATTCTTGATTGATTTTTTCTTCCAATCAATTTCCAATTGATCTCCAATCAGACTTACCAAATTCTCGACGCTACTTTCTCTCCACAGCGCATCAATGCAGAAACTTACTTTTCTAGGCTCTTCATCACAATATCCTTCAAAACACATCATAATTCGTTGGAGTAATTCTGAATGACCATACCCTGTTTTCCCATGTATCATGAAGCATCCCATTGCCGCAGCATCTTGTGTTATGATTTCAGCGAGACTCTCTTCGAATTGTCTTATTTGTTCTTTTATCCCAAGGTTGATGATGTCCTTTTTTTTGGTCTTCGGAATTGGTTCAAGCTCGTCTTTCTTTGCAATTTCACGGATATTGACTGACCAGCGAGCAACTTTTCTTATAATCAAATGTTCTAGATGATCTGCGTCTAAGAATGGCATGTATGTACCGCGTTCAGCAACCTTTTTTAGAAACCTGTCCTGCTCGTCTTTCTCCTTCTTACTTTGTTCCTTAGCTCTTTTTCTTAAAATAAAATCAAATTCACAGGCGCGTTCGGGAAGAAAAACAGCCATTTTCTTTTTAAATTCTACAGACCAATCAAATTCCAGTTCCGTGATCGATTTAGTCTCTCCTTTGGGTGTCCAGCCATATCGATGTGCGAAGATGCCAATGTAATGACCGCATTCTTCTTTTATCTTTTTCTTGATTACATCTAATGTAGGTTCGTAGTCAGTATCCCAATCTTCCATTGCTACTGCAACTCCATCACAGAATTCAACTGCCTTACGAGCAGCCGGACGGCAGTCATCCTTTAGATCTTCACTTGTCGCACTAATGAAAACATAGAGACTCATACTTTTTTACCAAGATTATTATACATAATAGAGTTATTCTCAATTTAATAACATTGGCCAGAATGTCAAATACTCTTCTTTTCAGCTCCTAAAGCTCTATTTCCAATTCATTTATAGTAATTTGTTGATGCTGCAGGTTTACCATACAAATTATCCATGTCTTTAACCGCACAGCATTATATTCAAACTGGTTTTCAGTTGATCAAACAGAATACATCTGCACCCCTGTTAATTAATAGCCACTTACAATTTCTTTTCTCGTCGCCTCCAAATCCTCTTTCAGCATCCAGGCTCCATTGATCATTACCCCATTAATTGACTCGATGTTTTGGATGTCGTCTAAAGGATTCGCATTCAGTAGCAAGAGATTGGCTAGTTGTCCTTTTTTAATCATACCAAAAGCAACAGCTGAACGTACATGCGCATTTATAAACGAAGCTGGGTTTGAGGTCCCGGTTTGTAATGCTTCATATGGTGAAAGTCCGGCTCTTACTAACTCAAACAATTCCAGGTGAGCAGATTTTCCTGGGAACAGGCCAACATATGATGCATCCGTACCCAGAATTAGCGGAACATCAGCATCATTAAGCGTCTTGGTCAATTGCAAAAGAAATAGCGACTTGGCTACTTCTCTTCTATCAAAACGTTCCAGGTCCGGTCTGTTGCCAAAGTGTCTTCTTTGCCAGAAGCTTAGGACATCCGGGTGAAGATATTTGACTTCAGGGTCATCAAAAATCGATTCCAGATCATCGAGCTGCTTTCTGGTCATTGCAACAAAAGAAAGGTTTGGCATCACCCAGGTGTTGGCCTGCTTAGTAAGCTGGACTACCTCAGGAATTTTATTGTAGTCCGGATGCGGAATCACCCCAAGGTTCAAAAGACTATCCACTTCTTGGTTGAAATAGGTAAAAAAATATTCTTCACCATGGGCAATCAAATCCAGACCTGCATTCAAAGCTGATTGGAGTGCTACATTTCTATCCTTCCCTCTGGGAATATGTCCAATAACCGCCATGCCTAATCCGTGTGCGGTTGTAATAGCTACTTCCATGGCCTCTGTTGAGAGATTGTTATATAGCTTAATGAAATCATATCCAGCTTTATGTTGGTCTATCACTGCTTGCTTTGCCTCCTCCGGAGTACTTAATGCCAGCCCCACATACGAACGAATGGGTGGATCTCCATCGAGCAAGGGACCCGTTGAAAAAAGGGTTGGTCCAAGAAGTTCTCCAGATCGCAGCTTTTTTCTGTATTCCAAAATATCTGGAGCCCCTGATAATCCATCACCTAGCTGGACAACTGTTGTTACTCCATTTGCTAAATAGGAAACAAGTTCATCGGTTGATCTCAAGTGGATGTGAAAGTCGGTCAGTCCTGGCATTAGAAACTTTCCTGAACCGCTTATAATCTTAGCATTAGTTGGTATTTCAAAGGAGTTGGCCTCTCCGATATTTTCAATCTTCTCATTTTTTACTAATACATCTTGCTCATACAAAATGCGACTGGTATCCATAGGAATGACGTTGACATTCTTGAATACAATCAAACTCTGGTTAGAAGAATTTTGATCGGATGCGCGGTTAAATGAGCAGCATGTACATAAAAGAAAAAGAGGTATTAGTCTTTTCATGAGCAGCAAGAGTAAATCGATCTTTTAATATAAAGATTCTAATACTCAATGCTACACCCAACTACTAGTAGAATGATCACTCCACCCTCAATCCAACTACCGGATTAGACTTTGCTGGTATCAACACAGCACCAGTGATGATGAGCAGGGATACAAGCATTACGAAGATACCACTCCCAATGCTGGTCAAAATGGACACCTCAATTCGGTAGTAATAGATCATTCCTAGAACAAAATCAGCGATGAAGTAGCCCAACCCACAACCAAAAACAAACGCAACCAACAGCACAATTGTGAAAGAGTGATTGACGGTCATGATCAACTCTTTGACGGACGCACCAAGCACCTTGCGAATACTTACCTCTTTCGTCCTTCTCGCGATATTGAGTTTAGCCAGGGAGAAAATGCCAATGATACTTAGTAATCCACCAAGAATGGCCATAGCTAAGAATACCTTGTAAATGCTATCACTTTGGCTAGCCCCGTTTCCAATGGAAACATCTTTTTGAAACTGCCCGGGATATGGCTCGTCAATCTCCTCACTCCACATCGATCTCAACTGTTCGTTTATTTCCTGGAGATCTCCATGTGTGGTCTTCACAACCAAATGAGGTAGTTCTTCCTGTTCATCCAATGAGAAAATGACCGGTCGTAGCTCAGAACTTTTAAACACATTATCGATGATATCGGCAGTTACTCCAACTATGGTTTTTGATGTTCCTCCGATCTTGACAACCTCATTTATTGGATCTTCTCCATTGAAGTATTGCCGGGCAAATTCCTGGTTTACCAGGATCGATTTTTGACGGTCTGATTCACTATCAGAAATAAATCCTCTACCCGAGGTGATGGTCACATTCATGAAATCAAGGTAACCTGACCCCACAGAATAATACCTGACTTCATGCATGGACGTATCCATCTCCAACATAATCTTGTCGCTAAAGAGTCCATAATTAGCCAAATGATTTCGAGTGCTGGCACTGCTAACACCAGGTAATTGTTCGATCCCTTGCCTCATTGTGAGGTAGTGTGTAGTGTCTGATAAGGGCAAGTGAATAATTCCTTCATTTTGATAGCCAAGTTCTAATCGATCGAGGAAATCAGTGTTGAGGGCAAAGCTGATAGCCGTAACCAGAATGGTAATGGAAATGCTATACTGTGCAACCGTCAACGTTTTATTAAGTATGCTTACTCCCTTCAACTTCACAGATTTTCGAAGAATAGCCACCGGTTGAAATTTCCAGGCATACAAAGCCGGAAGCAAGCCGGCAATCAAGGTAGTAAACACCAGGAATGAGGCCGTAAAAATGGATATCCCCAGCAGATTCACATCTTGAAGCAAGAACGACTCTCCACCAAAAAGACTCATGAATCCATCAGAAATGGCGTTGGACATCATCATCCCAAAAACAAACGATATGGCACTTATAAGTCCTATTTCAAATAAGAATTGGATGAAGATCTGCTTCCCTCTTGAACCTAGTGTTTTTCGTATGCCTATCTCTTTCAATCGTTTTGCTATCAAGGCCATTGAAGTATTGGCAAGGTTGAAACATGCGACAAAAAATATCAATAGCGCTAAAACACTTATGATCATTGTAGCCGAAATGGGTAGCCGATCATTGGCATAAGCCCGCCACAGTTCATCTTCCGACACAAGCGAACTTCTGAAAGGAACCAGTTCGAACCTGTCCATTTTAAATTCTTCATGTCCCTCATTCTGTTGCTTGATATAGGTGTTGATTATATCAGTTACTGCATCAATCTGTTCGTGATTGATCTCTAAATAATGACTCACATAGGTACGATTTCCCCAATCGTTTGGATCTATACCCAGCGTTGTGAAATAATCACCTTTACTTATGACAACATCAAAGTAAAAGCTTGTGTTGAGAGGGGGGTCTTCAAATACACCGCCAACAATGACCTCCAACTTTTGGTTGTTGTTGAGATAGATGGTGAGTTCTTCACCCAAAGCCATCTGATTACCAAAGTATTTTTTGGCAGCTGTTTTCGTGAGGTATACCATTGGTCGTTTCCCAAGATCTTGCAATGAACCATACCAAAGTGGAATGTCAAACATTTTGAAAAAGTCATTTGACACGACAGCTACCCCTTCCTGGAAGTAATCAGATCCACTTTTGATCGTCATGGTTCGATCGTTGTAACTGCTAACCTTGGATATTCCGCTTATTTCATATCGAAGCTTGTCGTCCATTGCCAGTGGCGAAAGCTCATTTCTTCGCTCCCTGTTGTTTTCAATCGTCATCGCATGAATGCGGTAGATCTTTTCGGTATTTGGGTAAAACGAATCGAATTCAATGTTGAATGCCTGGAAAGTGTAAGCGAAAACACAGACGCCAATGGCACAGCTTAACCCGACAACATTGATTAACATGGACCACTTGTTTTTCCACGAATGTCTAATGGCCAATTTGAAGTATGATCTGAAAAGTGATCCCATAGTATTTGAGCGTTTTGAAAGTTTTAATGGAATTAAGGAAAATGCATCCATTAGAAAATAAAAGTTCGCTTTGATCCGACCTTTCTCGCCTGTTCTTTCCATGAATAGCTCTTCGAAATCACCCTGTACATCATCCAATCGAGTTGCCGGACAACAAAGGCTTAGGATTCCTCTCAAAAGGCGATTCGGCTGTTTCATCTTTTATTTAGTCGAGAATACCTGAAATACTCCTTCCGGAATATTTTCCCAAAGACTTTTTCTTGTATCCATCATTTCCTTGAGCGCAATTTGCCCAGTGTTGGTTACCGAAAAATATCGTTTTGGCTTGCCTCCTCTTGTCTTGGTGGCTTCACCAAGTCTTGAGGTGAGTAGCCCTTTGTCCTCCAACCGGTAAAGTCCCGTGTGTAAAGCACCCATGCTGACTTTTCTGTTGAGTCGTTTTTCAATCTCTTTTTTGATTGCGAGCCCGTAAGCCTCTTCATTTAGGATACCAACGGTGAGCATTACGATCTCTTCGAATTCTCCGATGTTATTTCTGGTACTCATTATTTTCTAATTGCAGGTTTAATACGGCCCAAATGTAAAAGGGTTTCATATTACCTGCAATTAGAAAATAATTTATGTTTAAGTGAAATGAAGCTTTAGGATATCATAAGCTGCATACCGGATTGTGGGAAATGATTATTCTATAGCAACAAATCCAAGAATATTGTTTTGCCCAATATCATCACGAATAATATGTATGGCGTTTAGGTGATCACCATAAAAAATATAAGCGTCGAGCGTAAAACTTCCAGGAACACAGGAGATACTCTTTTTATTATTAACTCGCATGTGTCCAAATTCAAATTCTTCAACAGATCCAATTGAATTTCCAATAAAGGGATCGCTATTTTCTAGCAATTGACATCCACTCTGAATGAGTTGAACAGAGGCTTGACGATCAAGAAATATGGTGTCATTTCCATAAAAGAAAAGGAATTCAGATCTAAATCTTTGGGGTATTAGTACATAACCATCTCGTGGAAAAATGGCATGTTCTGTACTTCGTTCTCTAGAACTTCCCGGGGTGTAACTTTCGTGTAAGAACAGTGAGTCATTTTTTTCTGTGATTTCAATTACAAGTGTATCTCCGGTGAATTGAAAGTTTTCTGAACATCGACTCTCATATAAAACATATTTTGATTGGTCTCCACGTCGGATATCCCGAAGATCAATTCCTGAAGTGCTGTCAACTTGAATAAAAGAGGAGGGTTGATCTTCACTGCAACTCATTAGAAGAATTGCCATGAGTAGTGTTAAGTCGAAGTATTTCATATCAAAATCCTTTGAGAGTTCTACACCCCGAGACTTTTTTACCCTACTGATTTTTCAATAAACCCTCCGAAAAGAAGGGTTTATGCTATACGTTTCTACTTATTACTAACCATACTGGCCAACTTCATAATATCCAGGGGTTGTTCGAAATGTTAGATTGATCCTATTCCAGGTATTTATATTCGTGATTGCCAGTGTTAGAATTACAATCTCATCTTTCGTGTAGTGAGATGTCAATTCCTGATACAGTTCATCGGAAATATCTTGTTGATTGGCATTGGTTAGTGCCTCTGCATATTGGAAGGCCACCCGCTCTGAGTCGCTGTAAAAAGGACATTCCCTCCATGCCGGTAGCGAATGAAGCCTCAGCTCTTCTTCGCCCATGGCAATGGCCTCTTTGTGATGCATGTCAAGACAAAAAGCGCATCCGTTGATTTGAGATACCCGATACTTGATCAATTCAAGTAACCTTTGATTAAAACCCGTTGACTTGATATAGCCTTCTGTTTGGTTAACCCCTTGCATTGCTTTAGGGTCCAACTCTTCAAATCCTATTCTTTGTTCCATTTGTAATCTTTAAAAATTGATTTTCACCAGTAAGACACATAGCCAATGATTTGTGTGACGTGCGCTACCATTCAGTTCTTTATTGCGATCGCTTCAACTTCAAAGAGCATTTCCTTAAGAGCCAGCGCTGAGACCGAGATCAATGATTGGGTAGGAAAAACCTGGTCTGGCCAAATCTTCCGGGATTCTTCAATAAGCACCTGGTGTTTGTTTGAATCATAATCCACGATAAGGGTTGTGAGCTTAACAATATTTGTGACATCCATACCCAACGCTGTAAGTGCTGATCTGATGTTTTTAAAGGCTTGCTTCACTTGTGAGCTGAAATCAGGTGCAATGATCCCGTCTCGATCCTCACCTCCTTGACCGGAGATAAAAACCAGCTGACTTCCTTCGCTGACAATTCCAATATGTGAATATCCGTATGGCCTGGGATCGTAAAGGGATTTTGGATTGATGATGTTAAAACCTCTTGTTTCAGTTTTCATAGCTTTTTCTTTTAAGACACTAGAGAAAACTGAAATGTGACGATCAACTAAAGTGCAAATGTTTGAGTTTTTTTGGATCAAGAACGATACTGATCCTGTTTATTTTTTGATTGTCATTGTCAAATTCGAAAACCTGGCAGGAAATCAACTTATCTCTGTAATACCTGAGAATTGCCGGCTGATGATTGATGTGTGTAGGACGAGTAGTATAGTTAGTCTGATATTTATGATGGACATAAATAAGAAGATCGGCCACCTCCCTTACACCGAAACAGTGATGTTTAACCACCTTGATCTTACCACCACCGTCTGCGTGAAACGAAATATCGTCCGACAGGAGGCTGTGTAGATGGTCAAGGTCTCGCCTACGAATAGCATCCGTAAATGAATCAATGATCTCAAATTGTACCGGTGATACTTTATTTGTAGTCCGCCTTTCCTTGAGCTTGTTGGTAGCTCTACTCAAAATCTTACGAGAGCTTTCTGTGGTGATAGCGAGTACATCAGCTATTTCATCGTGAGTGTAGGCAAATGCCTCCTTTAATATAAAAACGGCACGCTCCCTTGGGTTAAGACGCTCGAGCAAAAACATCAGTGAATAGGATACCATCTGGTTAAGTTCCAAGCCAAGATCCGAAGTATCTGTTGAGACAGGTTCAGGCAACCAACCTTCTTCTGATTGTATTTTCTTTTGGTTGCGTTTTCGGTTGAGCGACTGATTGATGACCCCTCTTATCAAGTAATTTTTCTCATTTTCAGGTTTGACTTTTTTCGCCGTGTATTTAAGAATGACATCCTGAATAGCATCCCTGGAATCCTCGACTGAGCCCAGGATGTTGTAAGCGTAGGGAAATAACACGTTTTGATAATCTGTCATATAAGCTGTTTCAAAAATAGATAATGATCAATCTATGTTGACAGACACCTAACTCGTTTGAAACGTGACAAAGAAATTGAACTAGTGCACTATTTCAGACAGAATAATTATGTCTTTGGGTCTTATCACATTTTTTTCATAACCAAATAACGTAGCATTGATCATGGCCAAACCAATTTGGGTGGTATTAACAACAGAATTTGGAGCAAGAAATTTTATTATATGAATGAGCCATTTGAGGTATGTAATCAGCACCCTGTAGAGTTTGCTGCTTGGCTTTATTCCTCTGAGTGGAATAATTGCGCCGGGTCGGAACATAAACGCCTGTTTAAATCCAAGAGCTAATAGATCGTTCTCCGTTTTACCTTTTACACGAGCCCACATTGACCTTCCTTTTTCGGAAGAATCGGTCCCTTCTCCAGAGACATATGCACAAGTCATTTCAGTATTCATTTCAACTAATGTCTTCGCAAGAGTCAGTGTATACAGATGAGTGATCTCTGTGTATTTTTCTTCACTCATTCCTGCTGCACTAACTCCCATGCAGAGGTAGCAGGCATCATATCCGGTCAAGTCTGATTTGATTGATGAATAATCTGAGAAATCTTTATGGATCATCTGTTTCAACTTTGGGTGTTCCATTTCCAGTTTTGATCTTCCGAGGGCCAGCACTTGATCAATGTTTTCATGATCAAGGCATTCTAACAACACTCCCTTACCAACCATGCCTGATGCACCTGTGATGATGACTTTCATATTCTCAAGATAAACAATCCTAATCCATGAATTTAGCCTTCAAAATTTCTTCCTCCATTTTTTCTTTTCACTTTGTTGCTTCTTGGCGCGAATTCTTTTTTCCACCGCTGTTTTAGAAGGGCTTGTTTTCTTTCTGGGTTTAGGGATAGCGAACACCTTGGTTAGCAGTCGATCCAGCTTCTTGAAAGCAATCTCTTTGTTTTTAAGTTGAGATCTTTGGCTTTCAGAGGTAATAATCAATTCCCCATCCTTGGTTAATTGACTTGCCAATTTCTCAAGAACAAGGCTCTTCTCATTTTCCGAAAGGGTCGTTGATTTTTTTATGTTAAATCGAAGGATAACCTTTGTTTCAATTTTATTTACATGTTGACCACCTGGTCCACTGCTTCTGGCGGTTGTCAGTTGAATTTCTGATTTAATTCTTGAGATTGGTATTCGATGGCCCATGTCCTGGTGTTTCTGTGATCAACATGATTCTCAAAGATCTTAAAAAGCAAAGAATTCCTGTTTGAGCTAATGCGTTCATTTTGGATTAAGATGAGGTAATATTTTTTATAAATCCTTGATTTTCAGATTGTCATCTTATGAAATAGGTCTACCTTCGCGCCTCATCTAAAAAAATCCCTTTTGAGTAATTTTTCTAAGCTGGGTTTATCGCCCAATACAATCAACGTGCTTGATCAACTAGGTTTTACAAAACCAACCTTGATACAGGAACAAGCAATTCCTCTTTTGCTTCAGAATGATCCTTGCGATTTCATTGGATTAGCACAAACCGGAACTGGTAAGACTGCAGCATTTGGGCTGCCGTTACTAGATCTAATTGACGCAGATCAGCTGGTGACTCAGGCATTGATTATGTCTCCAACCAGGGAGTTAGGCCAGCAAACGGCCAAACAGTTGGAGGATTTTTCACTCAATCACGAGAACTTAAATGTTGAGGTCGTATATGGAGGAACGGACATTGTAAGACAAATCAAAGCATTACGCCGACCTACACAAATTGTGGTTGCGACACCAGGCAGACTGCTTGATCTGATTAAAAGAAAGGCGGTAAAGCTTGACCGTATAAAATATGTAGTGTTGGATGAGGCTGATGAAATGCTGAACATGGGGTTTAAAGATGCGATTGATGAACTACTTGCATATACTCCTGAATCACGAGCTACCTGGCTGTTTTCTGCTACTATGCCCCCTGAGATCAGAAAGATTATCAAAAAATACATGTCTAATCCAAAGGAGGTGACGATCAACAGAGAAGAGAAAAGCAATAAAGACATCTCCCATAAATATGTAATGACAAAAACAGCAAATAAACTGCATGCATTGAGGAGGTTTTTAGATTTACAACCGGAGATGCGAGGTGTAATGTTTTGCAGAACAAGACGAGAGACCCAGCAAATAGCGGAGGAATTGAGTGAACAAGGGTATAATACAGAGGCATTGCATGGAGAATTGTCGCAGCAGCAAAGAGACAAGGTAATGAAGCGGTTTAAATCGAAATCAATTCAGCTGTTGATTGCTACAGATGTTGCTGCCAGAGGTATTGATGTGGATGACTTGACACATGTGCTTCATCACACGCTTCCCGATCAATTGGAGAGCTATACTCACAGAAGTGGACGGACTGGAAGAGCTGGTAAGAAGGGGGTTTCTCTTGCATTTATTAATCCCAGAGAAGGACGTAAGATAACTGAATTGGAGAAAAGGATCCATGTAAAATTTGAGCATGTTGAGGTGCCGGGGGTGGAATCAATTAAGGAGCAGAGAATTCGAAATTGGACTGAAACTCTCGTGACGACTAAAATTGATAAACAAGCTGAGAAGCTATTTGGATCTGTTGAGGACAGCTTTGATCATTTATCCAAATCTGATATCTTGAAAAAATTGATCACTATGCAAGTTGATAAGCTGATTCAGCAAACTGAAGAGGCTGATCTGAATGAGAAATTTGGTGGCTCTCCGGAGAAAAGAGATAGCAGTAAATTCAATAAATACTTCATCAATATTGGTACCATTGATGGAATGAGTAAAAAGGATCTTCTGATGTTCCTGTCAGAAATCGCCAAAGTCGATGCTAAGTTCTTTGGGGAATTGATCCACAAAAAAAACTGTTCATATTTTGAGGTGGATAAGCGTTATGATGATGGCATTTCTTCCAGATTTCAGAATGTGCATTTGGATGGTAGGAGCATTCGCATGAATCGGGAAGATCGTTCTGATCGAGAGCCAAAAACCAAGAAAAAATTTCGCCCTGATAGAAAATTTTCTAAAAAAGATCATCGAAGATCTAAAAGAAGAAAACGATAACATTCAAAAAGGCTTATCTTTAAGCCTTGGAAGGCGATTTTTGGAATTGGAGCTGGTCATGGAATAATCCTTTACATTTCGCTGATTGTCAACTTAAACGTTACCGCATATGGGCAGATCGCAGAATAGCTTTATAAAAAGTCAGAAAGAGAAGAAACGACTTCAGAAGAGGAAAGAAAAAGAAGAGAAGAAAAAGGAACGTCAGGAAAATAATTTGAAGGGTGGTGACCTTTCTGATATGATGGCCTACGTTGATGAATTCGGTAATATTCTAGAGCATCCACCTGGTGAGGAACCGCCAAAAAAAGAGGAAGATAAAGAATCTTAAACTACCAGTTGTTCAGATTCAGGTAGGTTTAACTACCTGATAATTCCCTTAGAAATTGTTATTGATCAGGACGACAGGTCTAGTCAATGAACAGAATCCAGATTAAATAATTCCATACTAATGCAGCAATAGCAAGTATGAGCCCGCTCCATGCTGCATACGTTGTAAAGCGAATATTGAACAGTGCATGATCAACCAATTCTGTTGCAAGATCATGAACTATTTTTTTATGTCTTTCTCTTAAAAATTCTTTAGAGAACTTTTCCCAACCTCCAAACGATACAATTCGTATTCCCTCTCTTCGGATATGATAGTATCCGGCCTGTGACATAGGTTCCAATGCACTATGAGAACAGAGTTCTTCACATATTAACATAATGGTATTAAGGTGACAGTGAATTTGTTTACGACATAATTTATGAACCAGGTTTACTCCAATGGATTCGTCAAACCGGTGAAAAATATCCAATACCAAACTAGCCAACTTATCATTTTGAGTAAGCTGTTCCATAACCATTCATCTTTTAAGACATTGCGTTTTTAATAGTGGTGAATTAAATTACTAAAATATTTAGTAATTATTAAATACGTAACTTGGCTAATTTGCTTATTGTTTAAGACTGGAATTTGATTATCCCAGCAAAGGCCAAAACTTTGTTATTCATAATAACACAGGTCAAGGAATCATATAAGGTTTTTGAACGAGCATGTAACAAACGAGTAGCTTAGCGCATCATTGGTCGAGTAATTATCAATCATTTTCTTTAGCCTGTAAATTGGTTGTATGAAAACCTTTAAATACGTCATGCTTACCCTGCTTTCTGTAGTACTTGTAATTTCAATCAGTGTTTTCATCTTTTTTCAAACAGCACCACAAATTGGTACTGACCCTGAAGGTGCAAGGCTAGAGCGCATGAAGGAGGCCTCCAATTTTAAGGATGGAAAATTTGAAAATTCAGTTGAAACGCTAATGAACATGTCCTTTAGTACGTTTAGAAAAGTTTTGAAAGAACAACTTTTTAGCAGTGGAGAATCAAGGAAACCTCAGGATCAGATCATTACAATTCCTTTCAATGCTGATTCATTTTTAGAAGCGGATTCTTCGGTGGCCATTACCTGGTTTGGTCATTCGACTTTGCTGATAAGAATTGACGGAGTTACTATTCTTACTGATCCGGTTTTAGTTGGAGAGCGTGCTTCCATGTTTCCTTTTATAGGGCCAAAACGATTCGATTACAGTCATCATCTTGAGCTGGATGAGCTACCACCCATTGACCTGGTATTGATCTCTCATGATCATTATGATCATCTGGATTATCCAACGATTAAGGCATTAGCAGGTAACATTGATCGATTTTATATGCCGTTGGGAGTTGGTGCGCATTTCGAGCATTGGGGAGTACTGCCGGAAAATATCATTGAATTGAACTGGTGGGATGAAGTTGAAATTGGTGGATTAAAATTAGCATTGGCCCCAACCAGGCACTTTTCTGGTCGAGCCATTAGAGATCGCTTCAATACGCTGTGGGGATCCTGGGTTATCTCCGGGAAATCAAAAAATCTCTATTTCAGTGGAGATAGTGGATATTTCCCTGGCTTTAAGGAGATAGGAGAAACGTATGGCCCATTTGATCTGACCTTTATGGAATGTGGAGCGTACAACGAGGGCTGGAGTGAGATCCATATGTTTCCGGAAGAAACCGCCCAGGCCCACTTGGATGTAAAGGGTAGACTTTTGATGCCAATCCATTGGGGAAAGTTTGACTTAAGTCTTCACCCCTGGAAAGAATCCGTACAGCGATTAACAAAAAAAGCTGATGAAGAAAACATCGACCTGGTAACTCCGGAAGTTGGTCAAATTTTTTTACTTCCCGATACTATAAAGTATTCGAACTGGTGGGAAGATTACCCGTAGGAAAGTATTTACTTTTTCCCTTTTAGAATCTCATCCATTTCATTAAGGAAGTCGATGAGATAGTAAAAATTGGCTATGAAATTTTTCTGATTAGGAAGGTCAGGATCTTCTGTTGATGACATGTAGAGAAAGTACAGGTCTTCCAGATTTCTTCGGATGGCTTTGGGTGGAACAAATTGAAAAAGAACTTTTAATTCAGTCAGCATTTTTCGCTCTGACTCAAATTGGTTTAACGGATTGGTCATTTTTACACTAATTTGATAGCTTGTCAATTTTTGATTTCATTTCGCTTCGTACCTCCTGGTAATCCTTCGACATGGCTATGATTTTAGTGTTGCGCCTTAGACCTTTACATACTTTCCTGATATATCCTACTGTGTATTGAGTTCCGAATTTTTTTAAAATCAATTTTTGTATTTCCCTGAAATCGGACTCCACCAAGTCATGGATATTTACCGGTGTTTTGGCATATTTGTCTAAGGTTCTCGGACAAATATTGTAGATAATTACTACAATAACAAACAAAAACTGTCAAATATCTACAATTTGAGTATATTTAACGACAACATACGCTTCTTACGAAAAAGGATGGGACTAAGTCAACAGAAATTCGCCGATTTACTTGGTGAAAAAAGAGGAAAAGTAGCCGGGTACTTCTATGAGACACAATCCAAACCGAATTTTCACCATAAGCTGGCTGAACAATTTCACCTTGATTTAGGTAAATTTCTTACGCTGGAGATGAATGAAGTCAATTATGAGTCGTTTTTTACTACAAAAAACGACCAAATAACTACAGTTCAGGAACCAGATGAAGATTATGGAAAACGAATGAATGCTATCGATTTGTTGCTAAAAGCAAAACGAACGGAAGATAAAACCACCCGCGATAAACTAATTGATGAAGCCTTGAGTGCCTACATGAAGGCGCTTGATCGCAATGATACCTTACGTGAGGAAATCCTGAAGCTCCAAAAAGACCTGCTAGCACTGACTAAGAAAAGTTAGAATTTTAATTAAACGAGGGATAAACAGTCTACTCAATATTCAGTTCTAACCAGTGCATTAATTTTTTCTCATTGGGAAAAGATGGGATAGTTTTAGTGTCAGTTATTCCAACAAATTGCAACCCATTTTTTATAGACTTTTTGGCAAATACAAATTTCTGTATTTCATTTTTACTATTCGAGAAATAGTAAGTCTCCTCCTTGAAGACGTGTACGTTCGAATTTTCGGCAAGGGAAAC
>JANQEC010000210.1 GCA_028278585.1 Cyclobacteriaceae bacterium | reverse complement strand
ACACACAGTATTTTCTTCATGGGTGGGACAAACCAAGGGAAGATGGAATATGCGATAACAAATCAACTGCTGAAGCATTGGATGATTTGCGATCGGTGATCGAAAGAAACAAGAACAAGCATATCATTCTTGCTGCACATCATCCAGCATATACCTATGGAGAGCACAATGGTAACTTCCCTCTGAAAGATCACATTTTCCCGCTTACTGCTATCAACAAAAATCTTTTGCTTCCACTTCCTGTTGTTGGGAGCATTCACCCATTGTTTAGGAAAGGCATCGGGAATATCCAGGACAATACTCACCCAAAATACAAGGCCATTATGAAAGCTATCATAGACGCTATGAACCTGGCTGAAAATGTAGTTTTTGTTAGTGGTCATGAGCATTCCTTGCAATTGATTCAAAAAGATGGTCATCAGTTTGTAGTAAGTGGGTCAGGATCAAAGACCACACATTTAAAAGAAGGAAAATCAACGTTTGGAAAGAGTGAACAAGGATTTTCAGTATTAGAGCTTGAAGAAAGCGGTCAAGCTTCCATTAAATTCTTTGGAACCGAAAGCGGGCTGCTTTATGAGAGTGAATTGTACAAGAAAGAACTAAAAGACGAACAACAAGAAGCCCGGAATATTTCATTTCAGGACAGTACAGTGACAGTAATAGCGAGTGAGCGCTATACGTCCGGGAAAGGTAAGAGAAGATGGCTCGGAGAGAACTATCGGGAAGTATGGGAAACACCAGTGAAGGTGGATGTGATTGATTTGGGGACCGAACGAGGTGGATTGAAAGTGCTCAAGAAAGGAGGAGGGATGCAAACCAAATCCCTTAGACTCGAAGCAGATGATGGCAGACAGTACGTATTGCGTTCAATTGAAAAATACCCGGAAAATGCAATGCCAACTGCACTAAGAAAAACATTTGCACAAGGTATTGTGGAAGATCAGATCTCTTCCTCACACCCATACGGAGCCTTCATTGTTCCAACATTGGCAGATGCAGCTCAGATCTATCATACAAACCCAAAGCCGGTTTGGATACCAGATGATCCCAGGTTAGGTCAATTCCGGCAAATTTTTGCCGGCACACTGGCAGTTTATGAACAAAGACCGAATAAAGAGGCAGCTGGCGAGCCGTTCTTTGGATCAGGTAAAACTGTACGCGGAACGTTTGATGTGATTGAGAAACTCAAGAAGGACAATGACAATACAATCGATCAAAATTTTGTGGTTCGAAATCGTTTGTTCGATATGTGGATTGGTGATTGGGATCGACATGATGATCAGTGGCGTTGGGTAGAAATCGAAAAGGATGGAAAAGGGAATTTGTACAGACCAATACCCCGCGACAGGGATCAGGTATTTTTTATAAATGATGGAATTATACCGTGGTTAGCCTCTCGGAAATGGGCCATTCCCAAAATTGAGGGGTTTGATGAGAGCGTCCGATGGGCACCAGGGATCAGTCAAAATGCTCGCTTTTTTGACAGAAGCTTCATGAGCGAGCCTGACTGGAAAGACTGGGAGGACCAAATAGAATTTCTTCAAACCAATTTAACAGATGAAGTTATTGCAGATGCTGTTGCGGGATGGCCAGAGGAAATACAGTCTTTGACCGCTGAAAGAGTTACTAACGGGCTAAAAGCTCGCAGGTCAGATATGAATCGATATGCCAGAGAACACTATCTATACCTTGCCAGGGAGGTAGAAGTGGTTGGTTCTGACAAGCATGAATACTTTCTTATAGAAAGAAGGAATGAGAGTGAAACCATGGTAACAGTCCATAAGCGAAAGAAAGATGGGGAAATAGAGAATGTCATATACCAACGGCTGTTCAAGGATAATGAAACCAAAGAAATACGTCTGTATGGAATGGATGGAGAGGATATTTTTGAGATTCGTGGTGACTTTAGATCTAAAACCAAAATCCGTATCATTGGCGGAACAGACAAGGACAGGATCATTGGCGGAGAAAACAGGTTAAAAAATGTTCTGGTGTATGACCGAAAGAAAAGCACCGAATTTGAAGGAAATAGTAAGGGAATTTCAAGATTAAGCACCGACCCGGCGGTGAACAATTATGATCGAAAAGCATTCAAGTACAATATTTTGATGCCAATTGCCAATGTTCAGTTTACTCCGGACGATGGAGTGTTCTTTGGAGCAGGTTTCGTATACACAAAGCATGCATGGAGAAAAATACCCTATGCCCAAAAACATACGTTTCTTGGTAATTTCTCAGCAGATACAGAAGCTTTCAACTTTAAATACTCAGGTTCATTTAC
>JANQEC010000153.1 GCA_028278585.1 Cyclobacteriaceae bacterium | reverse complement strand
ATGCAGTGACGTTTCCGGGATTTGGGAATACCCCTGCTCCGCCAATGCCTGAAGATCCCACCAACTTTCGGGACCTCTATTGGACGAAGGGAATTCAAGAAGGAATAAAACAACTGGTGGAAACTAAAAACATCTCAGATGCCATCATGGTGAGCTATTTCACCTATAGCAATGTAATTGCCATGCGGTTTGCCTTAGACAATCCCGAAAAGATTTCTAAAGTTATCATTATGAGTGGCATGGCCAAGTTCACGGCAAATTATCCTTCTTACGAACCCAGGGGGTTGGATCAAAGGATTGCATACGTAGAAAGATTTTTGGGCCCCCAATGGTTTAAGACAGTTAATAAAGAAACATGGGATAATGGCAATTTCCACAAGAAGATGTTTGCAAAAGATTCCATCAGATCATTTGGCTATTGGGACATGATGTCCGCAGTTCCTATTCCAATTGCGGTTCGGTACCTGTGCGAATATTATTGCACGGATCTGAGTCTGGAATATTCAAAACTTGAAGTTCCAGTACTTGTTGTTTTGCCTTCATTTACTGAAGACCTCCTAACCAGGACCGAAACTTCATACCTGGCTCCATTTTTCCATCACAGCTGGCTTGGAGCAAGGCCGGCAAGTGACTCAATTTCTATCATTACACTTACTGACACTAACGCTATGATCGTGGAAGATCAGCCCAAAAAATTATATGGAGTGATCGGGGAATTTCTTGGAAACAAACTCAATACCTTCCAGGTAGTGAGGTAATATCGATTCAGCAAAAGAAGATTGGAGGATTATTGCTAAGTTGCTTTAGTAATAATCCTTTTATTTTTCCAATGATCCGAAACGCTACACCTGATGATTCCAGGGCTATCTGTGAGATTTACAATTACTATATCCTAAACAGTCACGCGACCTTTGAGACTGAATCACTAGAAGTTCCGGAGATGGAAAAAAGGATCAGTCGGGTTGTAGATGAATTAGCATTACCCTGGTTGGTACTCACCGACGATCAGAAGATAATGGGCTATGCTTATGCAACACAGTGGAAAGGACGTGCTGCTTACCTGCACACCGTAGAAACTACTATCTATTTACATCAAGATACTTTTGGAGAAGGACTTGGCAGCAAATTGTACGGCAAGTTGATGGATCAGCTAAAAAAATCTCACTTTCACTCAATCCTTGGTGGGATCGCATTGCCTAACGATGCAAGTGTAGCACTTCATGAGAAACTGGGATTTGTCAAAGTCGGGCTGCTCAAAGATGTTGGTTATAAGTTCGGTCGATGGATAGATGTCGGATACTGGCAGCTTTTGGTGAACGAATAGGGGTTTTCAGATACTTCCCCAACACCAACGCTCATCCGCCATCATTAACCGAATCACTTTCCGAATTGCAGCTTATCAAGAATCGGATCGCCAGGATAGGTTTCAACAACTTTTTAATACCTGGGACTTACTATTGAAGGGTCCTTAAAGCCAAAAATTTTGAAGCTGGTTGGTCCCTTACTTCATCAAAAGGAAGTTTAAGTTTGCTTCATGTTGAAAAATCAAAAATCCCTATGCTTGATTCTTGTCCTCTTGGTTGCGGGATGTGGAAACACTAAAAAAAGTGCTCAACAATCTCTCTCAGAAGAACTAAGGCTTTACGTCTTTGATGTAGGTGAAATTCTAATAAAAGATGTCACCATTTTTAATTCCGGGGAAACAGGAGCAAAACTATTAACTAACTCCGCCTACTTGATCCGACACCCAAAAGGTGACCTGATCTGGGACACTGGTTTTCCTGACAGCTTAGTTGCAATAGTTGATGGCCTGGATTCTGAAATGGCAACAATAAAAATGTCAACAAGCCTTGAAGGACAACTATCTGCTATTGGACTGGCACCAGCAGATGTCGAATATCTTGCCTTGTCACATTTGCATCCGGATCACGTCGGAAATTCCAACCTCTTCTCCAACGCCGAACTTTTGTTACAGCAAGAGGAATATGACAGCTTGTTTCAGGAAGAAAATATTAATCCAGATGTAGCAGATTTGGCTTCCAATTCTTTTACAAGACTTCAAGGTGATCATGATGTGTTTGGTGATGGATCTGTGCTGATCAAAAGAGCACCTGGTCATACGAATGGACACCAGGTACTTTTTGTTAATCTTCCCGAAACAGGACCTATCGTTTTATCGGGTGATTTGTTCATCACAGTTCAGCAGCGTGCTTCCAAAGGGGTTCCGATTTTCAATGTTGATGCGGAACAAACATTGGCCACAATGAATGACATTGAGAATTTCATTTTGGAAAAAAGAGCCACTTTGTGGATCCAGCATGACCTTGAGCAAAACAAAAGTATCAGGCGTTCACCGGAATTCTTTAAATAATCGCTGCTACTCCGACCTTAGAGAATCCACTGGATTAGAAAGTGATACTTTCAATGAGTGAAAACTCACTGTTGCAATGGTAATTGCCAAGCAAGAAATTCCGGCAACTGCATAGATCCACCAGTACACATTAATTCTGTATTCATATCCAGCCAACCATTGGTTAAGGAAATATGAAGCAATTGGTATCGCTATTCCGCATGATACTATCACAAGCACCGAAAAATCTTTCGATAACAGTCGCCAGAGGTTAGAAACGGAAGCGCCCAACACTTTCCTGATACCAATTTCTTTTGTTCTCTGTTCCACAACAAAAGCAGATAGTCCAAACAGACCCAGACAACTAATCAAAATTGCCAGCACACTGAAAAAGGCGGCAAGACTTCCTATTTTTTCTTCAGATCTAAATTTTTGGAGATAAGAATTGTCAAGGAATTCATAATTAAAAGGATGGGCAGGAAGTACACGCTGAAAGGCCTCTTCAATAGCAGGTAGTGCTTTGATATAGTCTACATCTGGTTCTATTTTAATGAACAGATATCCGAGTGATCCTTCTCGAGCAAAAATCATTAGAGGAACAGGTGGTTGAAAAGGATTTCCCTTTATCATGTCCCTTACTACTCCTACGACAGTATAAACCTTATGACCCCTGTTAAATTCTCTTCTGGCCTCTATTTGGGTTCCTATAGGATTCTCAAGTCCCATCTTTTTAACAGCAGATTCGCTGATAATAATTGAACCGGATTCACTTGCTAAATCTCTTGAAAAATCCCGTCCGGCGATCAGTTCCCATTCTATTGTCTTGCCGTACTCGTGTGTCACACGAATGGTGTTGAAAGTAAATCCAATACGTTCCCCCGTATCAGCAAACTTGAATCCGTTATTATTGCCGAGCGTATTCGTCAATGGATAGTTAGCCTCCGCAATTTCTTTCACATAACCTGTCCTTTTCAATTCATCTCTTAGCACATGATATTTTTCATAATATTCGGCAGACCTTCCCCTAACTGTTATTATTCCATCCTGGTTATAGCCAACGGGTCTTGTTTTAGCAAAAATGATTTGATTGTAAACGGTGATTGTCCCAATGATTAAAGCAATTGAAATGGTAAATTGAAAAACTACCAATACCTGACGAAATCTCACGCTGGCCAATCCTTGCTTCAGCGTTCCTTTCAATGCCTTGACCGGCCCAAAGGAGGATAAGAAGAATGCTGGATAACTCCCTGCAACAAGTGCAGAAAAAAGTGTGAACACAATTCCGATTACCCAAAAAATTACATTCCCCCATGGCATTTCAAGTGATTTATCCGAAATCTCATTGAACCAGGGAAGTATCATACTAACAACGACAAGAGAAATGATAAAAGCTGACACAGCATAAAGAATCGATTCAGCTAAAAATTGACGAATTAGCTGTGATCGTAAAGAACCGATGGCCTTTCTGATCCCTACTTCTTTTCCCCTGTTTTGGTACCTGGCTGTATTGAGGTTCATAAAGTTGATAAAAGCCAAAAAGAGCACGAACACTCCAATGATTCCATATAGAATCACAAATTGAAATCGTTTGCTCATAACTTGAACACCATCAACAAATGTTGAATTTAAATGCCAGTCCTTCATTGGCAAGAGGAGCAACTCCATAGGGCCATCCTCCGGATCTCTGTGTGGAGTCAAGATGTCTTTGATAATTGATGATGCTTCTGAAATTTCAACGCCCTCTTTTAATTGAGCATAAACCTTAATGTTGTAATTACTCCATACGTATGGATTCTCATCATTGTAAATCAACTCCAATGACGTGAAAAAAGCGGCATTTCCAAAAGTCGAATTTTTGGGTAAATCTTCATATACACCTGTCACTACCAACTCTCTTGAGGTATTTAAGAAAACAGTCTTCCCAACGGGATTTTCATCTTTGAAAAACTTATCAGCAAGCGAGGAAGAAAGCATTATGGACTTTGGATCTCGTAGGCCATCTTTAACACCCGCTTTCATTTGAAGTGATAACATTTCAGGTGCTTCAGGCTGAAAGTAGTATCCTGGTTCCTCGAATGACTGTTTACCGACCGAGAGAAGCTGGGGACGCATTCGGAAAAATGTCATCGCTACCTTATCGAAAATCGTTGGATAATTTTCATTTATAAAAATTCCTACCTGCCCAACAAGAGAGCTATTCACAAACACTTCATCTCCCTCTGAATCCTTTCTAAGCACCTGAACGATAGAGTCGTAATTTTCGTGGTGCTTGTTGAAAGAGAATTCATCGTATATCCAAAGGCTTATTAGAATAGCTACAGTCATGCCCATGGCCAGACCGCCTATGTTGATGGCTGAGAAAGCCTTGTTTTTAAGTAGAATTCGATAGCTGATAAGGAAATTATGCTTAATCATAGAATTGAAATTTGAGTTTGACCTAAAAAATTTGAATGCAAATGGCCGGAGGTAGTTAAACACCTGGTACCAGTAGTTGATTTTTGCTTTTGTGGGTGATTTCTTATGAAGTATCGAGTCGAATTTTTCATCGAGATCCCCCAAAACTTCCTCTGCCAGTTCGTCCTTTAAAAAAAGCAGAAGAAATTTCTCAGCAAGCTTTGGTGGCTTGCGATTTTTCATAAGTTGAAATTGAGTTTGCCGTGGGAAAAAGCTGGAAATTGATCCCATAAGGAGAGTTTCAATTCGCGTGATATCTCCAGTGCTTTCTGACCAGCTCCTGTAATTGTATAGATTCTCTTTCTTCGCCCCCCTCTTTCTGCAGTCGCCTCACTCATTTCAGATTTTAGAAATCCTTTTTCAGCCATCCGATTGAGCGTGGAATGAACGGCTCCTATTGAAACCGGCCTGTTGGTTTGGGCTTCAAATTCATCAGCGATCTTAAATGCGTAAGCTTCCTTATCCAGGATACCCACAATCAACAGAATTGTTTCTTCAAAGTCTCCGAGTTTGCTTTCTTTCATCTTGTTACTAAATTGTAGAACAAATATACGAGCCTAAAAATAATATGTTCTACTTTTTAGTAAGAAATGTTTTCCGGGGTTCAGTTTATCTCCTCCTGCCCCTAATAAAAACATCGATATTGTCCGGACGGGGATTCACATAATCTAATTGAACCTTCCCTTCTTCTGTAAGCCTGATTTTCGCCGGAATTGAGTTGACAGTCAAATACCATCCTTCGGGCAAGACCACAGTGTTTCTGTTTCTTCCAAACGATCGATCCCAGACAAGTTCATTGTTGAATAAAAGATACCTATTCGGATCTGTGTATGTTTCTTCAATTCGCAGGCGCGTCGTTGCTCCCTCTTTCACCGGATCAAACCAAATAACTACAATCTCTGTATCCTCTTCAAGGTTTTCAATCTCGATTCCTTTTGTGCGAATCTCATTACCTCTTAACGTCTCTACCTTCAGCTTCTCCCCTGTATCCAGGATCATGGCAGATGGATCGCTGGCCTTACTTCCTTTTCTTACGATATTGATGTATTTATCAACGCCAATACGTTTTTCGGTGTAGTCATGATATAACCTGAATGAATTTGTCTCAGGTTGTTGAAGAAAGTAAACTATTTCCCTGTCTTGAAAAGCTCGCTGATTCAGCACATAGTCCAATCTTGCTTTTGATTTATCCCGCCCTTGCGGAGTTGGCTGATAGTCCGCCCAGGGTGAGCTGTCAATGGCTTTCCTGGGGGTCCGGCTTAAAATTCTTCTTGCCCTTATTTTATAAGGCACAGCTCCGGTACCGTCATTCATAAAACTAGCAACAATTCTCCCGTCTCTTTCCATATTAACCTGAGAAGGGTAGTTGACTTCTGTTAACTCAAACCCTTTTGGCAAAACCACAGCATTTCTTCGAATTCCGAGGGAACGATCAAAGACGATGAAATCTCCCTCAGCATAGTAGCTTGCAGGATCTTTGTATGTTTTGTCAATTCTTATTCTACTTTCACCATCTTCCGGCACAGGACGTGCAAGTGTTATTTGTAAGTAGTCAATATCGTCGCTACCAAACTTTTTGCCTTTTGCCATAGCTCCGGTGCCCGAAACAATCTCCCATTCCAGTTTCTCTCCGGAAAAAAGATCTATCACTTCATTTATCTCGTGTTCACTCCCTTTCCTTAACGTATTCCAATAATAGGTTGCCCCTGCTGTTGTAGCACTTACATCATAAATGATCCTAAAACGCTGAGAAGCAGGATCAAGGAGTTCATATCGAGTGTAAGAATCTGATTGCGTTTGTTGAGAAAAAGAAATTAAAAAGCTTATTACTGCTAGTATTCTAAGCATATGCTTTATTGGGTTCATAACTTTGGTGATTTGATGTTCGAGAATTCCCCCTTATAAAGGGGGCCAGGGGGATTTGATCTCTTCCAATTCTGAATAAAATTGTAAATCTCTGAAAGCACAAAAGCCTTATTGTGTTTCACATCTATATCATCAAACCTTAAAAATGATAATCCTAATCTTTCAAGAATTTTCTGTCTTTGACGGTCTCTAATTGGAGCGTCATCGTGATAATGACTTTCCCCATCTATTTCAATAACCAGGTTTAGTTTTTTGCAATAAAAATCAACAATATATCTTCCTAATGGTTTTTGCCTGTTGAATTTAAATCCTTCTACCTGACCCGCCCTAAGTTCTTGCCATAACAGCACTTCGGATAATGTGCTATTATTTCTAAGGTGACGAGAGAATTTTTTAAGGTTTCTATTATACGGGATGAAATACATTGGTTCTAAATTAATTGAAATCCCCCTGACCCCCTTTGAAAAGGGGATTATTCAAATTCAAAAAGATTCTTCCTCCTAAAGCAGCTTGACGAACTACTTTTGCACCTCATTATTTCATTACATGGAAGAAGAAAAGAAAGAGTCGCTCAATTTCATTGAGCAAATGATTGAAAAAGACCTGGAAAATGGAAAGCACACTTCTGTGGTTACTCGTTTTCCTCCAGAACCGAATGGCTACTTACACATTGGCCATGCGAAGTCTATCTGTCTTAATTTCGGCCTTGCTCAGAAATACGGTGGGATTTGCAATCTGCGGTTTGATGACACCAATCCTGAAAAAGAAGACACAGAATACGTCGATTCCATTAAGAATGATATCAGGTGGTTGGGCTTTGATTGGGATGATCGGGAGTATTATGCATCTGATTACTTTGATCAGTTGTATGACATGGCCCTTAAACTGATCAAGAAAGGATCTGCTTACGTTGACGATCTTCCTGCCGATGAATTTAACAAGCTAAAAGGAACGCCAACCGAGCCAGGAACACCGAGCCCTTACAGGGATCGGCCGATTGAAGAGAGCCTGGACCTTTTTGCCCAAATGAAAGCCGGTGAATTCAAAGAAGGTGAGCGTGTATTGCGAGCAAAAATTGATCTTAGTTCACCAAACATGCACATGCGTGATCCGATATTGTACCGTATCAAGCACATGGACCATCACAGAACCAGGAGTGACTGGTGCATTTATCCTACGTATGATTTTGCTCACGGTCAATCGGATAGTATTGAGAGCATCACTCATTCACTATGTACGCTCGAGTTCGAGGTGCACCGCCCGTTGTACAATTGGCTAATCAAAGAGTTGGAGATCTATCCATCGGAACAGACGGAATTTGCACGGTTAAATCTGAGTTACACAATTGTTAGTAAGAGGAAGTTGAGAGAGCTGGTGGAAGGTAATTATGTAAATGGATGGGACGACCCACGGATGCCAACACTCTCCGGTATCAGAAGGCGAGGATTCACCCCTGATTCAATTCGAGAATTTGTTAAAAAAACAGGGGTGGCTAAGCGTGATGGATTGAACGATGTAGCACTCTTAGAGCATGCAGTTCGAGAAGATCTGAATGCCAAAACGAATCGTGTATTTGGCATCATGGACCCATTGAAGTTGATCATAACCAATTGGCCGGAAGATAAAACTGAAATGCTCCCAGCTGTGAACAATCCGGGTGACGAATCTGCAGGATCACGTGAGATGGCCTTTACAAGAGAATTGTATGTGGACCAGGCTGATTTTATGGAAGATCCTCCAAGTCCAAAAAAATGGTACAGGCTTGGACCTGATCGTGAGGTCCGTCTTAAGTTTGGTTACATCATCAAGTGCACCGGGTTCAAAAAAGCAGACGATGGGGCAATTGAAGAGATCTATGCTGAATATGATCCGGAGACAAAAAGTGGACATGATACGAGTGGAAAGAAAGTGAAGGGTACATTAGGATGGGTTTCAGCACTACACAACGTCAAGGCGGAGATACGCTTGTATGATCGGCTGTTTCTGACTGAAAACATGAATGAAATTGATGATGATTTCAAGAACCACCTCAACCCTGAATCACTGGAAATAAACACTAACGCAGTACTCGAGGAATCATTGAAGAATGCTAAAGTCGGAGACCAGGTACAGTTCGAGCGCATTGGTTACTTCAGGGTAGATGAAGATTCCACTCCTGATAAATTAGTTTTTAACCGAACCATCACCCTTCGGGATAACTGGGCGAAAGGATAGGTTTTAAATTATTGGATTTTAGATTGTTAGATTCAATTTTATGATAAAAGTAACTGGCTTGTTTATCTATCCAATCAAATCCCTGCAAGGGGTTGCAGTTGACAGATGTGAGGTGTTAGAAAGAGGTTTCAAAAATGATCGCCGCTGGATGATCGTGGATTCAGAAAATAAGCTGGTCACCCAGCGAACACATCCACACCTTTCGCAAATTAAGATCCGAATATCCAATGATGTGATCGTTGCTTCGCATACTGGCTATGAAGACATTGAAATTCCGCTTATCCTAAAAGAAGGCAAAGAGGAACTTGTGACGGTATGGAACGATGAGGTTCCTGCACTTCTTACTGAAGAAAGGATCAATCACTGGATCTCTTCAATAGCAGGCATGTCATGTAAACTGGTCTTCATGCCTGAACATTTCGAAAGACGGGTCAACCCTGAGCGAGCCAGAAATCGGGAAAACGTCAGTTTCGCAGACGGCTACCCGTACCTTATCATCAGTGAAGCTTCATTGCAAGACTTGAATTCGAGAATGGAAGCACCACTTCCTATGCATAGGTTTCGCCCCAATATCGTTGTAAGTGGAATCGAGCCTTACATGGAAGATCTTTGGAAAGACTTCAAAATCGAAGATGTCTCTTTCTACGGAACGCATTCATGTAAGCGATGTGTTTTTACTACCGTTGATCAGGAAACCGGAAAAAAAGGAGCCGAACCTCTGAAGACATTGGCTACTTACAGACGAGAAGGACCTGAGGTGATCTTTGGCTTGAATGCGATTGCTGCTTCCCGAGGTGTGATCGGTGTTGGTGATTTCATCAATCTAGAGAACGACTGAAACTTGTCACGCTGAGGCTCTCGAAGTGTAGACAATTCATGAGGTTTTCTTGTAGCGTTTGCTTAATTCCGGCAGTAAATTCCACTCATGTTTGACCAAAGCCTCCTTCTTTTCCCTGCGCCATCCCTTTATTTGTTTTTCAAAGGCAATTGCCTGATTGATATCATGAAAATGCTCCTGGAATACTGGTTTGACAGGTCGTCGGTTATATGTGAAAGCTTTTTTGTTCCAACCCATATTGTGTTCGAGCAATCTTCGGCTGATATCGTTCGTAACTCCAACATAATACAAACCATCGTTGCAACGAAGAATATACACAGTGTAACTATTCACGTATGCAAAATGTCTCTCTTCGAGGACCTCAGAGTGACAAATTCATCAAATCTTTCAGATGTATGCCAGCAGTAAACTCAACGTCATCGTTCTCTCCTACTCCAGACTTCATACAATGGCTGTCCCCGGCTATTGTTTCCCGAATGATGCCACTTCCCGTCCTTCATTTCATATTTAAATTCTAAAGCTGCACCTACACGACTTCCATCCCTTGAAAAAAATTCAATGTTCTCTGTATATTTTCCATCAACCGTAGTGTATGAGCCCCCACCTGTGCCCATGAATCGCTTTGTCTCAGTATTGTAAGCGATCCACTGAAATCGGCTACCGGATAGAATCTTCATCGTTTTCCTTGGTCGATTTGTATTCCTTTCCTGCATTTCACCATTTCTGATCCTTCCGGACATTAACCAAGCTCCACCAAGTGCTCCAGGCTCTCCACTATCAATTCGATTAAATACACTCTCTGAGTCCTTGATTTTCATCTCATTCTTTGAAACCTCAAGCTCAAATGTGACAGTCGCACCAACCCTGGTTGAATCCCTGGTATCAAATTCAACAATCTCAGTCATTGTTGTTCCATCCAGTGACCAGCTTCCACCATTGGTAGCGATGAATTCACCAGTTTTGTTATCGTACCAGGTAGCCACCTGATATTTTTCTGAGAGAATAACAACGACCTTAACTTCACGGCCATCTTCGTTCGTAGTAACCATCTCCCATGCTCCAACTAAGCTCTGGGCATTCGCTGCTGCAACTAAACACGTTGCAATTAGGTATATCAATTTTTTCATCTTTTTCCTGGTTTATATGTTTCTTCAGCTTTTTTCTCTACGTCTGCTCTGTAGAAAGCGACATCCTTGAAATTGGCGTCTGCATATCGCTGAGCCTGATCGTAGAAATGAGGCGAGGAAGGATCATTGCTTTGACCTCCAGCCAACAATGTCTTGGCAGTTAGCTTCTCTCCAAACTCAACGGCAGCAACAAAACTGTTTCCTCTGGTACCGTAAATTCTATTTGTTTTCTTACTTGTTCTCATTCCATAGGCAGCAAGCGCGCCCCATCGTCCCGTTGTTAAGCCAACTGGAATACTTGGCTGATTATCGTCAAACTGGAGATCAATCGCACCGTCTAATCGCTGGAAACGACATATATCGCCCCAGGGTGTATTCCAACTACCAAACTTCTCCTCTAATTCAGCGATAGCTTTTGAAAAAGTAGTTAGCCGATCCGCTTCCGGAAGTCCAGTCCCGAAGTAATTGAATCGATCCATCCCTCGTAGATTATTCGGGATCTCTGCATTTTGATACAGCGCCATACCGTAAAAATGTGCTAAAGACATTCCTACTGATCCCTTCCCTGTTTTCATATCCCAGCTTCTTAAAACATCAATCGCTTCTGCCATTGATGCTTCTTTTGAGGAGTTATCATACGCCCGGATCAATCCAGGGACCACTTCCTCAAAAGCTGGAAGGTATGGATCATAGGCCATTTCAATCAATCCGTCTAACGTAAGATCTTTTGCTTTTAACAGAAGGTCAATGGCATGAACACCTCTGAAATTTTCAGGGATTCTAGACATATAGTTCGGGTAATCCTCCTTCTTGGGGCTGTACTCCGCAGCACTGGTAAATGGCGTTGAATTGCAGTTTTGGATCCAACCATTAGGAGGATTAAAAACAGTGATAGCTTCGTCTACGGAGTGAAGTCCCTGCCAATCCGTTGCTGGATCACTTCCATCAACAGGTTTTGTGTAATCAAATTGAACATCTCGTTTTGGAATGAAGTTGCCATGATAGTAAGCGATGTTACCTTCTGAATCGGCAAAAACTGTATTATTGGAGGAGTTAGTCTTAATGTTCATCATTTCGCGGAACTCCGCATGGTTCTTTTTCTTGGTACGCGTGTAGGATTGCTCCAATGCTTTCACCGGCTCCCACATCAAGGCAGTAGCTACCCACTTGCCATCAATCTTATGTGTAACAGGGCCGTGATGTGTCCGATAAATTGGGAACGCCATTTTTCTCATTACATTTCCGTCCTTGTATTTAAGGAAAACCTTTGTGCTTTCTACCGGTCGCTCTTCTTCACCGTATTTGTAAACAAATTCACCCTCTTCCACTTCTCTAATCTCTTCCACAAATTCATCAATCACATCGGTATATGTCGACGTATGCATCCAGCCGGTATTCTCGTTGAACCCTTGATACACAAAAAACTGACCCCAGGTCACAGCCCCGTAAGCATTCAATCCTTCCTCGCTCACAACATGAACTTCCCCACGGAAATAGAAGGACGTATGTGGGTTAATTAGCAGCATTGCATTTCCGGAAGCTGTTAGATCTCCAGAAATAGCAAATCCATTGGAGCCTTTCGGTTCTTCAAAAAAATCAGGTTCTTTCAGTGGACCATATGCAACTGATCCTCCCTCTCCATAAAATTCTTTTATCCCTCTAACAGAAACTCGTTCTATATCTCCACCAATAGATCCCTCAGTGAAATACATTGTCATCCAGGGCTCGAACTTTTGAATCACTTTTGGGGTGACCTCCGGATGGGTGTAGAGATAATAATTGATCCCATCTGCCCAGGCATTACATAACTTCTTTAACCATTCAGGACTGGACTCATAATTTTCTACTGCCTCTTCCTGGGTCATAAATAATCGTGCACGCAAATCGCTATACAAAGCACTTTCTCCTTCTGCTTCAGCTAACCGTCCTATCGCCCATGCAAAATTCCGCTCTACCCTGGGAAAATCATCTTCACATTGAGCATACAGCAGTCCAAAAACAGCATCCGCATCGGTTTTGCCGTAGATGTGAGGTACTCCAAAATCATCCCTGATGATCTCTATATTTTCAGCTTGGGTTTGCCATTTGGCTACTTCCGGATCTGAAGATTTCGGAGCTGAACATGCGGCGAGAGCAATGAGAATAAGAATGAAAATTCGATTCATATTTTTAAGGTTATCTGGAGCATCAAATATCGTGAAAAGAATGGACCATATGCAACCCTTGGTCGTTCTAATCAATCTACTAACCAGCATCCCTTAGCTAACCGTCCAGAATTAACACCTTTCGTGTTCATTATTGGACAAATGATTATCCATGCTTCTCATAAAATGCTAAGGATCAGTGTCTTGTGTCGAATGGCACATTAATTGGAAATCAAATGTCTTGTAACCGCTAGAAAAATGCTATTCAACTTCTTCAAAATCACTTTCCGGAATTTTCGGAAAAATAAATCCTACGTTTTCATCAACTTGTTAGGTCTGGGTTTAAGTATCGCCTGTTGTATTGTAGGTTACCTCAACTTCAAATACGCTGCTGATTTTGACAAAAACCACAAAAATCACAGTAAGATCTACAAAGTACATGGATACAAAGAGGTACAAAATAACAACGTACAGATCGGTATAACTCCAATGCCATTGGGTGATCAGATCAAAGATCGGTTTACTGGTATTACTCATACCAGCAGATATGCATCGAATGGTCTTGTACTAAAAAAGGAACTCAAAGTTTTCAATCAAAACATCGGGTTTGCTGAAGAAGACTTCCTTGAAATGTTTACACTACCAATGAAGTATGGGGATGCTGCGGCGCTAAAAGATCAAACCAAGATTATTTTAAGTGCGGAGACGGCCGAAAGTTATTTTGGAGAAACTGACCCAACGAATGAAATCATCAACATAATTACTTCTGAAGGCGACCAGATCCCGATGATCGTGGGTGGTGTGTTTGAAAGAATACCTAGAAATTCCTCAATTCGGTTCAGTGGACTAACTCATTTTGACAATTATATCAAAATCGAAGAAAGGGAATCGAACGATTGGAGTCATTTTATTGCTGGGACTTTCGTCATGACAGATGGCCGATATCCGGAAAACTTTTTGGATGATATTAATTCCAATTTTGTACAAATTCAAAATGAAGCAAGACAAGACTTCAAGATATCAGAATACTATCTTATTGGGCTCAGCTCTCTTGGAAAGCATGTTACTGATATCCCATACAACTGGTTAAATGAACCTCCTCCTCCTCCAGCGATCACTGTTCCATTTATTATGGCCTCTTTGATGTTGCTAATTGCTTGTTTCAATTTCACAAATACTTCCATTGCCATTTCAAGTAAAAGACTTAAGGAAATTGGAATAAGAAAAGTAATGGGTAGCAACAGGAGTCAGCTGATTGTCCAATTCATGGGTGAGAATCTCATTCTGTCCTTTCTCGCAATGGTCGTTGGTGTACTTATTGCCATGTATTTGACCCCCGTTTATGATGCATTATGGGATTTCATAGACATAAAATTAGATCTTACTTCTGATCCTGAAGTGTATGGATTCCTGTTAGGCTTATTAATTGTAACATCTATTATCGCCGGCGCTTACCCTTCTTTGTACATAAGTCGATACAGGCCGGTAAAAATCTTAAGAGGAAGCCTCACTTTAGGTGGTACTAACCTTTTTTCAAGGCTTCTATTGGGAGGTCAGTATCTACTTACCATTATTGCCCTGATCTCAAGTTTAGCATTTGCCAACAATGCAAAATATCAATCTGAAGTCGATATTGGATTTTCTAAGGAGAACATATTAGGCATCAGGGTGAATTCGCAATCTGAATATGAAAGCTATTACAATTTGGTCAGCGCAAGTGCAGATGTAGAACATGCGGTAGGAAGTTCAAGTCACATTGGATGGTGGCATTATATCAGAAATGCAAAATCTGAGGATAAAGAAATCGAAGTGTCATTGCTAAACTTAGGGATTGAATATGATCAGATGATGGATCTTGAGATTTTGGAAGGTCGATATTTTGATCCGGAATTGTATGAATATGATCGTGAGAATTCGTTGATTGTCAATGAGGTTTTTGTGAAAGAAATGGGCTGGGATGATCCGATTGGAAAAGTGGTACAACTCAACGACACTTTGCGTGTCAATGTCATTGGCGTAATGAAGAATTTCTATCAGTTCGGCTTTTTTGAGCCGGTCTTGCCTTCCGGATTCAGACTTTGTGACAAAGAGGATATGAACTTTGTAGTTGTAAAAAGTCAAATGAATCCGACGGATTTTTATGATAAAATGGAGGCAATATGGTATGAGGTCGCACCTAACAAACCATTTAATGCGCAATTCCAAGCTGAGTCTATTGACCAGGTGGTGTCAGTGAATCAGAATATTACCAAGATGTTTGTGTTCCTTGGATTCCTTGCTCTGATCCTTTCAAGTATTGGATTATATACCCTGGTATCGCTTAATATTATTAAAAGGGTCAAAGAGATAGGGGTTAGAAAGGTATTGGGAGCAAGCATCAATCAAATATTGGTTTTAATGAACCGTCAGTTCTTTTGGTTATTGCTAATCGCTGCTGCTATCGGGTCTGTATTATCCTACCTGGCAATAGATGCTTTAATGGCTTCCATTTTCTCACTGTATCAGGCAATAACCTATTTCACAGTTCTGGCACCATTCTTAGGTCTTGTTGGAATAGCTGTATTAATTGCATCATTTAGAATTTTCAGAACAGCGGTAAGAAATCCTGTCGACTCGTTGCGATACGAATAAGAAACTAATCACTGAACTATGGCAGCAGGTTTTCATCTACGGATGGAAGCCTGCTTTTTTCTTCAAAAAAGTGCAAGCCAGAGAACAGGCATAGGATAATGCAACCCATCTTAGGATTTGGGCATCTATTGTTTTAGGAATCTAAGGTCAAAAGCTAACACCAATGGACTTATTCTCTGTTAACCAGGGGTGTCATTTGATCCTGTTTTCATAACAAAACTGAATACCTGGTCATTAGGCCAATGGCACATTAATTGGAAATCGAATGTCCACTAACCTTTAAAAAAAATGCTATTCAACTTCTTCAAAATCACTTTCCGGAATTTTAGGAAAAACAAATCCTATGTTTTCATAAACCTTTTGGGTCTGGGACTAAGTCTGGCCTGTTGTATCGTAGGCTACCTCAACTGGAAGTTTGCTGCTGATTATGACAAAAATCACGCAAATCACGAGAACATCTACAAAATTCAGATAAACAAAGATGTTCAAGGAAGAAATGTCCCCTACGGCATCACGCCATTGCCTCTGGGCGAACAGGTAAAAGATAAAATAGCAGGAGTGACCCATTCGAGTCGATATGTCTCAACAGGGCTGGTACTTAAAAAAGATCTGAAAGTATTCAATCAAGGGATCGGATTCGCAGATGATGATTTTTTTGACATGTTCACATTTCCATTTAAGTATGGAAATAAAGAAGCATTGCTGGACAGAAGTAGCATTATTCTAACTTCCAGAACCTCAGAAGTCTATTTCGGAGAAGCTGATCCTGTGGGGGAGATCCTCCTTATGATTGATGAAGAAGGAAAGCAATATCCGATGACAGTTGGTGGTGTTTTGAAAGATATTCCGTTGAATAGTTCGATCCAATTCAGAGCCATCACCCATTTTGACAATTATTTGAAGGTACGTGAGGTGGAAGCCTCCAACTGGGGCCGTTTCATAAATGCAACATTTGTATTGACAGATGGTGCCTATCCACAAAACCTGCTTGACGATGTAAATAGCAACTATGTCGCGATCCAAAATGAAGCAAGAGATGATTTCAAGATCTCAAACTACTATTTACAGCAATTAACCGGACTAGGCGCACATGCACAAAACATTCGCTCCAACTGGTTGAGTGAGCCTCCACCACCCCCGGCGGTTACAGTTCCATTCATTATGGCCATTTTGATGCTGTTAATCGCGTGTTTCAATTTCACTAACACCTCTATTGCTATTTCAAGCAAGCGATTGAAGGAAATTGGTATACGTAAGGTCATGGGAAGTGATCGCCGACAATTGATCTTCCAGTTTATGGGAGAAAACTTAGTGCTCTCTTTTGGCGGAATGATTTTAGCTATACTCGTTGCCTTATGGCTGACACCAGCCTATAGTGCCATGTGGGATTTTATCAATCTTGAACTCAATTTAACATCCAACCCTGAAATTTATTACTTTATCACAGGTCTTCTCATCTTTACCTCACTGGTAGCAGGTGGGTACCCTTCATTATATGTGAGTTCCTATCAACCGGTGAAAATTCTTCGAGGAAATCTATCGCTTGGTGGGACCAATCTATTTTCAAAGATTCTCCTTGGTGCTCAATATGGACTTACCATCATTGCTCTGATCTCAGCGTTGGCCTTTGCCAATAATGCCAGGTACCAATCCAACTACGACCTTGGCTTTGAAACGGACAACGTAATGGCAGTAAGAGTTGAAAGTCAATCAGAGTATGAGAAATTCTACAACTTGGTTTCGCAAATGCCGGACATAGATAAGGTGACCGGAACTCAACACCATGTTGGCTGGTGGACCTACGGCAGAACACTTAAATCGGGCGAACAGGAAATCGAATCAGACATGATGAACTTTACGATCGATTATCTGGATCTGATGCAACTGAAAATGGTTGATGGAAGGTATTTCGATCCGGATCTATATGATTTTGATAGAGAAAATTCGATCATCCTCAATGAAGAGATCGTTCGACAATTTGGGTGGGATGAACCTCTTGGGAAAAGAGTGCAAATTGATGACAGCACGAGACTTACAGTTGTTGGGGTCATGCAAGACTTTTACATGGACGGCTTTTTCGATCCTCTGGACCCAATGGGTATCCGCTTGGCTAATAGAGAAGCAATGAACTTTGTGATCGTAAAAAGTCAGCTTGATCGTCTTGCTCTCAAAGAAGCCCTGGAAAAAGAGTGGTACAAAATTGCTCCCAACACCCCATTCAATTACGACGAAGAAACTGTAATAGATAATTCTGAATATGTGAATCTTACGATTGTTAAAATGTTCCGATTCCTTGGTCTATTGGCATTGGTGTTATCCTCCATTGGACTTTACACATTGGTTTCACTTAATGTGATCAAGCGAGTGAAGGAAATTGGTGTAAGAAAAGTGTTGGGAGCTTCCATCAACAATATCATTGTGCTAGTCAACCGACAGTTCTTCTGGCTGCTGCTTATTGCTGCCATTGCGGGGTCTGCTCTTTCATACTTTGCGATTGATTCATTAATGGCATCAATTTTTACTATTTACCAGGCGGTGAGTCCTTTTACTGTTTTAGCACCATTCTTTGCCTTACTTTTTATCGCTCTTTTTACCGCCTCTACACGAATATTCAGAACGGCCATTCAAAATCCGGTGAAGTCTCTGAGATACGAGTAGGAAAATTTGAAACTTAAAATGAAAGGTCTCCATCTAAGATGGAGACCTTTTTTTATTGAGTGAAGTAACGATTCTTAAAAAAACGAGTACTTCATAAGGGCTGCGCTCAACAAAAATCGAAAACCAAAATAAAAACTATCATGTGGAAGAACTTTCTTATCATCACCTATAGAAATCTGACCAGGCATTCCTTTTATTCATTTATTAACATTTTCGGGTTGGCCATTGGTCTCACTGCGGGATTTTTAATCCTCCAACACGTTCATTACCAATTGTCTTACGACAATTTTTTTGAGAACAAGGAAAACATTTACCGGGTACAAACCGACCGGCTAAAAGACGGTGAAATGGCTACTCAATGGGCCGCAGGATGTGCCGGTGTAGGTCTTCACATGAAAGAAGATTTTCCTGAAGTGATTGATTTTGTGAATATGCACTCAAGTGGCGCTGAAATTTCTTACAACCAAAAGTATTTCCAACCTGAATCTCCCTACTACACCGGCAAGGCTTTTTTCAAAGTATTCTCTGTTCCGCTACTCCGTGGCGTTGACAGTCTTGTGTTGAAAGAGCCCTTCACTGTAGTCTTAAATGAAACAATGGCGAAGAAAATGTTTGGAGATGAGGACCCCATGGGTAAAATCATTGTGATGAATGATGACAATGAGTTCAAGGTGACTGGCATCTTCCAGGATTTTCCTGAAAACTCTCACATGAACTTTGATGTGTTGTACTCATTTGCTACATATGTGGCCTTTACCAGTGAGCAGGCCCGAACCGCCTGGCAGTGGGATGGCTTCCTTAATTACGTGGTTCTCCACCCAGGAACTGATCCTGATAAGTTATCTAAAAAATTCCCGGAATTTATCCAGCAAAGACAAGGTGAAGAACTGGCCCAATATGGTGCAGGTATGGAGTTTGTCCTTCAGCCATTGGATAAGATTCACTTAATTTCTAATTATCGCCAGGAAATTAAAGCAACAGGAGATGAGCGTGCTACCTATTTCCTATTAATCATCGGGATGTTCGTTCTTTTCATCGCCTGGATCAACTACATCAACCTGACGACTGCCCGGTCTCTTAGCAGAGCACGTGAAGTAGGTATTCGAAAGGTGATGGGCAGTTTCAAAACTCAGCTGGTGCGTCAATTCATGTTTGAATCTTTTTTTATCAACCTGGTGGCGTTTGTGGTAGCGACTATTCTTGTCATTATCCTGTTTCCATTTTTTAATGAATTTGCGGGGAGAAGCGCCTCTTACCCGTGGCCCGATGCTCCAGTTTTCTGGATAAGTCTTGCTGTACTATTTCTAGCTGGAATTTTGTTGTCAGGGTTCTATCCTGCATTAGTGCTTTCAAAATTCAAGCCGGTAGCAGTTCTAAAAGGGAAATTTTCAGGTAGCAATAGTGGAAGCCTATTGCGCAAAGGCTTGGTTACCTTTCAATTTCTTGCATCACTGATTTTAATCACGGGAACCTATGTCGTTTACAAGCAGATGAACTTTTTACAATCACAGGACCTGGGAGTTAATATTAATCAAACACTGGTAATTGAGACGCCCAATTACCGAAGTGACTCAGTGTTTAGCACTAAAGACAACATCTTCAGAAACAGATTGCTCAGCGAGTCCTTCATAAATGATATGACCACTTCCACTGCTGTTCCAGGTGAAACACCCAATTGGAATGCCGGTGGAATTCGTCTGTTGAATCAGACAGAAGCAGAGAGCAATCAATACAGAATTCTCGGAGGTGACGACAGTTTCATGGATTTCTATGGTTTAGAGATTATCTCAGGCCGAGGATTTGATGCTAGCTTCGGAACGGAAGAAAGCAATGTGCTATTCAACGAAGAAGCCATGAAATTGCTCGGTTTCAATGACGCAGAAGAGATCCTAAATAAGAAAATAAATTTCTGGGGCGATACTTTTAATATCGTAGGTGTGGTAAAAAACTACAGGCAAGAATCTC
>JANQEC010000128.1 GCA_028278585.1 Cyclobacteriaceae bacterium | reverse complement strand
TAAACTACTATCTCTTTCTGTAGCATCTTCAACTATGTCTGGTTCTCACGAATCTTCATATTTCCCAACATCGCAACAACCCTTGGATAGTCAAGATTTCATTGTATTGGATGAATACCTGGGAGACGAGTCAAACTTCGATGACATGGTAGTTATTGATGAAGTATCAGGCGATCTCATAGAGGAAAATAGGCTTGTTAACCTAGATGAACAGTTTCCCTTATTATCAGAACCGTCGAACTTTCATATTGGAAATGGTTGGGAAGTTGTTGATGAAGATGATTTTCAACCAACATTTCAACAAAACTCTATCTGGCCTGCTTCAAGATAAGGAGCTACAAACTCAAGGAAACCAAACAGATTTACTCATATATTTGCGAAATTTAAAAAATCATCTGGAGGTCGCAATTAGAAAGATGCTAGCGCAAAAGAGGGGGATCAAATTTTGGGTTTCATTGAAAGTCTCCTATATCCACACAGCAAAGCCAGAACAATCACCACTAATATTCTTTCTCCATACAGAAAAGCTAGTTTTACTCAATGACTTTCAATTGCCTGAGATTCTTAATGAAATAGAGTCAAAAATCCTACAGCGAAATGCTCATTTCATAAAGGAGCAGTCTGGCCTATCTTTGGAGAAAATACAATCAGCAAGATTCAGAGTAGCAGAATACCTTCCGTTGGCTGGAAAATCATTCTCGGAATTACCACCGTTTCTCGCAAATAAACAAGCCATTATTAACGTTCATAATATGGATGATAGGTGCTTTGGCTACGCTCTCCTCTCTGCTCTAATGCCCAACCCCTGTGACCCTCGCCGGCCTCAACATTGTGAAAGATATTTCGAACAGTATCGATTGTCAGGTCTGAGATATCCGATTACACCAAAAGACATTCCATTCATCGAAGATCAGCTAGAAGTAGGAATCAATGTGTTTTCTTGTTATGATGATGAAAGCAAAGCCCATTATCCGATCTATGTGACTCGGAAGAACTTCCCAAGAACGATCGATCTTTTGTACTGGAATGAGCACTATGCTTGGATAAAATCCTTCTCGAGATTTATGGCAGGTATTAGCCAGAATGAGCACAAGCTCTTTTGGTGTAAAAGATGTCTCTGTCATTTTTCCAAAGAGAATGCTTTGGAGACCCATCAACTATACTGCCGCAGAATTGATTTCTCGGACCTTATTTATACCATGCCACCTGAAGGCTCGAATTTGAAGTTCA
>JANQEC010000308.1 GCA_028278585.1 Cyclobacteriaceae bacterium | reverse complement strand
ACTCTCGTCATATCCACAGCCTTCGATGAGACTAAGCTGCCCCATCACAGTTGTGTCCTCGCACTCATATCCCCATGGTGCGGCAGGATTCACTAACCTGTTAGGATTTGCTCTCAAGCGAAAGGAACACCATTTTATGGTGCGAGAAAAGTATTTAACCCAGAGCTAGTTCACCATTTTACCTTGAAAAGTATCTGCCAAAAGAAGCAACATATCTTGGGTAAAGGCAATATGTTCTTTCAGGCTAACAAGCGACAAGTCTGGATCATTTCCATGCGCTACGCCGTGTCTCCAACTAACGAGCTCTTTGGTAATTTTAAGTCTCCAGCGTAGAAACGGATCGAGATCGAAACCGAGAACCTCGAAATTATGGCGGAGTGCATCAAAATCTAAATTTGATCGAGATAGAACAACGCTGACATCAAAATTATCAAACCCCTCTTCAATTAGACTTTCTAACTTGTTGACAAAATTCAATTCTGCTTCTCGCGAATGATTCCTATCTCTGAGCCCCTGTAACCCAGGCCTTAGTAGACCAATCATCATTGACCAAGAAACATCGCGAACTTTCCTACCATTGTTTCTGAGAAATTCAACATAGCATTGGACGCAATCATTATAAAACCCCTCCCAATGAGCGTAAGAAAGAACTATCACCGCCTTTGAATGAACTCCGTATCGTGACACACCAACAGGTGAAGCCATACGAACTTTCAGTTCGGAAAGTTCCAGAGTCCTCCTAAGGCGTTTGGAATCGATTTCACTGAGATAGCGATCTATTTCAGTCATTTGGCTTGAACCATTCATCGCCAAAGGGAACGGTTCGCTGGATACGGGTAGTACCTCGAAGCCCTGGCGTACTTAGGCCTGCCACTTCTTCTTGTCTCCAAAACATATCAATTCTTTCTCTTATAAACTCCTCAGTATTTTCTAGGTCTTCTATTTGATCTTTATTCCTTGCGATACCAACAAGGATACATTCTAATGCACGCAGCGAAAACCTAGGGGCAATCCCTTCATATGCTTCATCATGTGGCCGAAGAGCTTTAGAACCATATAACCGATACAAAAGTTTGATCACCCATTTTACTTTATTGATTATCTCGTCATAATCTTCTTCAGTGATAACCTGTAAGATCCCTGTGTCAAAGAACTCTTGTACGTCCATTCCAGATTTAAAATCTATTGCCGAATGAACCATAGTCCTAACAACATATTCTAGATCTTTTTGTTTCTCTCTTTGATCGTCCGTGGTATTTATAATTTTGAAAAACTCTTTTAACTTAGCCAGTTTTCTTATTTTTTTTGTTGCATTTGGATTTGCCAATACCATCGAGCATGTACGTACCTCCTG
>JANQEC010000304.1 GCA_028278585.1 Cyclobacteriaceae bacterium | reverse complement strand
GACCGCCTCGCGAGCCTCTATTCGCCCGACTCGGCGTCGCGTGAAGCTCCGGCGAGTATCTCTCTAACCAGGCGCCGATGCCGATGATCTTGACGTTTTTTCCATCGCAAATGGCATCCGCCTCTGCTTCAATGGCTCCTTCCAGAAAATGATCAAGCAAGATTTCTCCGTCAGGCTTGTCTTTTAGAATATCAATCACATGCTCTTCAAGCTCAGTTTCATTGATCACAATTTTCATGCTCTGACCTCCCAATACATAGCTTGGTCTCACAAGCAGCGGAAAACCTAATTCTTTGGAAAGTTCGACTGCTTCATCTGCGCTTTCGATCGTTCCATATTTTGGGTAAGGAATCTTCTGTTCTTTAAGCAGATCAGAAAAATGACCTCTTGCCTCAGCCAAATCAAGAGCCTCAAAACTTGTTCCCAGGATCTTAATACCATATCGCTCAAGCTTCTCCGCCAGCTTTAGTGCTGTCTGACCCCCAAGCTGGACAATCACTCCTTCTGGTTTCTCATGCAAGATGATATCATAAATGTGCTCCCAAAAGACTGGCTCGAAGTAAAGTTTGTCGGCTACATCAAAATCCGTAGAAACCGTTTCCGGATTGCAATTGATCATTATAGTTTCATAGCCACACTCCTTTGCAGCAAGTACTCCATGCACACATGAATAGTCAAACTCAATGCCTTGTCCAATTCGGTTGGGTCCTGAGCCTAGTACGATGATCTTCTTCTTATCGGTAACGACCGATTCATTTTCATCTTCAAATGTGGAATAGTAGTAAGGCGTCTGCGCTTCGAATTCAGCAGCACATGTATCGACCAGCTTGTAAACCCGCTTGATTCCAAGTTCATTTCTTTTCTTATAAACCTCGCTTTCCAGGCATCCAAGCAAGTGAGCGATCTGACGATCCGCATACCCTTTTTGCTTGGCTTGCTTCAATAATTCTGTGGAAATGTCGTCAACTGAATGAGTTTCAATTTCCTTTTCTAGTGCAATAAGCTCCTCTATCTGGGTTAGGAACCAAGGATCAATTTTTGTTAGGTTGTGGATCGTTTTGAATGACACACCTAGTTTAAAAGCGTCATATATATGGAAAAGTCTGTTCCAGCTCGGATTTGCGAGACTGTGCTGGATAGCCTCGAGGTTTTTTAGTTCCCTCCCATCAGCACCAAGACCATTTCTTTTTATTTCCAGCGATTGACAGGCCTTTTGAAGTGCTTCCTGAAAAGTCCTGCCTATTCCCATCACCTCCCCCACAGATTTCATCTGCAAACCAAGCCTTCGATCCGAACCTTTGAATTTGTCGAAATTCCATCTGGGGATTTTAACAATCACATAGTCCAGCGCAGGTTCAAAACATGCAGAAGTAGTTCCGGTGATTTGATTGGGTAATTCATCCAGGTTGTAGCCTATAGCAAGCTTGGCAGCAACTTTTGCAATGGGGTAGCCAGTAGCTTTTGATGCCAATGCTGATGATCGGGAAACCCTGGGGTTTATCTCGATTCCAATAATATCTTCAGTGTCCGGGTGTACTGAGAATTGAACGTTACATCCTCCGGCAAAGTGTCCGATCCCATTCATCATCTCCTTTGCCATGTCCCGCATTTTCTGATAAACCGTATCTGAGAGGGTCATTGCTGGCGCTACGGTAATGGAATCACCCGTATGCACGCCCATCGGATCAAAATTCTCAATGGAGCAAATGATGATGATGTTACCCAGGTTATCTCGAAGTAATTCAAGTTCGTATTCCTTCCACCCAAGGATGCTTTGTTCAACCAGCACCTCGTGAATCGGGGATGCCTGGAGTCCTGCATTTAATGCATTTTCAAATTCCTCCGGATTGTTGACAAAGCCTCCACCATATCCTCCTAGTGTGTAGGATGGCCTGATAACCAATGGAAATCCAATTTCTTGCGCAATTTCCTTCCCTTTCAAAAAGGATGTGGCTGTTTCTCCTTTACAAACACCCACATTCAATTCTTTCATTTTCAGCCTGAACTTCTCTCTGTCCTCCGTAGTTTCAATTGCTTCTACGTTAACACCAATCATCCGCACCTCATATTTTTCCCAAATTCCCGCTTTCTCACAATCTATTGCAAGATTAAGTGCTGTCTGTCCACCCATAGTAGGCAGGACCGTATCTATCTGTGGATGTTCTTCGAGAATTTCCCTGATGGATTGTTTGGTTAACGGCTTTAGATAAATATTATCTGCCGTGACCGGATCGGTCATGATCGTGGCTGGATTCGAATTGATTAACGTTACTTCTATTCCCTCTTCCCGAAGTGATCTGGAGGCCTGGGACCCGGAGTAGTCAAATTCGCAAGCCTGGCCGATAATGATAGGTCCGCTTCCGATGATAAGTACTGATTTTATTTTTGAATCTTTTGGCATGAGTGTTTATTGGGCGACCTAAGCAGGGCTAAGCCCTGGTAAATTAGGGCCATAAAACTGCGATGACGATAATTTGTAGTTCATTGGTTTACACTGATCTTACAAAACACGTCAATAGGTAGTCAGGTTAAAACAAATTCTGGCAAAACTAACATGGATGATTGAGATTCGCCCTCTGTTAGAAAACAAGTTTCAAACTAAGTCTTGTTTATTTCTGTTTACCTACTGTCAAAACACAAATCAATTATTTTAGCAACCAAATGAATATCCAGGTACCAGATCATATTTCATCTATTAAAAGATATCAGCCGGGAAAAACAATTCCGCAATTGCAGGAGGAATTCGGTTGGGAAAAAGTGGCTATTCTTTGGAATAATGAGAACACACTTGGGTACTCTCCAAAATCAAAGGAAGCGGTTATAAAGGCTTATGATACGATCAACTACTATCCGGATCCTATCAGCGAAGACCTGAGAGAAAAGCTCTCCAAAAAAATTGAAAGGCCAAAGGAAGAAATTATACTTGGCAATGGCTCTGAATCAGTCTTGATGCTGACGATTAGGGCGCTTTGTTCCGGAGATGATGAATTTCTGACTTCTGGAGGGAGCTTTGTGATCGTTTACAATTGGGCAAGGATCAACAATGTGAGATGTGTCTCTATGCCGCTAACTGAAGGTTACGGATTTGATCTTGAGGCCATCAAAAGCAGGATCAATCGAAACACTAAGGTTATCTACCTGGCAAATGTCAATAATCCAACAGGTACCATGATCTCAAAGGCTGAACTGGAAGACTTCATGCAAAATGTTCCAGATCACATTTTGGTTATTGTTGATGAAGCGTATTTTGAATTTTCCGAGTCGCTTCATGAGGATTTCCCAAATTCGTTGAAAATGAATTATTCCAACTTACTTACGCTGCGGACATTTAGTAAAGCTTATGGAATTGCTGGTGTTCGATTGGGATATGCGGTTGGGCACGAGAAAATCATTGAGTCAATCGCTAAGACGAAGCTAACCTTTGAGCCTACGGCTCTCGCCCAAGCAGCAGGGTTAGGTGCCCTGGAAGACACTGATTTCCTTGCCAAAACAATCGAGAACAATACGAAGGGGTTAAAATATTTTTCAACGGAACTCACACGACTTGGAATTCAGTTTGTTCCCTCATATGGAAATTTCATCATGACTGCCTGGAAGGATCAAAAGGAAGTGGATAAAATTTTTAATGGCCTTATGAAAAAAGGTGTACTGGTACGGCCGCTTGCCGGTTCACTTGAACATTGCATTCGCGTTTCAGTCGGAAGACCCGAAGAAAACCAACACTTCATTCATTCGCTGGAAAACGTTTAACCGCGATTCATCGGCCCGTCCAGTATGGACAAAAATCTGAATCAGCATTATTTGTAATCTGCTCAAGGCCGGTCCCATCTATATTAACAATAAATAATTCCAGGTCTGTACCAGCCATTGTATTGAACACAATTTGTCTGCCATCCGGTGACCAGGACGTTTGATAAGACCAAAATCCGCTGCTCTGAAAATCTTTAAATCTGACAGTCGATTTCAGTTCGGGTGTAAGATCCACCAAATTATTGCCGTAGTAATCCATGACATATAAATGGATAGAACCAGTCCTGTTAGATAAGAAAGCGATCTTACTGCTAATTCTGGAGGAAGACGGAGCAAAATCGATGGATGGATGATTCGTAAGGTTTTTAATTTCGTTCCCTTCCACCGACTTGAGAAAAAGCTCATAGTTGCCACTTCTATCTGAAGCAAAAACAATCCTGGTATCGTCATTGGTCCAAACGGGCATTTGATCATCACCACGCGAGTTCGTGAATTGGGTAATGCTCTTTCCATTTGCATCCGCTATGAATATTTCAGTATCATTCGATCCCCAATTGTATTCTTCATACGCTACTTGCGCTCCACCGTAAGACCAGGAAGCATTGAACTCGTAATTTCGCCTGTCGGTAAACTTACGGAAGTTGATAAGACCGGAGTCGGTCAATTCGGCTATTCCTAATTTCCAGCCTCCAAACTTGTAGGTATTAACGATCAGTTTATTGTCACGAGAAATGGTAACACTGTATTCCCCTCTCTTTTTGATTGATCCTTTGTGGAGTAAGGATGTCTCTTTCGTCTGTAGATCATAGATCATCAGGTCTGGGGTCTCACCCGTGTTGAGTCCGCCCATACTCCTTGAAAATATAATTTGTGACTGGGATAAGGCTCCCAGGCGGATAACCAGAAAAAATAGAACCAGATTAAATGTTCTCATAGTAATTTGGGAATGCTCAAAGAAAGCCACCTGAATACTCAGGTGGCTCTATATAGATCGCGGTTGATTTTATTCTCCTTTTTCGATTTTTTCTATTACTCCATCCAGATAAGCATATTGATTTTCTGGAGCCAATTCTTTCGCCTTTTTATAGTATTTCAAGGCTAGCTTCTTGTTACCATCCTTAAGGTAGGCTTCTCCCAGGCTGTCAGTGAATCCCCAGATAAACTGATGATCCTTGTTCTTCTCAATGTTTAAGCTAAACACTTCAATGGCTTTTTTGGTGTCTCCAAGACCTAGAAGTTGGTATCCGTATCCGTTCAGTTGAAACGCATTGGCCATTGGGATGGCCTCATCCATCAGTTTTTTACCTTCTTCCACTTTCCCCTCTTTTGCCAATAGCCCTGCTTTTACCTGAAGGTTACTAAAACCTTTGCTGCTCGCAATTGATTGATCAATCCATGTCATAGCCTCCTCAAGGTTTACGTCATTTTGCAAACAGTAATTGGCTGCCTGCATAAGTCCGCGCCAACCAAATCCGGCTGGACCTTTCAATTCTGCTCTGGCATTTTCAACAACGATTGTCGGAACATCAAATTCAATATTGAATGGCACCTGAAGATTGTCCCATCTCAAGACCGCTGTAACATCATTTCCGGTACGATTGATGAAGTCATAGCTAAGCCATTCCTGCTGAGAAATTTTGGTTGGCTCTACCTCGACCATTGCTACCAATTCATCTTCAGCTGGAGAAACTGTTCCCCATGATTTTGAATACTTTGAAAGCAGGATCTTGAATTTACTCTCATCTTCAGGTAAGATAAAAAGCCCGTAGGTACCTGCTTTTACCTCTTGCCCTTCTATTTTCGCGTCATGTGTAAATGAGATAGTCGTATTCTCATTCGCACCTGCACGCCAAATGTTCCCGTAGGGAACCTGTGCTCCCCAAATGGTCCTTCCCCTTACTCCAGGACTATGGTAAGTAATTGTCACATCTGATATCCCTACTCGCTGGGTGACCGATGCGTATTGACTTGGCCTGGGTGTGGTAATATTCTGCGCTTGTAGTTGAAACATGGCAACTACCAATCCAAGAATGGTTAGTAAGATCTTTGTTTTCGAAATTTTCATTAGCCTCTCGTTTTTTGTTTAAGATTTCGTTGAGAGGCCAAAATTCATGGAGAGCGAAACCTTATAAAAAGAAGAAGTGATTAACTGTTGCTTTTGTGACTAACTGCCTTCATTGTCAAGATATGCCTGGATATTTTCTTTGAATCCACGACCTGATATTACTTCAGAATCATTTTTTAATTTGAATTTGTATTCATTATTCGTCATGTAGTGACATGACTTGATGTAACGGGTATTGATTAGATAGCTTCGATGGACTCGGATAAACTCTTTCGGATCAAGCTCACCTGCCAATGCATTCATTGTGCTTCTGTACAAGTATTTTTTATCATTCAATCGAAGCTCTATGTAGTTTCCATTGGCTTCAAGAACGAAGATCTCATCTGTTCTAACTGTAATCTCCCTTCCTTTTTCCTTGATCTCGAAGAATTGCCTGTATTGACTGTCCTTTTTTTCAACTTGATTTAAAAGAGCAAAAACTCTCTTGTTGATATCAGCCGATTCTTTTTGCTCGATTCGCTCTTTGGCCAAATGAACAGCTGTTTTGAATCTGTCTTTGTCCAGAGGCTTTAATAAATAATCCACTGCATGGACATCAAATGCCTTCAAGGCATATCGATCATAGGCTGTAGTAAATATGATGTAGGGAATTTTATCTGTTCCTAATTTTTTGATCACTTCAAAACCTCCAAAATCCGGCATTTCTACATCGAGGAAGATCAAATCCGGACTTTTCAATTTAATTAATTCAACTGCGTTGGAACCATTTTTGGCTTCTCCGATGATGGTAATAAAGGAAAATTCGGTTAAAAGTGTTTCCACCTTTTTCCTCGCTAAAAATTCATCATCAATAATTGCAGCAGTTATAGGCATAGTTGAATCATTCTTTTATGATAGGTAGTCTGATGCTGGCGGTGCAACCTTGTTTGTCATTGTTTTCTATCTTAAACTCTCCGTCATTTCCATACAATTGTGACAATCGGTTAGTTACATTTTTAAGTCCAATCCCAAAGCTGTGTTCATCCTTCAAGCCAGCGCCATTGTCACTCACAGATAGCTCCAGTTGTGGCGATGGGTATTGTGCACCATTAAGAATTTTTGATGAGATTTCTATTTTGCCATTGTGGACTTTCGAAGCTATTCCATGCTTGATGGCATTTTCAACGAGCGGTTGCAAAATAAGTGTTGGCACAAGGTCTTTAAGTGATTTGGGATCAATTTGGTAGGATACCGAAAGACGATCTCTAAATCTTTCCATTTCAATTGATAAGTAATTTTCCAAAAATGAAATTTCTTCTTCAAGCGACACAAACTGCTTTTCTTCTTTTTCTAGAACTCCTCTTAACAACTCCCCAAACCGGGATATCATCTTCTGTGCAGCAGGCTTGTCAATGTCGATCAAAGATGAAATAGAGTTCAATGTGTTAAAGAGAAAATGTGGCCTCAATTGGGTCATTAAGGCATTTAACCGGGCATTTGCCAGTTCTTTCTCTTTACGTACCAACCGCTGCCTGTTAATGGCAGCCAGAAATATTCCAATAACAACCCAATAAAAAATCAAACTTGAAATAATCCCTGCACCAAAAGAGCGTAACCTCCAGTATCCGAAGAATCCTGAGAAGGCATTGTCAGTGTAAAGAGAATAAACAAAATTATACGTTGCGATACTGGTAGCTCTATGAACCAGGGCTAAAACCAAACTTATCAATGTTAATCCGATAATATTTTTAAACCGGTTTTTCTTCTCGACCAGCAATCGAGCTGAAGTAGCAGCTACTGGTGTAAGAAGCGCAAGTATGAGAAAATTGACTGTATTTCTTATTGAAATAGAAAACCAACTAAACTCGTACTGGTAGTTGGCAATTAGATAACTTAAATATTCCTGGAGTGTCAACAGCGCAGCTAAAATCAGCCCAAATAGTAAAAGATATCCAAAAGGGATCGGTAACGTACGGTATGTGTAGTAATTCCTAATTACAGCAAGTTTATTGGGAGTAAAATTAGGCTTAATATTGCTTGTCAACGTTTAGAAAGTGATAAACTGCCACTTCTGTGATAATACCTAAATACAACCAAATGAGACATTTCAACTACCTTTTCCTGCTGATATTTCTTTCATCCTGCACCACTCCGGCAAAAGAACAAGATACTTCAACTGAGAAAGAAGATGATCTTACCTATATGGAACTTTACAATATGGTTACCCTTGAAACGGGTGAGCGCATCGAGTGGCATGGAGAAGAACTTGACAAGAGTGCCACAGAATTTTTAACAATCACAGAAGGTGAACCTTGCGGTGAAAACGATTGCGGAAAAGCAATGTTCATTGAAAATTCAGGAGACGAACAAGTACATGTTGTCATTCACGCCCCTTTTCAAATCGATGATGTATCCAGCCATTTGGCAACTCGATATAGTATTCCTGCAAATAGTAAAATAGCTATTGGTTGTTCTCATTTGTGCTACGAGGGAGAAGCATATTTATTTGAAAGAAGGGTTGTCGGGGCAAAAACCGGTGAACAACCCTTCGGAGAATGATCAGTTTCTCAGCCGGTTGGCACGTTCTAAGAATCCTTTACCAACAAGATTTCTCATGACGTGAGGGCCATTTTTAATGATCTCTATTGAGCTGTCAACACCTATCTTTTTTAAGATGGCATGTCGTTGTTTGGCCGCATTCATCCAGTAGGTATCCTTGTCCCCAACCACAAACTGAACCTTGACTCCTTTTAATTTACTAAGCTCAGTCTCGCTTGTCGTTCCAGGGTTCCCTGCCATACCTGTAATCCCGGTTACATATTCAGGAATTTCCATCACAAGGCTAAAGATTCCAGAGCTGTTTGCGCTAAAGCAAACGGTGTGAAATTTGTTGCCTTCTACGTTATACTTTGATCGGAGGTGTTCCATGAAAGCTTTTACTTCTTCTATTCTTCTGGTTGCATTGTAAATGCGATAGTCAATCAAAATCCAGCCATAAGTGTCTTTGGTGCCTCTCCAATAAAAGCTTTGATCGTCTTTTTCCTCCACCTCCGAGGGACCAATAATTACGGGGTACGTTTTAGATGGATCAAAATTATCAGGAAGCTGAACACCATATGTTAGTTTCTTTCCATCAAATTCAAATTCGGCAAATTCCCTCTGGCCTGCAGTACAGTTTGTAAGAATCAGCAGCAAACTTGTTATAAATAGTAGTTCTTTCATTTCTTTCATATGTTCGCTTTTTGTATTCAAATAGATCTGCTTTTTACGTCAATCTCAATTCGAGAGGGTCAGGAAGTTAAATCTGTGATAAAAACAAAAAAACCTGTAGTTATTCACTACAGGTCACCCTAATTAGCCCTGCTTTTAGACTATCATATCTGACTTAATCCGCCATCTACTTCCAGTTCTACTCCATTCACATACGATGCATCATCTGAAGCAAGGAATAATACCGCTTTAGCCAACTCATCTGCAGCACCAAATCTTCCTAAAGGCACCTGTTGTGCAAAACCTGCTCCCATTTCCTCAACAGCTTCCTGTGGCATTCCAAGTTTTCCATAAATCGGTGTTTCAATTGGTCCGGGAGCGACACTCACTGTCCTAATCCCACGCTCCTTCAACTCACTTGCC
>JANQEC010000056.1 GCA_028278585.1 Cyclobacteriaceae bacterium | reverse complement strand
GAAGAAGTAGTGAGAACCCTGGGCCAGGTTGTGTTTGTGAAACCGGCAAATATGGGTTCATCGGTTGGTGTTACCAGAGTTTCCGAAGAACAGGAATGGGCCAAAGCTATTGAGGATGCTTTTTTATACGACAACAAAGTTTTGATAGAAACATGTCTTGTTGGAAGAGAGCTTGAATGCGCCGTATTGGGAAATGATTCCCCAAAAGCCAGTGGAGTAGGAGAGGTACAATCAGGAGAAGTCTATTCGTACGATGAAAAGTATGCAGACTCTTCAACGGCGAAAACTATCATTCCAGCGGATGTTTCAAAGACAGAACTTGATGCACTACAGACTACTGCAATTAAAGCCTATAAGGCCCTGGAATGTGTTGGACTTTCCCGAGTTGATATGTTTCTTGATAAGTCTGGAAATGTGCTGGTCAATGAAGTGAATACAATGCCTGGCTTTACTAGTATAAGTATGTACCCAAAACTTTGGATGGATAAAGGTTTGAGTTATTCTCAACTGATCGATGAGTTGATCGAACTTGCAGTTGCTAATCATGGTTGATATAGAAACTCGTTGCGATTAAATGAACTACTGGCAGACCATAAAAGATAGTTATTATGGCTATTCTCGCTACTTGTTAGATGCCATCTTAAATCCTGGCTGGTATAATTATTTTTATTGGCTCATTGGTGTTTCTGCATTCTTTTTTGCATTAGAACTTGTTTCACCATGGAGGAAAGGACAACCAAAATTCAGAAAGGATTTTTGGCTTGATTTCTTTTACATGTTTTTTAATTTTTTCCTTTTTTCATTGATCATATTCAATGCGGCTTCAGATGTCGTTGTTCGATTCTTCAATGAAACTCTGGCTAAAATTGGAATAAACAACCTGCTTGCTTTCGAAGTGATGAGTTGGCCTGTCTGGGCTCATTTACTCGTTGGATTTATTGTTCGGGACTTTGTGCAGTGGTGGGTTCATCGGCTTCTTCACCGTGTACCTTTTCTATGGGAATTTCACAAAGTGCATCACTCTGTGAAGCAAATGGGCTTTGCCGCTCATCTCCGATACCACTGGATGGAAAATGTGGTTTACAGAAGCCTGGAATACCTTCCACTGGCACTAATTGGAATTGGCCTGAGGGATTTCTTCATCATTCACATATTTACGCTGGCTGTTGGCCATTTCAATCATTCCAATTTCAAGCTAAACCTGGGACCACTTAAATACATTTTCAACAACCCACAAATGCATATATGGCATCATGCCAAGGGGCTACCTGAAAACCGACGGTTTGGAGTAAATTTTGGGCTTACCTTAAGTATTTGGGACTACCTTTTCAAGACGGATTATATACCATCAGATGGACGGGACATTGAGCTTGGATTCCCGCGTGATGAAAATTTTCCTAAAGATTTCCTTGGACAGGAAATCCATGGTTTGTTTGGAAAGGAAAAATAAGAGATTAATCCACACTCAGATTAACCGAATCCTGGTTGAATTCTGCTACTCTTCGTTCACTGTTATCAAACCACACACAGATAATTGTATCGTAGCTTTCATAATTTCCATGCCATGCATAGCCATCAACCGTCATTTTCGGACCTCCTGATTTTAAAACCACTAAATCTCCTTTTTTAAATTTTCGTTCTGTGCTCATTGCTTTTTTGGGTTTCTACTACCAAATAAAGCTACCCTGGGCTGCAGGTAGTACACATGATGTTAATCAGCCTGTAAAGTGATTTTGATTTCTTCCTCACCCATTTAATCACTTTTTGATTTTCTTCGTTTGTTCGAAAATTGCACTGATCTACGAAATAATACCGCTTATCTAAATTACAGTTTCATTTAGACACCTTCTTTTATATTCGCACCAGACATTAACGATTGTCTAATCACTCTTAGCCACGCCAGTTCCAACTAGTAGTTCTGTTTAGTTTAAAGAAAAATCAGCTATTAGATGAACTCATTTTATTCAATTATTTTTTCTGTACTTGTACTTCCATCATCTTTCTTGGTCGATGTAAAACCTGGAGGAGCACATGATAGACACCAGGCAATGTACCTGGTGAATCTTGTAAGAAACATAGATTGGGAAGGAGAGAATGTCACCATTGGAGTAATTGGAGACTCTCCAGTGACGAGTGAGCTGGAAAAATTGGTTCAACGAAATTCAAAAATTGAAGTAAAAACACTAGATGATCTAAGTCTTGTAGCCGAATGTGACATTATTTTTCTACCAAATACCGACAATCAGAATTTCTATCTCGCTCAAAAGGAGATAGCCGATGCACCAATTCTACTGGTGGTGGACAAAAAACCCCTGGTTCTGAGAGGTGCGGAGATCGGATTTTACCTGGAGGACGACAAGTTAAAAATTGCGATGAACCCTAAAGAAATAGAAAAGACCGGAATTAGGATCAGCCAGTCATTGATGGAAAAAGCTGCGTCATACTGAGGGATTGATTCAATAAACATTTTAAGGAAGGCGCGACAAAAGTCGCGCTTTTTTTATCGTCTTCTACAAATACTGCAATTAGGAATTTTGAACCTTTTGTAGTTACTTTCGTATCAATACTGCAATTAGGAATTTTGATATGATAGAATACAAGCTTGGTCATTTTGAAGAAGTCGTTTTGCTCACCGTTTGCGTGCTTCATGAAAATGCTTATGGTGTCTCGATCAAAGATGAGATTGAATCCAGAATAGGAAAAGGGGTCAGTGTTGGAGCATTGCAATCAGCATTGAGAAGGATGGAGAAAAAAGGCTTCCTGGAGTCAAAAGAGGGAGAGGAAACCAATGCCAGGGGCGGTAGACGAAAGCGCTACTTCACGATAACCAATCATGGAAAGAAAGCGCTGGAAGAAGCGAAAGATCTAAGGATGGAGCTTTGGGAGTCCATTCCTAATGTTGTATTCAATCAAGTGCCATGAAGAAGATAGGAGAATGGATATTTTCACTTCTGTGTCATCCGGATTACTACAGCGATATCAAAGGAGATTTAGAAGAACTCCATACAAGAAGGATCAAGAACACTTCGAGGTTAAATGCTGATTTCAGGTATTTGATTGCTGTCTTAATGCTTTTACGTCTTTCACTCATTAAACCAATTAAGTTTCACTTTTTTTCAAAAAATCCAATGATTAACCAATACTTGAAAGCTTCCGTCCGAAATCTCGCCAAACACAAAGTCAATTCACTCATTAACATTTTTGGCTTATCTGTTGCTGTTACTGCAGCCATTCTCCTTTACGGTTATGTTCGTTTTGAACTTTCGTATGACCAGGGATATGACAATCGAGAACGTATCTATCGTGTTAATAATCATTCCAAGTTTGGTGACAGGGTTCGAACGGGAATCACAGGGTCGGGGCTGCTGGCTCCTACGTTGGAAACTGAAATTCCGGAAGTGGAGTTGGCTGGAAGGAGGCATTACTTTCGGCGTCCTGTGGTCCAATTTAAGGAAAAGAAATTCAGGCAATCATTGGCGTATTATGCAGATCCGAACCTTACCAAAATATTGGAATACAAGTACCTAAAAGGTGATTCAGAATCTGCACTGGTTGCACCAAATAGCGTGGTATTGACGAGGGAAACAGCGCAAAAAATAGTTGGAAATGTCAAGGAAGCTTTGGGTCAGCAGTTGCTAATCAACCAGGTTTCCATGCAAGTGACAGGAGTGATTGACGACATTCCAGCAAACAATCACTTTACTCCCAGTATGCTTATATCCATGAGTACCATGTCCAACATTAGCTGGGAGCGAATGGGAACAGTAACCTATGTTTTATTGAAGAGAGAAGTAACTAATTCACTGATTGAGGACAAAATGGGCCAAATGGTAGAAAGATTGAAATTGGGAGACCCAACCAATGGGTTTACGGTATGGTTTGATCTTTTTCCAATTGCTGATATTCATTTATCTAAAGATAAAACCCAACACGGAAAAGGTAATATCAACATGCTGTACGCTCTTTCCCTGGTTGCTGTATTCATCCTTCTGATTGCCTGTATCAACTATATGAACCTGGCAACTGCCCGGTCGTCGCAACGAGCAAAAGAAATAGGAGTTAGAAAAGTGGTAGGGGCGATGCGAAGGCAAATTTCATTTCAGTTCCTGGTAGAGTCTTTGTTCATTTCTTCGCTTTCTGTTGTGATTGGTACGGTAATGGCGTTTTTACTTCAAAATGCTTTTGTCCAATTGACCGGGATTCCGGCAACAATCGATTTTTTTGATAAAGAGACTTTCGCATTACTGACAGGGCTTGCGGCAGCTGTTGGGATAATTTCCGGTAGCTACCCTTCTTTGATTTTATCCTCATTTAAGCCTGTATTGATTTTGAAAGGCACTTATCCCAACATGGGCAGCCAATCTTTGCGTAGGATCCTCGTGGCATTTCAGTTCACCATTTCTATTGTTCTGATCATTTCTACCATCATTGTATATCAACAGATCGACTATCTGCAAAACAAGGATTTGGGGTTTAACAAGGATGCGGTTTACTCAGTTGCATTAGGGAACCCTGATACCAATGGAGTGCTCAAACAAAAATACCTGCAGCATCCAGGTATTAAAGGAGTAACCAGCTCCAATCTAATGCCAGCTACCGGAGATTCAGGTGCCACGTTCGTAATACAAAATGAAGAGGGTGAGACTTTTGAAGATAATGTTAGTATGGCTACAGTCGATAATGACTATTTGAACATGATGGAAATAGAACTTGTACAAGGGAAGTTGTTCGACAAAAACTCAACTGGATTGAATTCCATCATTGTGAATGAAACATTGGTTAATAAATACGGATGGAAAGAACCTATTGGAAAGTTCATTTCAACCTGGGGTGATGAAGAGGGAGATCCTATGCAAAAATTTGTTATTCAAGGTGTTGTAAAGGATTTTAACATGTTGAGTTTGTACCAATCTGTCCAACCCTTTGCATTCTTCAAAAAACCACAATTTAACTGGGGAACAAAGTATCTTTTTCTCAAGCTCGATAGTAGAAACCTATTAGAGACAATTACTTTCATCCAGGAGGAATTCGAGGCTTTTGATGAGAAAAGTGTATTTACAGGCACTTTTTTAGATGCCCATCTTGAAAGTGTTTATCGAAAGGAACAAAAGACAGCTCGCATTTTCCTTGTGTTTGCAGGGCTTACAATAGCGATTGCTTGTCTTGGTCTCTTTGGGTTGGCTACCTATTCACTCGAGCGAAGAATAAAGGAGATAAGCATTCGTAAAGTTTTAGGGGCAAACCTGAATAGCATTATCAAGCTTGTGTCAATAGAATTTCTAATCATAATTTCGATCTCTGGTTTGATTGCTACACCAATTGTCTATTTCCTGATGGAAAAGTGGCTTGACAGTTTCAGTTATCATATCAATGTTACACCACTGACGCTGATAAGTGGAGTACTTCTTGCTTTGGTAGTTGCCATGTTGACCGTTAGCATCAAGGCACTTAGAACTGCAAGAGCAAATCCAGCCAGTACGTTAAAATATGAATAAATGACTATGCGCTTATGAGTCGAAATTATCCTATCAATAACTTCTTATCCTTGAACTCAACTCTTCGCATGCGATAGGCATTCATTGCTGTTTTACCTAATTTGTTTGTGAGCTTGTGATTGACAAGCGCACCGGCAATAGCGCCTACTCCGGGAATCAATTGCAATAGCTTGGCCAGATCGATGTAGTCCCTGTATTCGAGTTGGAAGGTTCTCCAGTCAAATTCATGAAGATCGTTTGGAAGTTGTTCACTTGTCTTTTGCCAGTCTTCCATCAGGTCATACACTTCATTTCTTCTCTCCTGACTTGAGAAGGTCAATTGAAAAATATGAAGGATGTAAACACGTTCCTTATAGTCTTTGGTGTCATACCCATAGCGGGCAGCAATCTCGAATAACATTTTCATTTTGAGCGTGAGCCATAATGGAAAATCTGCAAGACTCAACAGGATCCCACCAAAACCTGTTGCGGCTCCTTCCACTGCGGCTGATGAAGAGTAGAAATTGATGCGTTCCTTCACACCATTCTCGATTTCCTCTAAGGACTGCTGTTCTTTACGCGAAAGAGTAGTGAAGCCGGCTCCAAAAAGAACCGTTCGTGTGATTTCCTTAATGGCTTTCGTGATCACTACATGTACCTTTTCAGGGATGATCTTATTTATTTTCTTCTGAACTTTTTTAGTAGTTCTATTGAAAAAGGAGGGTTTCTTGCTCATGGCTAATTGCCATGACAGTAGCTCATGTCTGGTAAGTTGAAAGTACGTTGATTCTTGTTCCCTGGCCATCTATGCTGTGCAACGAATTTGATCAATTTCCGATCTAATTAAAAACGTAAATTGATTGATTAAATATACTTTCATAGTAATTGCAAACTGGCCTGATCAATGATACGGAACAATCATAGGTACTTTCTATGGCTCTATACCAAAAAGAAATACAGAAATCTTTACCATTTGGGGTCCGGATTATTTATTTGGCTGTTTCTTGCAATAGCACAACCATTTGGAATCTACAACACGAACCTTAGGTTCGGTGGTCTTCTTTTATTTCTCCTGGTATTTGCCATCATCTGGCCACTTGTCAGTTACCTGGTAGATTGGATCGCAGGTTGGAAGAATTCTCAGGATCAATTGAGATTCAATTTTTTTTTATGGTTTGTAAAAATTGCCATCATGACACACTCAGTCTATGGGATAAGGGAATATTTCTGTCCAGGTTATTGCATTGATCTTCGTGAATATGGAGAGATTTGGCTGGCTTGTAGTCTGCTTTTCTTATTTACATATACGCCCTTTATGCTTTATGGGAGATATATGTATTATCGCTCGATGATCGGATTTCCAGGCGAAACCACAGGGATGTTAACGTTAAAAGGTCAGGGTAAAGAGCAGATTACCATTTTCATTAATGGCTTGATATACCTTCAGGCTGATGATAATTACGTGGACCTGTATCTTGATAATACACAATCATTTAAGAAGGAGGTGTTAAGAGCTACACTGGGAGATCTTGAGGTTCAACTGAAGGATCATCATCAGTTTTTTAGAATCCATCGGTCCATCATCGTAAATACCAAATACGTATTGAAACCGCATAAAAAAGGAGCACTTTCTGTTTTGCTAGAAAAACAGCAAGTAGAACTCCCGGTTTCCAGGAGTTACCAGGGTCAGGTAGATCAACTGTTCACTCACCCCAAATAAGGCGTCATTCACCCCATCCAACGGTTCAAACCAAACCTGGATAATGGATTACCCGATCCTTTGTCAAACTAAATACTACATATATGACTTGGCTTCATTTTGGATATGCATTACTTGGACTTTATATGATCTGGTTCACAATCCTTCTTTTTAAGAAAAAGTTCAGCAGAGCCTTGCTCTTGTTTGGTATTGCCCATATTCCGTATTTATTGATCAACCTTGTTGCTCCCTTCAGAGGCATTATGGACCCTGATTATGCAGGATATTCTTTTGGGTTATTGAATCTTCCGCAAGGACCGTTGGTTCCCCTCGTTGTTGGAAGTATCGTTGTTTCATGCCTGGTTATCGTATCCAAGGCATGGCTTGATCAAATGGAAAAATTATGGAAATTCTCCTTTGTAGTAGATCTTTTTCTAACGATTGCAATCGCTGGGCCTGTTTTTATCGGAATTTTGATTGACCCGGCCGATGCGTCTATTCAATTGGGTGAATTTCTGACGATCTCAGGCTATGTCGTTGCGCTGATTATTCTGGGAATCTTTTCGGGTCCTACGTTTTATGCTTGTTTTTACTCCTGGAAAAAAGCATTCAGGAGTCAAGGGGCAACTTGATAAATTTAGCTTTTTGAGGTCTTCACCTGATTGAAGGCCATCACCCAAAAAGTAATTTCCAGGATTATCCCTCCAAAAATGAATATGCCTACACCTTGTGTGAAACCAACTGAGTAACAAACGAGTGCTCCTAACAGAACGGCAGCTATTGTAAGAATACGTTTCATTAGTCTTTTATTGAACTATATAAAACGAAGATCAACCTCATTGGGTTGATCTTCTCTCATTTAATTTACCCAATACTCAAACGATTGGTCTTATGTAAGGTGAGTTTCACCGAAAACTGTAGATTTGGCACCCAACTTTAACCCAAACAATGCACCCATGAAACGATTTGGATCACTATCAGTCGCACTCGTTTATAGTCTCTGTTTATTTCCGCAGGAAAAGGAAAGTAAATGGGATGTTTCAAATCCGGTTGAACCATTTAAAGAAGTCACCATCACTACGGATGAAGGAACCTGGATGAATTTAGACGTAAGTCCTGATGGATCGCAGATTATTTTTGACATGCTCGGGGATATTTATTTATTGCCAATCAGTGGTGGTACTGCAAAATTGCTTAGACAAGGACATGCCTTTGAAGTACAGCCAAGATTCAGCCCTGACGGAACATCCATTTCATTTACGAGTGATGCTGGTGGAGGTGATAACATCTGGACAATGGATGTAAGTGGATCTGATGCGAAGCAGGTAACAAAAGAGAACTTCAGACTTTTGAACAATGCCATTTGGACACCAGACGGACAATTCCTGATTGGACGAAAGCATTTTACTTCTGGTAGGTCTTTAGGCGCAGGTGAGCTATGGATGTATCACAGAAACGGAGGATCAGGAGTTCAGTTGACCAAGCGAAAAAATGATCAACAAGACCTTGGAGAGCCAAGTATAAGTCCTGATGGTCGATATGTATATTACAGTGAGGACATGTATCCAGGTGGGTTTTTCCAATACAACAAAGATCCGAATAGCCAGATCTATGTAATAAAACGATATGACAGGGAAACAGGGAAGACGGAAACAGTTGTGCGAGGGCCTGGTGGTGCGGTCCGGCCACAAATTTCCCGAGATGGGAAAAAACTAGCATTCATTCGTCGGGTAAGAACTAAATCTGTGCTCTATGTCAGAGATCTTGATACAGGAATTCAACGTCCTGTATATGATGATCTTTCAAAGGATCAACAAGAAGCATGGGCAATCTTTGGACTGTATCCAAATTACAATTGGTTGCCTGACAACAAAAATGTTGTGATCTGGGCGAAAGGTAAAATTCGAAAAGTGAATATGGAAACAGGTGAAAGCACCATTATTCCTTTTTCTGCGGAAGCCAAACATAGAATTACTGATGCGGTTCAATTCAAAGTAGATCCAGACCCTGAATCATTCACAGCTAAAGTTCTGAGAGGAGTTAGACGTTCCCCGGACGGAAAGTCGTTGGTTTTTAATGCAGCTGGATACCTCTACACAATGGATTTTCAACGTGGGAATCCAAAACGATTGACTTCAGGTACTGACCTGGAGTTTGAGCCTAATTTTTCTCCTGATGGAAAAACTATCGTTTACGTTACCTGGAATGATGAGAATAAGGGAACTATCAAATCAATTGGGATTAGAGGTGGTGACCCTAAAACACTAACTACTGAAAAGGGAATGTATCGCCAGCCCTCATTCTCACCGGATGGAACGAAAATCGTTTACTACAAAGAGGGGGGGAATGGCGCTATGGGCTTTAGCCATGCAGTTAAACCTGGGATCTATTGGATAAACGCTTCCGGTGGTAAACCGAATTTTGTAACCAACGATGGCCAGTTCCCATCATTTAATTCAAAGGGAGATCGAATTTTCTATCAAAAAGGAGGCTTTCTCTTTGGTAGCCTTGACAAAAACTATAAAAGCGTAAACCTGAAAGGTGAAGATGAAAAAACGCATTTTCATTCAAAATATGCAAATCAATTTGCACTAAGTCCGGACAATAAATGGCTGGCTTTTGGAGAATTGTACCATGTATATGTGATGCCGTTCACGGCACATGGACAAGTTTTTGAGGTTTCAGGTACTCAGAAAGCATTACCAATGACTAAAGTATCAGATGATGCAGGAATCAACTTGCAATGGTCTTCAAACGGAGAAGAACTTCAATGGACACTTGGCAATCAGCATTATACGGTGGAGTTGAAAAATGCATTCACGTTTCTGGAAGGCTCTCCGGACAGCATTGGAGAAATTCCAAAAACCATCAATTCCATCAACCTTGAATTGGATTCGGATCGACCTTCTGGATTAGTTGCCTTTACCAACGCAAAGATCATAACCATGAACGGTGAAGAGGTTATTGAAGGCGGGACTGTGTTGGTAGAAAACAATCGCATCAAGGCGGTAGGAACTTCTGTTGATGTTCCGGGAAATGCTCATGTCATTGATGCTACCGGAAAAACCATTATGCCAGGCATAATTGACACCCACGCGCATTTAAGAGCATTTCGATATGGATTGAGTCCACAAAAAGAATGGTCCTACTATGCAAACCTTGCATACGGGATTACCGGAACTCATGACCCTTCATCAAATTCGGAAATGTCATTGTCTCAATCCGAAATGGTGCGCTCAGGAAGAATGGTTGGACCAAGAATTTACTCTACCGGAACGATCCTTTATGGAGCAGACGGAGATTTCAAGGCAGTAATAAACAGCGAAAAGGATGCAGCTTTTGCCATCAAACGTACGAAAGCATATGGCGCATTTAGCATTAAAAGCTATAACCAACCAAGAAGGGAGCAACGTCAGCAAGTTATTAAAGCGGCTAGAGACCTGGAAATTATGGTGTATCCCGAAGGAGGATCTACCTTTTTCCATAACATGACGATGATCCTTGATGGTCATACAAGCATAGAACACAATATTCCGGTAGCACCGCTTTATAAGGACGTTGTTGATTTATGGGCTGCAAGCAAGACAGCAAATACACCAACCCTGGTAGTGAATTATGCAGGTCTAAGTGGTGAATACTTTTGGTATCAAACCACGAATGTTTGGGAAAATGATCACTTGCTTAAATACACGCCTAGAGGGATCATTGATTCCAGAGCACGACATAGAACAATGGTTCCGCTTAAGGAATATGACAATGGCCACATTCTTACGTCACAATCGCTTAAAAAACTTGTGGACCGGGACGTGAAGGTTTGTGTTGGAGGACATGGGCAGCTTCAGGGCCTGGGCGTTCATTGGGAAATGTGGATGTTGGGACAGGGAGGCATGACGAATTATGAAGTGCTTCGTGCTGCAACCATCCATGGCGCCGAATACATAGGCATGGGAGATGATCTTGGTTCCATTGAAGCAGGAAAGCTTGCTGACCTTATTGTTTTGGACAAGGATCCCCTGGCCGAAATCCAAAATACTCAATACGTGAATTACACCATGGTAAATGGACGATTGTACGACACCAGCACGATGAACGAAATTGGCAACACTCAAACTACGCGTACCAAGTTTTACTGGGAAATGGAAGGATACAATGACAACTTTGAGTGGCATGATGAAACACATAGTTTTAGTCAGCCAGGCTGTGTATGTCGACATTAAATAAGGTATTGACGATAGGTTAGCACCTGTTCAATACATTATCAAACCATGTAGACTAATTTTGTGTTAAATAGGTGAGATAAAAAGGGGAACTAATCATGGGAGAACTTCTGGACAAGCAATACAAGTTCTTCATGGAGAACAAAGAAATGTTGCTGGAAAAGTATGAAGGCAGATTTGTTGTGATTCATGATGAAGAGGTAGTTGGTTCTTTCGAATCAGATCGTGACGCGTATGTTTACTGTGTTACCCACTTCAAAATGGGCACTTTCTTTACCCAACAAGTTCTTGCCGACTCGTAAAGCTTCAACTACGAGCCAATTTCCGATACACAAACACCATCCCTGCAACCAGCAACATAACAAGAATTACCGGCAGGAAAACGATAACAATAGGTGCAGCTGTTAAAGCAAGCAGAATAAACAAGATTAGTTCCTGATATCGTGCCATTTTTTGATTTTATTGATGTCGAAGGTGTTTCATCCCAAGCGATTTTCATATGACATTGATCACCTGAAAGAATGACAATCTTCTCCATTCATTCTTTATCTTTATAGAAAAACACTGCAGCTATGAAGGCGCTTATCTCACTCATCTTACTGCTATTTATTTTCATTGGTTTTTCTCAGGATCGCTCAAAATCAGATCGGATTCCTACAAATAATGGTGATCTCGTTGTACAGCCGGTTTTACATGGAACTGTTGTTTTTACCTGGAATGATCAAACCATCTACGTGGATCCATATGGCGGGGCTGAGGCTTTTGCTGGATTAGAAGACCCTGATCTTATCCTTATAACTGATATACATGGTGATCATTTGAACATGAAAACCCTTGAAGCCATTAATACAGCCGGAGCACAGCTGTTTGTTCCTCAGGCAGTTATGGACAAATTGCCAGAGTTAATGAAATCGAAAGCTTCGGTGGTTGGGAATGGAGAAAATACAGATTATTCCAACATCAACATAGCTGCCATTCCAATGTATAACCTCCCGGATGACGCAACCTCCAGACATAAAAAGGGAAGAGGCAATGGTTATGTGCTGACGGTCGGTGGAAAAAGGGTCTACTTATCAGGAGATACAGAGGATATACCTGAAATGCGGGCGCTAAAAAATATAGATGTTGCTTTTGTTTGCATGAACCTCCCATATACCATGGATATCAAGCAAGCTTCAAGTGCGGTAAGTGAATTCAAACCTAAAATTGTTTACCCATATCACTATAGAGGAAGCGGCGGACTTAGTGATGTCGAAGGATTTAAGCTACTGGTGAACAAGATGAGCCCTGAAGTAGAGGTGAGGCTCAGGAATTGGTATCCTGGAAAATAATTTATGTTAGCTGGTATTCGAACAGGACTATTTTATCCTGGTCCTCGATACCTCCTGATGCTACATAGGCTTTTCTTGCAGCCAAATTGGATTCTTCAGTAGCAACCCAGGCCTCTTTGCAGCCAAAAGTTTTTCCATGTTCGCAAAGACGTTTGACAAGTTCTCTTCCAATACCCTGGTTTTGATATTCATCAACAACGCCTACTTCGCCAATGAACAGAACAGGATCTTTGTCGGGATGAATGTAGTGAAGACCAGAAGCCATACCAACAACCCCTTGATCCTTATATGCAAGAATCATGTGATGTCTCGGATCTTCTAAAAATTCTCTTGCTATACCTGGCTTTACGGGGTTGTCAAACAATGAATCACCAACAAGAATCATTGCTTGAAGATCATCTGCGGTTGCAACTTTGTATTCCAAATCCTTCATGGTCTGAATTTAACGATCAAAGTAACGAATAACTATTCAGTGTAAATTAAACACGAGTACTGGTAAATACCCCTTAAACACTACAAGAGACCTCTTATCAATCATTGTTTTAAATAGTTTTTATGAGTCCTTAAATTGATTGATGCATCAAATGGATCAATGATGAGCATAGTGAAATCTCTCATAAGAACTGAAAATGACTGGGGACCTTTCATCGCACGGATATTTTTAGGTATTGTCATCTTCCCTCACGGAGCGCAAAAGATCCTGGGGATTTGGGGTGGGCATGGCTTGCAGGCCATGATGGATTCGTTCCAGGCCTGGTTCGGAATTCACCCGATTTTTTCGGCCTTGGTTGCTTTTGCCGAGTTCTTCGGATCGTTAGCTCTTATTCTTGGCTTGCTTGGAAGGTTTATGGCTGGCTCCATTATCCTGGTGATGTTAGGAGCAATTTACTATGTGGTCAATGATTTTTTCTTCATGAATTGGTATTCCCAACAACGTGGAGAGGGATATGAGTTTCATCTATTGGCAATCGGCCTGGCGTTGATTGTTGCTGTGAAAGGAAGTGGGAGATATGCCCTGGATGGGTGGATCCAGAAGAAACTGGACAAATAAAAATTTTCTAGTAAGATTGCATTAATCTATCACTTTCCGTTTGTTTGATCGTTGATAAAGCTATTATTGATTATCAATGATTAGGTATACAATTTCTTTCTTATTCTTTGTTGTTGCTTATTATCTATTCGCTCAGTCCCCTGAAGAGATTGCCAAAAAATTAGGTGAGAACTTTCAAAAGTGGAGCAATTTTGAATTGACTGAACAGCCGTTAGAACATATTCAACAGGGTATTCTGGTTATGCGTCCGACCCGAATGGACGCACTTGATATTGAGACGATTGTCATGGTGAACGAATCCGGAGGGATGTATGTGAACATGTCGGCCAGTCCGGGACGAATGAAAATTTGGCGAGATGATGAATTAATTTTTGATGGTCGATCCCAAGCAAATGGAGCTCCGCAAATCCTGGGTCAAAATAGTTATGAATCAGAGTTTCGTTATTTATTACCACCATTTTCGGGAAATTATCAGATCAGGATGGAATATTACCCGGAAGGTGAATCGAGTACGGTTTTTCTTTGGATAACTGATGAAAAAGGAGTTGTCCAACACGATCGTAGCTTCAAAAGCGATTGGGATTTTGGAGATAGCTATTTGTATAAATTCAAGTCAAGAACTTCAACTGATGAACTTGATTGGCTATTTCCCACTGAACCACCCACCGCATTACAATTTGAGTCAGAGTTAAACGATTGGCAATACCCAACTGGTATGATGTTGGATGCCATGTGGAAAGCTTCCGAGCATTTTTCTTCTGTTGATTTTAGAAACTTCGTGCAGCAACACATTGACTTTTTTGTGGAAAACCTAAATAGGATTACTGATGGAGAGCAAAATGGAGATGCCATTTACAAACCTTTTTATAGGTACTTCAGGTACCAGCAGTTTGACGATTTTGGGCCGCAAACCGTTCCTTTTTTGAACCTGGAAGAAAACGAAGCTTACAAAAAATTTATAGCAAAAGGATTAAGCAAACTGTTATACAAAGCCACACGCCTGGGCGATGGTGCTTATGCGAGGACTACCCCGGATCCTCTTTCACTTTGGGCTGAAGATCTTTACATGAGTACGGTACTGCTATCTAGGGCATATGAGCAAAACCAAAGCCCGAAGTATCTTCAGGAAGCGATCAAACAAACGATTCTTTATAACAGGCACTTGAAAGATCGAAAGTCAAGGGTTTATGCCCATGGGTTTTTTGCTGAAAATGTAGAGCAGAGCTCAAGTAAGTGGGCACGAGCCAATGGGCTGGTAATTTTAGCAAATATTGAGCTATTAAAGGTGATGCCCTTAGATCATCCTGAACGGGAATCCATCTTAAGAATTTACCGCTCCCACGCTTCAAGTATCCGTGAATTGCAATCCCGTGACGGAAGATGGCACCAGGTGCTGAATAACGACACTACATATTTAGAAACTTCCGCCAGTGCCATGTTTGTAGCAGCTTTTGCTGAAGGACTGCAAAATGATTGGCTGTTCAATAAAGCAGAATTCAGGCAGTCAACAATTAAGGGGTGGGTAGCACTTACAGAACAAATTGACGATCAAGGAAATATGGATGGTATTTCACCAGAGACGCCTATTCTCTATTCTGATGAAGAATATGAACGGCTAACACCTAATAAAAATCATCCGGTTGGTTTGGCTGCCATGCTATATGCGGCAATTGCAATTGATAAATTTCAAAAGAAGTAGTTGCAGTCCATAAACCCATGTCAATAAAGGTTCAAAACCTCAAATCAAATCAGCCATTGACCACTGGCGTAAAGTAGCTGAGATCTCAATTGCGATTTACGTAACTTATCCTTTCATTTTTTCAAACAACCTAAATATGAAGAAAAGACTATTAGTAGTGGGCTTAAGCTTATTGGTAATCATCCAATTTGGTTTTTCCCAGCAATCAGCAATGAGCGAAAAAACCTTTAAGGGTTTGAAGCTAAGAAATGTAGGTCCGGCATTCACTTCCGGACGAATTAGTGACATAGCAATCCATCCTGAGAACGAGAGTATTTGGTATGTAGCGGTAGGATCAGGAGGAGTTTGGAAGACAGTAAACTCAGGTGTTACATGGGATCCGATTTTTGATAATCAAGCTTCTTATAGCATTGGTTGCGTAACCATTGATCCAACAAATCCTCACACTGTGTGGGTTGGTACCGGTGAAAATGTTGGTGGCCGTCATGTAGGCTGGGGTGATGGCATCTATAAAAGTGAAGATGATGGGAAGACCTGGAAAAATATGGGTTTGGAAGCTTCAGAGCATATTTCCAAGATCATCGTACACCCCGATAATGCCGATGTGGTATGGGTTGCAGTTCAAGGTCCGCTCTGGACAAGTGGGGGAGAGCGAGGTTTGTACAAGACCATTGATGGTGGGTCCACCTGGAAGAAAGTATTGGGTGGAAATGAATGGACAGGCGTAACAGATGTTATTCTTGATCCAAGAGATCCCAATTGGTTGTATGCAGCTACGTGGCAAAGACATCGAACTGTGGCGGCCTATATGGGTGGTGGTCCGGGCTCAGGTCTGCACCGTAGTACAGATGGTGGGGAGACCTGGGAAAAACTGACATCAGGTATTCCAAAATCTAATCTCGGAAAAATCGGAATCACACTTTCACCTTTTAATCCTGACATTGTTTATGCAGCTATTGAATTGGACCTGACGAAAGGTGGAGTATATATGTCAACCAATCGGGGGAAAGCCTGGAGGAAAATGTCCGATGCTGTCGCAGGTGGCACCGGTCCGCACTACTACCAGGAACTTTATGCCTCTCCACATCATGAGGGTAGGCTTTATATGATCAATAATAGTATGCTGGTCTCTGATGATCATGGAAAAACATTCAGAGTCCTCAAAAGAGAAGGAGTACATTCCGATACCCATGCCATAAGTTTCAGATCAAACGATCCGAACTATATCTTGTTAGGAACCGATGGTGGACTTTACGAGAGTTTTGATCTGGCACAAAACTGGCGTTTTATAGACAACATGCCGATAACTCAATACTATAAATTGGCGGTTGACGACTCGGAACCATTTTACAATATTTACGGTGGAACGCAAGACAATGGCTCACATGGAGGTCCTTCCAGAACTGATAACCAACATGGAATACGCAATGCCGACTGGTGGAAAACGCTAGGAGCTGATGGACATCAATCTGCGATTGAACCCGGGAATCCTAACATTTCCTATGCGGAATCACAACGTGGAGGACTCCATAGGATAGATCAGATTACAGGAGAGACTGTTTTTATACAGCCACAACCGAGAGAAGGAGAAGATTATGAACGCTACAACTGGGATGCGCCCATTTTAGTAAGTCCACATAGTCCTTCCAGATTGTATTTTGCCTCTCAGCGAGTATGGAAATCAGATAACCGGGGAGATAGTTGGACTCCCATTTCTGGTGATTTAACCAGACAGCAAGAACGCATCAAACTTCCTATCATGGGGAAACTACAAAGCTGGGACAATCCCTGGGATCTTCGTGCCATGTCGAGCTACAGCAGCATCACGTCTCTTACAGAGTCTCCCATGCAGGAAGGTCTGATCTATGCAGGAACAGATGATGGAATCATACAGTTAACCGAGGATGGACAAAGTTGGACAAGAATAGAAGTTGGGAATATTAAAGGAATTCCTTCGACTGCATTTGTCAATGATGTTAGGGCAGATCTGTTTGACGCCAATGTCGTGTATGCAGCTTTGGATAACCATAAGTACGGCGATTTTAAGCCTTACCTGATAAAAAGTACAGATAAAGGAAAGTCATGGTCACTCATCAGCGGTGACTTACCTGATAGGCATGTTACATGGAGATTGGTTCAGGATCATGTAGATCGAAACTTGATTTTTGTCGGAACGGAATTTGGGATTTTCTTCACGAAAGACGGAGGGTCCAAGTGGATCAAATTGAGTGGTGGAGTACCGACCATTTCTTTTCGGGATCTAACCATCCAAAGAAGAGAAAATGACTTAGTAGCTGCCTCATTTGGACGAAGTTTTTACGTGCTGGATGATATCAGTCCATTACGTGAAGCGTCTGGTGAGATGCTTGCATTAGAAGCAGCACTTTTCAACGTAAAAGATGCTTATTGGTACTCGCCTCGTTCTTTGGTTGGTTCACAAGGAATCGCTAAATATGTAGCAGATAATCCACCTTTTGGAGCTGTTTTTACCTATTACTTGAAAGATGGGCTTG
>JANQEC010000040.1 GCA_028278585.1 Cyclobacteriaceae bacterium | reverse complement strand
TGCTGGTTATGTTCACGGATTGCCAGTTGGAATGTCCATTTTTGGAGGTAAATACCAGGAGTCAAAGCTCATCAGCATTGCTTATGCGTTCGAACAGGCTAGTAAGGTGAGGAAAGCTCCTGAATTTTTGCCAACACTTGAGTTGCCATGATTAAGAAAATACTTCGCTTTTTTGGATTCCTTCTTCTTGTGCTTCTTGCTATTGTTATGTCAATCTATGTTATCATAGATAAACCACTCCCGAATGGAACACTGGGTCAAGATGCGGAGAAATTGACAGATGAAATGCTTACGGCTTTGAACAAACCCGGCTTTGATTCACTGGTATATATAGAATTTACTTTTCGAAATTCTAACCATTATAGATGGGATAGGTTTAACAACAGTGTAGTCGTCAAGTGGGCAGAAGAAGAAGTTTATCTTGACCTGAACCGTTCGATGGACACCTACAATCTTCTGGAAGTGAAAGCGTATCAAAAGTTTATCAACGATTCTTTCTGGCTAATTGCTCCATTTAAGGTACGTGATGATGGAGTGATCAGAAGTACTGTAGAAGTAGAAAATGGACGAGGATTGTTAGTTACATATTCATCAGGAGGTCTTACTCCCGGAGACAGTTATTTATGGATCATTGGTGAAGATGGACTTCCGGTAGCCTGGAAATTATGGACGTCAAATATTCCGGTTGGAGGACTTGAGCTTAGTTGGGCAGGTTGGGTGAAATTAAATGAGGTTTGGTTTTCCACAGTTCATGATGGAAAAATGACAACTGTTCCATTGGAGGTTCATTCAGTAAGGTGAAATCTTAACACCTGTTTTCTTTATTTCTTCCCAAAACCCCGGGTAAGATTTTCTAACCACCGTTGGCTCCTTAATAACAACGTCCATCAGTTGGCAGAGTGGAGCAAAGGCCATTGCCATACGATGATCTTCATACGTATCAATCTCTACAGAATCCGGCAGAATTAGTGTTGGCACCAATTGCCAGTTATTTTCATTTTCTACCAAATCAGCACCAATCTTGTTCAGCTCATTTTTCATAGCAGCTATCCGGTCAGTTTCCTTAATTTTCAAACTTTCCAGTCCTGTGAAATCCACCAGCACTTGTTTAGCGGCGGCAACAACCATAATGGTTTGAGCTAAATCAGGACAATCTCGTAAATCCAGATTCATGGGCTTTACATCAAAATCCTTTTTACTCAGGCGGATTTTGTTGTTTTCAAATTCAGTCACAACACCAAACTGGAACATAATCTCAGCAATCCTTCTATCTCCCTGTGAGGAATAGGTTCGAAGACGTGGAATAATAACGCTACTTTTTTCATCTAGCGATAAGGCCACGAAACTATACCAGTAGCTGGCGCTTGACCAATCACCCTCAATTGTATAGTCCCTTAAAGCATAGTCTCCGGACAAATATTTTCCTCTCTTAATTGAAATTATGTTTTTGGTCCATTTGCTTTTCACACCAAAAGCTTTCATCAAATCCTGAGTCATCTGGATGTAAGGCTTGCTAAAGACTTCTGAAGTCAATTCTAATTGTAAACCTTTAGGAAGAGTCGGTGCGATCATGAGTAGCGCACTAATAAATTGACTGCTTATGTTTCCTGGTATCGAGATCTTATTGACCTTTTGCCCGGTAAATTCTTTGATCTTAAGTGGCGGGTATCCTTTTTTTTCAAGGTATTCAATATCTGCACCTATTTCTGTCAATGCATCAACGAGGAGTCCAATGGGTCTTTCCTTCATTCGTTCGGAACCGGTAATGGTACATTCTTTTTTCCCGATTGCCAGGAAAGCAGTCAGGAAACGCATGGTTGTACCAGCATCAATAACATCCCAGACTCGTCTGTTCTTCTGCAACAGTAGGTTCATCGTACGGGTATCCTGTGCGTCAGATAAGTTCTTCAAAACGATTTTTTCGCCAGACAAAGCTTTGATCATAAGTGCCCGGTTACTTTCACTTTTCGATGGCGAAACCCTCACTTCTCCCATCAGGCGGTCGGTGTATTTGTTTAATAAGTAATGCAAAAGTTGTTACGGGTATAAACTATGAACAATATTCCAACTTTTTTCGTTAATAATTAGTCTTTAATACATAATATGTCAACATCAAAAACCATAGGGGCAATTTTAATTTCAGTACTTCTGGGAGCCGTTACTTTCTTTATTGCGTCACCAAAGAAAATCGTAAAAAAGAAGGAAAAAGAGGTTTCTGAGCCACTGGACGACAATTCTAATGCCAAAGAAAACTTATTTATCTAAGTTTTGAATAGGCTGAGAATGATTTTTCGATCGTATCAGGGCTAATACTTACATCAAATTCGCATTTACCAATTCCATTCAAAAGAGAAAAACTTATTCCTTTCGAATCATTTTTCTTGTCTTGCATCAGGTACTCTTCTATCGTCTCCAAGTCAGGTAGTTGATTTGGTAATGTAAAGGTGGAGACAATGAAGTCATTAATTTCTGAAAATTCAATTTCTGTAAGCCATCCTTTTTGAAGCGAGAGATGACCTTCCAAAATCATTCCAATGGCAATAGCTTCCCCATGTAGCAGCTTGTTGGGTGTCATTAAAAGATGGCTTTCAATTGCGTGACCTATTGTGTGCCCGAAATTTAAAATCTTTCTAAACCCATTTTCAGTTGGATCAGCAGAAACGACCGCATTTTTGATTGCAATTGACCTTGGAATCAGTTCATTCCAATTTTGACTTTCGAACGTGTTTTTTTTTAATACTTGCCATTGGGACCTGTCCTTGATCAAGGTATGTTTTATCACTTCCGCAAACCCGGACCTAAGTTCGCGAGTATCAAGTGTTTCTAGAAAATTTGAATTTACAATCACATGATCGGGGTCCCTGAAAAGACCAATGTGATTTTTGAGGTGATTGAAATCGATACCAAGTTTCCCCCCTATGCTTGCATCCACCTGTGACAATAGTGTTGTGGGAACATTAATGAACTTGATCCCACGTTTAAAGGTACTGGCAACGAATCCTCCCATATCACCAATCACCCCTCCACCTAAATTTACGAGAAGGGATTTCCTGGTAAATTGATTCTCAGTCAGAAAAGACCAAATCTTTTCACAGGTACCTAAATTTTTGTTTTCTTCCCCACTTTTGATTTCAACAATCAGGGCATTTTCAATCGTCAGCTTTGGCAAACAGGAGTCTCGTGTGTTTTCATCCACCAGAATTGCTACATGATCTGGCTTCCACTTTTCAATGAGTGATTTTAATACACTGGATGGTTGATCCGATATGGTAAGATATGAGGGTAATTGATCCAAAAAAGTAGTTTTGAAAATGAAATAGTTTATATAAATCTTAGTTAAAAATCACGCATATTTTAAAATTTGTGATTGATTATCAGGTAATTACCCAATCAGTTCAATGAATGTCCATATGGACTCCATATAATGTCTTTTCGCTCGAAGGTGTTAGCTATCTTTGCGACCGATTTTCAAAAATATGCAATCAGACGCAATCAATTTTAATAATACGGAAGTAGCATTTGCACATAAGTCAAATGCAGAGTTGAAGGGGTCTCATTTCGTGTTTTCAACGATGAGTTATCCCTGGATGGTTAAACTTGGCACTGCTCTGACCAACTTTGCACTGCGTATAAAGCTTCCCATTAGAGGTTTGATCAAAAGAACGTTGTTTAACCAATTTTGTGGCGGAGAGTCAATTGAGGATAGTCAACACACCATTGATCAATTGGGTACTCAGAATGTTCATACCATTTTGGATTATTCAGTTGAGGGAATCAAAACGGAAGATGGTTACAATGACGTGAAGGAAGAGGCTTTACGAGTAGTAGATTTTGCGGCAAAATCGATTCACATACCGTTTTGTGTTTTGAAGCTGTCTGCTCTTGGCTCCATCGAGTTGATGGATAAGGCCAATACCCCTGAGAAGCTTACCGAGCTAGAAAAATCAAAACTTTATTACTGTGAACAAAGAGCTATTGAAATAGCTCAGAAAGTGTACGACAAAGGTCTGAGGCTAATGATTGACGCGGAAGAATCCTGGCTTCAGAATTTTATTGATGGAGTGGCTCAGCGGCTAATGGAGCGGTTTAATAGAGAACGACCTGTTATTTTCACCACCTTTCAGATGTATCGTCATGATGCCTTCGAGAAGCTGAAACTCTCATTGGCTATTGCCACCAATGAAGGTTATTATTATGGGGTAAAGCTGGTTAGAGGAGCATACATGGAAAAGGAGAGAGAACGAGCGGAAGAGATGGGCTATGAATCTCCCATTCATAAAGACAAAGCTTCGGTAGACATGGACTACAACGAAAGCCTTAAATTCTGTATAAAGCACATTGATCGGATGGGAATTTGTGGTGGTACCCACAATGAAGAGTCTTCAAAATACCTCGCGCAGCTAATGGAGGAGGCCCAGCTTGCCAAAAATGATCCGAGAATTTACTTTGCGCAGTTGTTAGGAATGAGTGATAACATTTCATTCACCCTAAGTAAGTCAGGATACAACGTAGCTAAATATGTTCCATACGGACCTGTGGAAAAAGTACTGCCCTATTTATTTCGAAGGGCAGAAGAAAATACATCAATAGCAGGTCAAAGCGGACGAGAATATTTGCTGGTCAAAAAGGAGTTAAAAAGAAGGAAAGAAAAAAGATAAGTCAACGTATTCAAGTTATATGCAACTAAGCGAGCAGGAGTTAGAACGGAGGAAATCCAGAGAAGAATTGATTGAAATGGGTGTGGATCCATACCCGGCCGCATCGTACGATGTAAACGTTAATGTCGGCCACATATTAAGAAATTTTGAGCGAAGGCCTGACGACTACACAAATGTTTCATTGGCCGGCAGGCTGATGAGCCGGCGGATCATGGGATCGGCGTCCTTTGCTGAGTTACAAGATTCAACCGGAAGGATGCAGATTTACCTTCGAAGGGATGACATTTGCCCAAGTGATGACAAAACTCTATACAATGAGATCTTCAAAAAGAAAATGGACATTGGAGATGTCATTGGTATCAAAGGGTATGTTTTCAAGACCCAAGTGGGTGAGATCTCTATTCATGTTACGGAGCTAACGCTACTTTCCAAATCGTTACGCCCGCTCCCAATTGTAAAAGAAACCGAGGACGAAGAAGGCAACAAGAAATTGCATGATGCTTTCAGCGATCCGGAGCAGAGGTATCGTCAACGATATGTCGATTTGATCGTGAATCCTGAGGTTAGGAACGTATTTATTCAGCGGACGAAGTTAGTGAACTCGATTCGCGAGTTTTTGGCTGGAATGGGATACCTCGAGGTTGAGACTCCGATTCTGCAACCTGTCTATGGTGGAGCTGCGGCCAAACCATTTACAACACACCACAATAAACTGGACATGACGCTTTACCTGAGGATAGCCAACGAGCTTTACCTGAAGCGTTTGATTGTGGGTGGCTATGACGGTGTCTTTGAGTTTTCGAAAGATTTTAGAAACGAAGGAATGTCTCGTTTCCACAATCCTGAATTCACCCAGGTGGAGTTGTATGTTGCCTATAAGGATTACAACTGGATGATGGATGTGATGGAAGAGATGTTAGAAAAAGTGGCTATTGATCTCCATGGTGATACAAAAATTCAGGTTGGTGAAAACATCATTGATTTCAAACGTCCATGGAAACGGATGACGATGTATGATGCGATCCGGCATTTTACAGGCGTTGATATTTCAGAAATGGATGAAGCTGCGCTGAGAAAAACAGCGCAAGACCTTCAGGTTCCATTAGATGATACAATGGGAAGAGGTAAGATCATAGATGAGATCTTTGGCGAAAAATGCGAGCCATCGCTGATCCAGCCTACCTTTATTACGGATTATCCGGTAGAGATGTCTCCACTTACCAAGAAGCATAGATCTAAGGAAGGTTTGGTTGAGCGGTTTGAGGCCATCTGCAATGGGAAGGAAATCATGAATGCCTACTCGGAGCTTAACGATCCGGTTGATCAACGTGCAAGATTTGAAGAACAGCTGGAACTGGGAAAAAGAGGGGACGAGGAAGCCATGACACTGGATGAGGATTTCTTACGAGCACTGGAATATGGTATGCCACCGACAGCCGGTGTTGGTCTTGGAATTGATCGGCTATCCATGATCCTGACGAACTCGAATTCCATTCAAGATGTATTGTTTTTTCCACAAATGAGACCTGAGAAAAAATCAAAAGCTGTGGAATTATCTGAGGAGGAAAAGTTGGTGTTGTCTCTGACAAAGGATCGGATGGATCTTAACGCACTAAAGGAACAAGCAGGCCTTTCAAATAAAAAATGGGATAAGTCAATTAAAGCACTTAGAGAGGCTGAACTTGTTAAAGTAGAGAAGACTGATGAGGGTCTTTTTATTACTAAGCTCTAACTAGCTTCCTGACTTTGGCTTGAAATTGTTGAAGCTATCAATTTTAATTAAAAATCAGTATACACATGGTTTACGGGAGGCCTATACTCCTAGGATTAAAGACATGAGGAATTTAATATTGAGTTCCTCTTCATACTTACTAGTTTAGATAACAGTAGTATGAGAAAGCAACTCGAGAGAGTTGCTTTTTTTATTTCTTGATTCTATCCCAATTGGGATTCGTATTTCCCGAACCAGAACGAGTTTGCTCTATTAAAAAATTCTGGTATACATAGAGTTGACACGGTTTCTAATTAGTACATGAAAATCACGAAGAGTATGTAACATTGAAGCTCTTCATAACTACTGATTTTGGAATTGGTAGTTAATATTTAATAATCAGGGCAGCTCACATGGGCTGCCTTTTTTGTACCGAAAGTAAAAAACCCCACTGCATTAGCGGGGTTCCCTACTTTACCTATCACCAACACTAATTGTCGCCGGTTGTAAAAGGAATGCCTGATCAAGTCATGACAGATCCGTTTTTTTGCGTTTTGTCATGCCGCACTTGATGCGGCATCTTCCATTTCTCAGAGAACCGATTCCTCTAATTCAGCTACATGATAACCTTTGGAAGCAATGAATCGCTTAAGCTCGTCCACATCAAAACCATTCGTAACTACAAGCTTCATTACTTTCTCCCAGTCCAGCAGGTCGATACTCCACCTTATGATGGCATCATGACTATCTAAGTACCATGACACTTTATTTACATCGTGTTGTGTGGCAATGGATGTACTTAAGATGTGCACCTCCCGACCAATTGTTTTTTCAACTTGAAATAGTGTTTCCATTAAAATTGAATTCTATACATGACATCAGGGAAAAACCCTATCTGCTCAATTAAGTTGATCTCGTCAGTTACACTGTTGTAACGTCTTGCAAATTCATTTTTACGATCAGATATATTCTGGAAATCAACAAAGAACTGATGCGAAACCTTGTTCTTATTTAACCTGACACCGAATTTTACATCCCATCTAAAATACTGCCCATATCGTTCACTGAAGGCGATTTCTTCCATTCTAACTTCACGCCCCGCATTAGCTCGTGTTGCTACCAGATCGATTGGAGAATAGGGCCTTCCACCAGAAGTGGTAACCTTTGTATCGAACGTCCAGGCATTTTGGTTATTAGGACCAAATTTCCACTCTTTTCCAAAAAGAAGGTTTACAACATAATTGTTATTGAAAGCCGTGTTTCTTTGGATACCGTCACTTCCCTCATATTGAGATTCAAAAATGGAAGTGGTCAGTAATAGATAATAATCTCTGCTAAAGAATTTTTCAAGAGTCGCTTCAATACCATAGTTAAATCCTGTTCCCTCATTGATCAGTGAACCTCTTTCCTCAAAAATGAAATCCGATCCTTCGTTAATGATCGAATAACTGGATATTGATTGTTCAACCGGAATATCAAATAAACTTTGGTAATACAACTCTGTTTTTAACCTCCAATCCGGACCCAGGTTTTTGTCATAACCCAACACAAAATGATGTGCTTTCATGAAACCCAGATCCTCGTTGGTGGGCAAGGTTACGCCAGGTGAAACTTCTTCCTGGTAAAATAGAATAGGGGCTGGAATGGCTTGTCCATGTAATCCGTAGGCTAAACTCCATCGTTGGGTTGCTGTTCTGTTCCAGCTTATCGCCACTCTCGGCTCGAGCATGAAATCACTTGTTAAGCCATGATACTGTGTATGGAAACCAAAAGTGGTTGAGAAATCATCTGTCAATCGATATTCAGCTTGCGAATGCGTTTGAAGTAGATTATACGATTCTTTGAAGTCCTGACTTGTTAGAAAATAATCAGGAATTGAGTCATTGTTTGTGTCAGGAATGCTGATACGATCGTCTCTGTCTTCAGCAAAAACATTCATATCATATGTTTCATTCAGAAAGCCTGCTCTCAATGTCCAGCGTGCATTTAGTTTACTATTCAAAGTAGATGTAATTGTGTATCGATTTTCCCTTGTGTCCGAATTAGTTGCACGGTACTTCTTAATGAGCAAATCGTTATCATCGAGGATCCGGTTATCCTGGATGTATTCATTGCCATTGGTTGAAGCACCAAGAGAAGTTTTCAAATACGTGTTTTTGCCAAATCTTAGTGTGTGCGCTAATCCAATCAAACCAATTTCACTTTCAACAAAAGCATCCACATTAGGATCTGCAAATAGATCGGTTTCATCAATTTCATTACCTAGAAAATCGATATTACTCTTTCCATAAAGCCCGAATAGCTCCACTCGACCAAATTTGTAATCACCTAAATTGACCTTGAATGACAGGTCCTGGTAAAATGGGGTGGCGCTTGTTCCTGTGGCAGCCAGGCTTGCAATGCCGTAACGGTAAGAAGTAAGAAATGACGCATTCCTTTCTTTGTTGATAGGGCCTTCAGCCATAAACTCAAGACCTGTGTAGGCAGCCATTTGCCCGGTAAACTCGAACTTATCAGCGTTCCCGTTTCGGAACATAATATCAAAAACTGCAGCATTTGCATTTCCGTATTCTGCCGGGAAAGCCCCGGTGAGAAAATCAGAAGTACGAAGCATATTGGTATTCAATGCATTTACGGGACCTCCGGTAGTTCCCAGGGTAGAAAAGTGATTCGTGGAGGCAATGGGAATTCCCTCTACCCTCCAAAGCAATCCCGTTGGAGAATTCCCACGCACCACAATATCATTACGGGCATCATTGGCTGAGCTAACACCGGCGTATGAAGCAGCCAGCTTTGCTGGATCGTTTCTACCACCCGAATACCTTGTTACTTCCTCGATACTAAAAGTTCGGGCACTCACTTTGGCAAGATCATTTATCGGAAGATCTTTGTTTGCATTAGCTGTAATGACTACCTCTTCCAGTTTTTCCACAGATTCTTCCAACAGTAAATCAAGAACAACCTCTTTCCCAGCGGTAACCAGAACATTGGGAACAGTAATTGATTTGTACCCGATGTATTGTATTGCAAATACATGCCTGCCAAAAGGGACATTCTCTATTCGGAATGAACCTTCTACATCTGTGATAGCTCCATTTATAGGATCAGATCCTACTAAGGTTATCGTAGCCCCAATCAACGGATATTCGGCTTGTGAATCTAGAATTTTTCCTTTGACTACCTGATTCTGTGACAAAGCGACATTTCCTATGGTTGCAAAAGCGAAGAATAAGAAAACTTTGATTTGTAGGGTATTCGTCTTCATGGTTTCGATTTTTTAGTTTTCAGCTAAACTATTCTGGAGGGTTTTTCATATAAAGAAGAATTAAGTCGAGATCGGGTTTTAGGTGAATGAAACCGAATTATCAATGATTAAACCCACATAAATCTGAAAAGGAACAGGTTGTCAATTGAATCGGTTTTTTTCCGGTTTCGATTGTCTGTTTTCAGGTTTGAGCTGACATTCCATTCAATTCGCTATCGGCTTATGTATATCTTTATTTCCTGATGAAACTAAGAGAAATACATTACAGGTGGCTGGGAATACTCATTGTTGCATTGATTGCAGAATTGGTGAATGAACATCCAGTGGCCGACCTCACTACGGGAGAAAAGTATTTTTACTCCGTGATCTTCACCGCGGTTTATTGGAGTGGAGCGGCCATTATCATTAAATACTTCAGAAGAAAATTCCCTGAAATTAGCCTGACATCTAAGCGAGTGATCTCTTCTGCGATTTGTATCATTATATGGATGATCATTGGCGGCATCCCTGTTAAGCTCCTCCTGGGATTAGACAGTATGGATCACTTAATGCAAATCAAGGCCCATGCCGCCTACATACCATTCAATTTTGTCGCAGCAACGGTGATCACATTGATCTATGAGTCTTTTTATTTTTTTGAAAAATGGAAGGAATCATTTAGGCTGAACGAAGAATTGAAGAACCGGCAGATCAGAACACAATATGAGGTTTTACAAAACCAGATGAGTCCGCATTTCCTGTTCAACAGTTTGAACACACTCACATCTATCATTCCGGACGATCCGGAAGCAGCAGTTTCTTTTACTGAGAAATTGTCCGAGGTGTATCGATATATCTTACAAAACAAGGAGCGGGAATTGGTGACTTTAAATGAAGAGGTAGATTTTGTGAAATCCTATCTTTTTCTGTTGCGAATGAGGTTTCCCGATAACCTCACTTTCGATTTTGATATTGACGAGAAATACCAAAAACTCAACATACCTCCGTTGACGTTGCAGATGCTCATCGAAAACGCCATTAAGCACAATGTCATTTCCAAATCCAAGCCACTACACATAAACATCTACATTGACAATGGAAAGTCA
>JANQEC010000021.1 GCA_028278585.1 Cyclobacteriaceae bacterium | reverse complement strand
TTAAAATGCAGTCGAATCACACACTGACTATCGGGTTGAAAGTTAACTAGGGTGCCATCCAGTTCTTTTAGGGTAATTTCCACTTCATCCCAATGATTTGTTTCCACATCATAAAATTCTTCCACGGGTGGAGTAAACACGTAGCGCTCTCTACCTTCGGGTGCATAATAGACTTGTCCTAAGGGTTGTGTGACAGTCACACTGTTGGCGGTCACGTTAGCTGACGCTGTGAGCGGTCTAGCGTGTAGATTTAATGCATCCGCAAAACTTTCATTAAGGTTGGTCAATCTAAAGTCCGCTTTAATACTCAAATATAACCAATTGGAATCCAATTTAGTAGCGTCGTTACTACTAAGTTCAGACTTCCGTCGGATATGCGAAGGAAAATTGATCACTAAATTGGGACCTGCGTAATAATCTTTATACGTTGTTTTGTTGAGCCATCGCATCATTTCTGCCAACTTTTTCGAAATCATGATACTAGTACCGGGACCAGAATTATGTATCATCAATTCAGGTTCACTCGCTTCCCGTTTCCATTCAAGATTGACCCACTGAGAGGGAAAAATTTTCAACCCAACAGGAACCACAGCGTGTCTTCTTTCATCCAGCATTGATTTGATTTCATTCATAAAATCAATTCCGGTTCGACACTTATTTTCTTTTTCCATTGCTTTAAGATCATTGGCATCAATTTGGCCGTTTTTTCGTTCTGGAACTGCGTTTTTCACATGAAACCCAATTTGCATCAAGTGATTTTTTTCACTTTGCAAGTCTTTAAATAAAGACATTTTTGGTACAATAGCACTGACAATGGAAACTTTCCATCCTTCCCCATGTAATCTTAACTGGGGTTTGACTTTAAACTGATTGGCTACATTTTTCGTGTAGGTTTTGGTAACATCGCTCACGAGAGTTAAGTACACGTTCGACATCTTCAAGTAACTAACTTACCCCACTATAAAACCCCCCACTATTTATAGAGTCAGACAACACACCATTGCATTCAAATCGCGAACTTAATTTAATCGTCATTTCAACTCCCTTCGAAG
>JANQEC010000006.1 GCA_028278585.1 Cyclobacteriaceae bacterium | reverse complement strand
CACACATGTTCGAGATCTGGTAATCCAAAATCATCATCATCTCCGAAAAAATCGTCCTGATCTTCGTTCTCGTTTTTATTATCGTCAGCCATAGTTTGTTAATTGACCGAACCAAGATAGAATAAAATTAAGAATTAGGAAATTTTACTTCAGAATCTATACTTCCCGCCTACTTTAAATGTGGCTCCACGGACGGGGTAACCAATGTAATTTTCGTATTCCTTATTCAGCAAATTGTTAAGCTTAAGGAAAACAGAAAACCTTTCTGTCGCCTTATAATCAAGGTTTATATTGACATCAAAGAAGGATTCCAGATCAATCACCTCAATAGCTGTTGCTCCTGGTGCTTCAATTCCTCCCTGCGCTATGATTTCGGAATTAATGAAAAACTTCTCTTTGATATTTTTCGAAACGAATAATGTAAATGTATAAGATGGCAGATGCCAGGCTTTTTCAAGGCTTGTGGTCACATAGTTGTAAAGCGTAAGCCCAACTCCAACTGACGAATTTGTTGAAACCGAATAGGTGAGCTTATTATTAAATGAAAGGATATCTACGTTTCCGGTATCATATGTCAACGAAAAGCGACTTGAATCACTACCTGAAGGAATATAGAAAGGCATGGCACTAAACGATTCCCACTTCAAACCGGATTCAAAAATCAAGTTATTAGTTAATGCTCCTTTTAACCCACCTCCTAGCGAGACGTCAATGTTTGTATTTTGAATTAAAAGAGAATCATCCATGAACTGATTCGCTTCCAAAATATCATTCAATCCATTCCACCTTATTCCGCCATCAACCGATCCTAAAAGTGACCACTTGGGACTAAATCTCCATTCGGCGTCAATGAATGGGTACAACACTGTCTGACTTACACCATTCGCCTTATCAACGAAAAGACTAAGTCCCCCTTTGAAATTCCAATCAGTGCTTGAACGTGACAGCCAGGGACTCACCTTAAACAACGATCTCTTAAATTCTATTGCTCCTTCATAGTTGGATACATCTCCATCAAGGTCAAACCCAACGGTAAACCCTTTATCGACTTCTAATTCTAATCCAGTATTGAACCTAAATCCTGTTTCACTGTTTATAGCCCGCCCATCCTGCACAGATTGATTGGTACTGTAAATGTGTGGCTCTATTGAATATTTCAACTCATCGGTTCTTCCTTTAACCAAGAAACCAAAATCAACATTGCCTCTGGAGACTTTTACAGCTTCTTCTGAGTTGAAACCTGAATTGATTCTATCGGCATTCCCATAAAACCTGTATCCATTCCTTTGCCATTGAATGACCGGGATCAACTCCGCCTTTTTTACTTTATAATTGACTGAGACCTGTGCGGATGATTCAGATGATGCACTATTTTTTCCTTCAACGGGCCCTTCCTGGAAACTTTCGTGAAAAAATTGACTGGCAATCCGGGCCTTTTCGAGGTTGGCAAAGTACTTAAGCCCAAACAGTGGTGAGGAATAATTGCCATAACCTAATTTTACCGAATTCTGATAACCTGCATTAATAGGCTCCTGGGGAAATCGTTCGAAACTGACCTCTGATTTGTATTCAGGCCAATTAAATGCGGGATCCGCTGCCTGGTAAGTCAAATCCAGAGGCCTTATGGTTTGAATGTCATTCCTGACTCCAGTATTCAATTTATTTGCAACGGGAAGCTTTATCTGCCTGTCTTTCTCGATCACTATTTCAGCATCAACCACTTCTCCGGTGGATGTGGAATCAACCTGCTGCGCATGTATGACAGATATGAATAAAATTAATGTGGCTATTGTCGATACCCTTCTCATTTGATTCATTGTTTTGTTGTAGTTGAATCTCCCAGGTTTTGGTTTTCTATCTGCGATAATTGGCTTTGGGCCTGAGACCTAATGTCCTCATTGGTTGAATGTTGAATAATGGAGCGAAGTGTAGCTTTCGCCTGGAACAACTCTTCCATTTGAATGTAGTTGGTTGCAATTAATAAATATGACTGATCAATTAAATCCTGGTAGGAGCCAAATTTGGAATTGAAGTCAAAAAGTGATTCCAGGGAGGTTTGATGTTCTCCTTCTTCAAATTGAAGTTTGGCAAACAGGAAAGACGCTTCTGCACTTATTCGATCAGAATCCTCCATCAGTGCCTGCAGGTTTTTCACTGCCAGTTCAGTGTTTCGCAATGCGATGTACGACTTTCCTTTTAACAAAACTGCATTTCGTTCTCCATTCAAAGGTTTCCAGTCACCGGAAATAACCTCATCCGCCTTAGAAAGGCACTTGTCAAAATCTTCTTTAATGAAATAGGTTTTCATTAAACCGGAGCGTCCGTTGTAGTTGTCCTTAGGGCTCAGGTTAAGTTCAAGCAAGCTGTTATAAGCTGTCAACGCACTATCATAAGCTGCCAACCGATAGTTGATGTCTCCTAAACGGGAATAAACCCTGCCAGAGAACTTATTCCGGGTTGCAGCAATATCATTGAAGTATTTCCTGGCTTGTTCCAGCTTATCATTTCTGTAGTATGCATCTGCCAGGTAATACTTCGCATCGTCCAGGTAAGAGCTGCTCGAGTAGGTTTCTATAAATTTTAAGAAGGAAGCTGAGGCTTCATCATAGTTTAGATTAAAGTATTGAGATTTTGCAAATTCGAATTCGATGACCTCCAGGCTCTCATCACCTGGATTTGCACTTCTGTATTTGGAAATGAAATCCTGGATAGATCCTACCTCAATCCCACGTGCTTGTAGCTCCTGGAGACCTAGAATAGCATTGAAAGCAATCCTTGAGTCTATGTGATTATTTAGAATGTATTCAAAGTCATTTTTTGACTCCTGGTATTTATTCAAGTTGGTACGACTAACTGCACGATTCAAATATGCTTCAGCTATTCGTGTGCTGGTTGGGTATTTAGATATAAGCGATCCAAAACGAAATTCAGATCGGTCAAATTCGGCGTTTTCAAACCTGAGTTGTGCAATTTGAAAAATGGCATCATCCGTCAATGAATCTTCTTTCATCTGAATTACCCGTTCGAAGGATGTGATAGCATCATTTTTCTGGTTCAGGTTTCTATTTACAATACCGATTTGATAAACAACATAAGTAGATTCCTGCTTCCTTGAAATAACTTCATATAGGGCCAGGGCCCTGTCGTAGCTTTTAGTAGCATAATACGCATCAGCCAATCTTAACTCACCATCATTTTTCAATTCTCGGGATGCATTTGATCGAAGTAATTGCTCAAAATACCCTACACACTCCTCATACCTGGATAGATTAAAATTTGCGTAACCAAGCCCGTATAATGTCTCAGGCGATGACTGAGATTGGGCCAGGTAGGCTTCAATCGCCTGGTCATAATTGGACAAACTGAAATAGGCTTCTGCTATGTTGAAATAAGCATCATTTTTCAGTGATTGGTCTTCGGGATAGCTTAGGCTCTCATTGAACCATTTTATAGATTCCACATAATTGCCATCATTGAATAAGAGAAACGCCTTTCTAAAAGTCACTTTTTGATAAATGTTCCTGTTGGAACTGGAGTTTATCCCAATTTCGATCAAATGATTGATGGCTTGATCATAATTAGATGTTCTCAAATAGGCTTCTGCTAACAAATCTTCTGCTTCAACTTTCCATTTACCATCTACAAATTCACTTCGATAGTCCTCGAGGTAATTGATCCCTTCAGCGTAGTTCTTTTGATCAAGAAGTAATTTTCCGCTTTTAAACGTTGACTCTTCTCTGATTTCAAGGTCTTCCGAGGCAGCCGCTTCTATGTATGCTGCTACGGCTTTCTCCTTATCATTGGAAGAAACATATAACCTTCCCAGTTGAAAAGCACTCAAATGCGCGTATTCACCAGATCGAATTCCTGCCTCAGTCAGGTATTGAATGGATTTCTCCTTTAGGTTCATTTTGAAATTAGCCACGCCAGCCTGGTAATAGAGCGCAGCTGATGGTTTCCCAGGGTGTAATTCAATGGCCTTATCAAAATAATTAGAAGCCTTATCTGCTTGATCTTGCAGTGCAAATGCCTCGCCAATAAGCTGATTGAATTCAGAATTGGTTACACTTTTTTCATCAGAAAGTTCGGACTGTGCCAATGATACTACTTCCGTATACTGTTTGTTCTCCAGTTGAATCTTGGCGATAAAAAACTTTGCTGAAGTGCCAAAATCAGCATCATCTTTCACTTTATTTAAATAAGATAAAGAAGCATCTTTTTGATCAAGATGGTATGCTATAAAGCCCTGATAATAAGTGAGTTTATCGTCTTCGGCTAAACTTAGTTGCTGAGCTCTTTGAAAATAGTTTCTGGAAGCTTTGTAGGCTTTTTTCCCCATCGAGATATAGCCAAGCATGAAATAGCATTGTTTTCGAGCTTCCGCCTTGAGCGAACTTGCATCAATGACTTTGAGAGAGCGTTCGGATAAATCGAATTTGTTGTTTCGAAAATAGTGACTTCCAATGACAAAATTTGCCTGAGAATTTAGGTAGTATTTGGGGTTACTTTTAACAATTTCATCAAGACGGTTAGCGTCGTTAATCCCAAGATTGATCCTACTCATTTCAACCAGGTATTGGTGCTCTAATTCTGAGGATTCGCCCAAGAGCTGAATAACAGATGCAAATTCTCCTGAATTGAATTGGGACAATGCCTGGTTGAAATGAGTAGGATCAATCTTGGGATTAACGACGCTAACCGTCTTGATGAAA
>JANQEC010000005.1 GCA_028278585.1 Cyclobacteriaceae bacterium | reverse complement strand
ATAACACGTCAGCCCCTTCCGCAGACGGTTGGAAGGGTAAAGGTATAGTCTGTGCTCCTAGTAATAGGGGATGCACATGTGGTCCCAAGGGTTTGGCTGTTCGCCAATTAAAGTGGCACGCGAGCTGGGTTCAGAACGTCGTGAGACAGTTCTGTCTCTATCTGTTGTGGGCGTAAGAAACTTGAGTAGATCTGACCTTAGTACGAGAGGACCGGGTTGGACTAACCGCTGGTGTACCAGTTGTTCCGCCAGGAGCACTGCTGGGTAGCTACGTTGGGAAGGGATAAGCGCTGAAAGCATCTAAGCGCGAAACCCACTACAAGATGAGGTTTCTTTTAAGGGATGTTCTAGATTAGGACGTAGATAGGCTACAGGTGTAAAGGCAGTAATGTCAAAGCTGAGTAGTACTAATTACCCGTAAACTTTCTGAAGCAGGTTCCCGCTTTCGCGGGAATAAACATAAACCCGCTCCTGCAATTCAAATGTGAATCTTTCTTTTTTTGTCAATTATGATATTGTTATGTCGCAAGGCATATAAAGTATTAAGACCCTTCCGTACTTCGTACGTTCAGGGCAAGCTTTATGGTGATTATTGCGGTGGGGTCCACCTCTTCCCATTCCGAACAGAGAAGTTAAGCCCACCAGCGCTGATGGTACTGCCGTAACAGGTGGGAGAGTAAGTCATTGCCAGTTTATATAAAGGGATGTTATGAAAATAGCATCCCTTTTTTTGTTTTATTACATCTTTTTAATACCTCAAAGCAATGACTTACGCCACGAGTAAGGCCAGATGCCCCGTCATTGCCAGGCTACGCGCCCCGGTTTTATAAAGGAATGTTATGAAAATAGCATCCCTTTTTTATTTATAACCCTGCATATTTGTTCTCGTTATAATCATGATCCAATACAATAAATGAACTACTTTTTTTGGTTTTTTCTTTTTCTCTCCATCCCAATCATCGTTCATTTATTCAACTTTCGACGAGCCAAAAAATTACTCTTCACAAATGTGAAGTTCATACGAAAGGTTTCAACTGAAACTAAATCCAAAACTCGTCTTAAGCACTTCCTGATCCTTGGTGCCAGAATATTTTCCTTTCTTTTTTTGATTGCTGCTTTTGTTCTTTCACTGGTGAATTTGAAATCAAATGAACTATCGAAAATTGATTCAATGGGCCTCTTCTATTTGGACAACAGCAACAGTTCAATTGGAAATTCGATCAATGATGAACGAGCTTTTATTGAGGAATTGGTTAGCTCAAAAAAAGCGAACTCAGGATTCTTCCTAACCAATAATTTTTCTTCCTTTTCTAATAATGAACGAACGAAGACGGAAATTTTGCAGCGAGTTGAGGACTTGACAGTTTCTTACACAAGTAGATCCGTTCCTGAAGTTATTGATAGAGTCGAAAAACAGAGTGATACGTATTTAATTTCTGATTTTCAGGATTCCTCCGTAGATCAACTCGAAATGCTTAAGAATGATTCTACAAATAACTATTACTTGATCTATAAAGAGTATGCACAACTGAAAAATGCATTCATTGATTCGGTCTGGATCGAAAGGGACCTGGAAGACTATTCTAATCTTCTTCTTAACTGCAGGATTGGGCATACAGAAAATTTTATTGAAGGCAGCATTGTAGTGAAATTGGTGGATGAAGCTGGGAATCAGATTTCTTCTGTCGTAGTTAACCTAAGCAGTGAACTTGAAGTGGAATTTTCCTTGCCACAGAATTTTTCCACATCACTTTTTCAAATCCAGATCAATGGAGATGAGATTGAATACGACAACCAGTTTTACATCACACTTAACAAAAATCGAACTCCATCAATCCTGATATTAAGTCAATCATCTAACAGATATCTGGAAAGCATATTTGGTAACAACAGCTTGTTTGATTTGACTATTTCTAATGGTGAAATAGACTACGAACGGCTTAAGAGTGTTGATTTAGTTGTTCTAAATGATTACTATGAAATACCAGCAGGCCTCATAAATCAAAATAGTAATGATGCCACCTTTTTTCTGATTCCGTCTGACTCAATTGATTTATCTAATTACAGATCAGAAACAGGATTTTCATTAGAAAGGTCTAATAGCTCGGGTTCTTTTGAAATTCAGTTGTCAAAGGGAAACGATTTGATGAAAGGGGTTTACAAAAAAATTGATGAAGGCACTTCATTTCCCCGAGCCAGTCGTAAGTATCAGGTGACGGGTGCACATGAATCGATATTATTGCTTCGAAATGGAGGCACTTTCTTAGCCAAGGCGATTGGATCATCACTATACATTTTGACTTCTCCCCTGAGCGATGAATACACTGATTTTCCGAATCATTCAATTTTTCTTCCGATCATGTACCGCATTGCTGATGAAAGTCTGGAGACGGATAATACCTTGTTCGTCTATCCAAATGACTTCCTTGAAGTCTCAAGCCTGTCACCAGACCTCCCACCTAAAATTGTTTCTGAAGAAATTGAGCTCATACCTGAATTTAGCTTAACAAATCAGGGTGGCCTTGTAAAGGTACCGAACGACCTGGCACCTGGGTTTTATCATGTTAAGCAAGGGAACGATACAATTAAATCATTTGGCCTGAACCTGCCTAAGAAAGAATCATTATTCAAAGGCCCAACCCTGGCTGAGATAAGCGATTTTTTTGCTGATTCCCCACATGTAAGTGTTGTTCCGATTTCCGATCAAAGAAACGGTCGCATATTGGAATTATCCGATAGCAATAGCTTATGGAAATATGCATTAATTTTGGCTTTGATTTTCCTAACACTTGAAACTGTGTTTCACAGATACCTCAAATGAGTTTGTTGCTTAAGAACGCTCTTGTAATTGACCCCAAATCACCGTATCACAACAAAAAGAAAGACATTTTAATTGAAAAGGGGTTAATAAAATCTTTTGGAAAATCTTCGGCAAGAAGAACACTTGACTGTAAAGGAAAAATCGTAACTCCTGGTTGGTTTGATTTAAATGCCAATTTTTGTGATCCGGGTCTGGAATTCAAAGAAGACATATCAAGCGGTACCAGAGTAGCATCTCGCGGAGGGTTCACTGATGTGAACGTCATGCCTGCCACACAGCCACCAATAGTTACCAAAAGCGATGTTGAATATATCCGGGCCAAGGAACTAAAAGAAGTAGAGTTGCATGTTTCTGCTGCAGTAAGTCACAACCTTGATGGTGAAAATTTGACTGAAATGATTGACCTGAGGGGTTATGGGGTCGAGTCTTTTTCAAATGGTGATCAACCAATATCAAATACAAAACTCTTATTAAAGGCACTCCAGTATACTTCACAGTTGGATGTTCCGGTTTTGCAAAATGCCCGTGATTCACATCTTTCCGAGCACACTCAAATGCACGAAGGTGTTGTGAGCACAGGATTAGGTTTAAAGGGAGAGCCGTCTCTTTCTGAAGAATTAATTGTAGCACGTGACTTGGGGATTTTGAAATATAGCGGGGGAAAAATCCATTTTTCCAAGATTTCAACCGCTAAGTCAGTTGACTTGATAAGGAAGGCCAAGAGGGAAAAGCTTAATGTGACCTGTGATGTATCCATACATCACCTGATCTTCACGGATTCTTCGCTTGGTGATTTTGATTCTACGTTCAAATCACTTCCTCCATTCAGATCTGAAAGTGATAGGAAGGCATTGATAAAGGGATTGATGGATGGAACCATTGACGCCATATGCTCTGACCATCGGCCTCAGGATATTGAGAGTAAAAAACTTGAATTTGACCTTGCGGATGCTGGTGCAATCTCACTTCAAACATTCCTGCCAGCACTTATGAAAGTTAAAGAAATTCCATTTGAGGTTTTGATTGAGCGAGTAACTCATGGACCAAGACAGGTCTTAGGACTTAATGAAGTTACTGTAGAAAAGGAAAGTGTGGCAAAACTGACCATCCTGGACCCAAAATGCGAATGGCTTCTTGACAAAAAGTCCAATTTCTCAAAATCTGTTAATTCTCCCTTTTGGGATCAACAACTTGTCGGAAAAGTAACCGGAACTATAAACAGGGAGTCTATCTCAATCTTTGATAAATGATAAGATCCAGCATTAAGTACTCCATTTTGTGTGGCCTTTTTTTAGTCGCTCTTTTCTGGGTTTCCATGCGGTTCGGAAGTAATCCTTTACTCGATATCCGACATTTTCTTTTTGACCTTGTCATCTATTTTCTCTTCATCTACTTTGCTCAAAGGGAATTCAAAACCTATCAAAATGATGGATTTCTCCATTTTTGGCAAGGAATGAGTATCGCCTTCATCGTTTATTTACCAGCAGCTGTAATATTTACGGTCGGTATGCTACTAATTATGCAGATGGACCCTTCAATGATGGAAAATTACCGTTTAGGAGCGTTGGCTTTTCTTGAAAGCAAAAAAGACGTTCTTTTGGAGGGGATATCTCAGGAGGAGTATGCTCAGCGAGTGAAAGAAATTGATGCAATCACCATTTCTGATTTAGTTATTAGTTCTGGATTGAAGAAAATTTTAGCTGGATTCTTCATTACTCCTGTAGTGTCAATAATTTTAAGAAAGAAACCTAAACAATCGTAACCATGGAAGAAAATGAAGTATTCGAAGAAGGCGGACCATCATTGAAAAGTGTCGCCCTTAAGTGGGGGCTAATAAACGGAGTTATTGGAATAGCCGCCTTCATCATATATGATATGCTTGACCTAATCGGTGAATCCTGGGTCAGCTTTATTGGATCAGCAATATTTATCGTCATTCTTGTGATGGCTCATAATGAGTTCAAAAAGGAAGGTGATGGCTATATGAGTTATGGACAAGGTCTGGGACTTGGAACCCTGGCATCATTAGTTTCAGCACTAATCAGTAGTATTTTCACGTTTATTTATGTGTCTTTTATAAATACAGCGCTACCTGGATTATTGCTGGAGAAGCAAATTCAAAGCATGGAGGAAAGTGGTCAGCCTCAATCACAAATTGATCAGGCCATGCCATTCCTTGAAATGACGACATCTCCAACAGCCATGCTCATTTTTGGAGTAGTATTTGGAGTGTTCTTTGGCTTTATTATATCACTAATCGTAAGTATTTTCACCAAAAATCAAGATCCAGAATTTGTATAGGTGACGAAGGACCTGTCAATAGTAATACCCGTTTACAACGAGGAAGAATCCATTCCAGAGCTCTTGGAATGGATTTTTCGTGTTATTGATGGGAATAAAATAGATGCTGAAGTTATTCTTGTTGATGATGGAAGTTCCGATGGTTCATGGCCTGTAATTCAAGAAAAAGCGAAAAGCGATCCCCGAATTTTTGGGATAAGATTCAATCGCAATTACGGGAAGTCTGCTGCACTTCAAATCGGGTTTGATCGATCTATTGGGGATGTGGTTATCACTATGGACGCAGATATGCAGGACAGCCCTGATGAGATTCCTGAATTGGTCAAAATGGTTAAAGAAGAGCATTTCGATATCGTTTCTGGCTGGAAAAAGAAACGATTTGACCCGATCAGTAAAACGTTGCCATCTCGGTTTTTCAATTGGGTCACGAGTAAAGTATCAGGCATTCCTCTACATGATTTCAACTGTGGTTTGAAAGCCTATAGGAGTGAAGTGGTGAAAAACATTCATGTTTATGGTGAAATGCACCGATACATTCCCTTAATTGCAAAATGGAGTGGTTATCTCCGCATTGGTGAAAAGATTGTAGCGCATAGGGCCAGAAAGTATGGAACAACGAAATATGGAATGAAACGATTCTTAACAGGATTTCTTGATCTTCTTTCAGTCACCTTTGTATCGAGATTTAAGAAAAATCCCATGCATTTTTTCGGTTCGTTTGGGATTCTTTCATTCGTGACAGGTTTTGTAATCACCGTTTGGGTAATAGGTGAGAAGCTTTACCGGCAATTAAACAACCTACCCACGAGAGATGTTGTGGATCAACCCTTGTTTTTTCTTGCTCTGGTAGCCCTAATTATTGGAGTGCAATTGTTTTTAGCAGGTTTTCTAGCTGAAATGATGATTCAATCACGTTCAAAAAAAGATGAATACCTGATTTCCGACAGAACCAAGGAAGACTAACAGTGGCTGTCCCCAAATTCTCAGTTATTATTCCAGTCTATAATCGACCTGATGAGATCGATGAGTTGCTAGAAAGCCTGACGAAACAAACATTTGAAGATTTTGAGGTTTTGGTCGTTGAAGATGGGTCAACCATAAGTTGCAAGCCTCAAGTGGATAGCTACAAGTCCAGGTTGAATATTGAATACTTCTACAAGGAAAATTCCGGCCAGGGATTTAGCAGAAACTATGGTTTTGAAAGAGCAAATGGGGAATGGCTTGTAGTATTTGATTCGGATTGTCTAATTCCTTCGGATTATTTTCAGGCGGTAAATACCCATCTTGAATCGCACGATTTGGATGCTTATGGCGGTCCTGATAAGGCAGCAGATGATTTCACATTGATACAAAAGGCAATAAGCTATTCAATGACCTCATTTTTCACGACAGGTGGGATAAGGGGAAGAAAAAGGCATGTTGGAGTTTTTCATCCGAGAAGCTTTAACATGGGAATCAAGAAAGAAGTTTTTGAAAAAACTGGTGGGTATATTCTACCAAAAAAAGGCGAAGATATCGAATTCAGCATCCGAATTATTGAAAATGGATTTAAGACAGGACTGATTTCTAAGGCCTTCGTATACCATAAACGTAGAACGAATTTTGTTCAATTCTTTAAGCAATTACATTTTTTTGGTACGGCAAGGGTTAATGTGTTCAGGTTCTATAAAAGTGAACTTAAACTTTTGCATTTCTTCCCAAGTGTTTTTCTGATTGGACTAATCATCAGTGGCTTGTTGCATTTTTTTTATCCGGAGATTGGAGGACCAGCGATGATGGTATATGGATTGTATGCGCTGATCATCCTTATTGACTCCCTAATGAAAACACGAAGTATTGTGGTTGGTGTTTTGTCTATCATTGCTGCTTTCACACAACTAATTGCCTACGGAATGGGATTGATAAAAGAAGGGTTGATTTATCTCCTACGAGGATGACTTGACCGCTTTGTAAATGATTTCGCCCTTAGGAAGTGCGTATCGATCTATGTTTTGCGGATCCAATTCATTTACGTATTCATCTTCAATTATCTCTAAACCTGAAGATCTTAGCCGGTTAGCATAATCCAGCCCATACAATCTGACATGGTCATCTTGACCAAAAACCTTTTCTCGTTCTTTGGGATCTGTAATTGATGGATCTTCCTTAGTCACTTCAGGTAAAGGTGAAAAGAACGGGACCTGAAGAATGGCCCAACCACCCGGCTTAAGCACTCTTTTCATTTCTGAAAGCGCCTTTAAGTCATCGTCTACATGTTCAAGTACATGGTTGCAAAAAATCACATCAAAAGTGTTTTCGTCAAATGGAATGTCGTGGATGTCCATTTTCACTTTTGCTAAAGGAGATTCCAGGTCCGCGGTGATATAATCAAGGTTCTCCAGGGCTTCAAATCGATCGATGTAACACAACTCAGGAGCAATGTGAAGCATCTTTCTTTTCTTAGTAAAAAAATCGGTTTTTTCCTTTAAGTATAGCCAGATCAATCGATGCCTTTCTAACGCCAGGCATTTTGGGCAGAGTGCGTTACTTCTGGATACGCGACCATATGGTAGGAATTTCCTGAATTTTGACTCACATACCGGGCATTCAACTTTATTACCCATATAAAAGACAGAGATGACTCTTAATGCTACGTGACTGAAGAGTTGCAAGTATTTTCTGGGGATCTTCCTAAGAAAGAATGAAATGAGAAACCGCAATTGAATAAATTTAAGCGCGCAATTTATCCAATTTGGGCGTTACATAATACCTATGAGGAATATCATCGTCTGTTTTACGCTTATGATTTCTATCCAGTTATGCTTTGGTCAGAAAGAGAAAAGTGTGCGTGATTATATCCCCACGGAAAATATTGATATGAGGAAGGATGCCAATAAACGTGAAAATCGTGGGGCATTGAAAAGGTATGCAGTGATCTACAGGCCTCATGCTAAGAACATATTATACGGCAATCCATGTGCACTGGAGGCCACTCGGAAAATGGGCTTTGAATACATGGTGGAATCGAGGAATGCAACAAGGAGTGCCAGCCAATTGGGGAAATTTTGGAACAATTTGAAGGTTAAGAGTAAATTAGTAGTCACACGCTCACCATTTTGGAAGCAGATTCTAAAAAAGAAGTTTAAAAAGTGCCGCCCCAAGAGTGGCGATATTGTAGGATAATGGAACCAAGAACCGTCCAATTTTCACGAACAAAACTGACTGAGTTAATGATTCCTTCATATGCAAATTTTGGAGGCAAGGTACATGGAGGATTGATCTTATCATTAATGGACAAAGTAGCTTACGCGTGTTCCAGCAAGCATGCAGGCACTTATTGTGTTACGGTTTCAGTTGATGGTGTAGAATTCCTTCAGCCGGTTGAGGTTGGTGAACTTGTTAGTTTGGATGCATCAGTTCATCATGTAGGTAACACATCGCTTGTTGTCGGAATTGTAGTGACTTCTGAAAATGTGAAGACGAACGAGATAAAGCATACCAATAATAGCTTCTTCACAATGGTTGCTAAAGGTGATGATGGAAAACCTACAAAAGTGCCAGAATTGATCCTTGAGGATATTTCGGAGATGAGGCAATTTGTCAATGCGATCAAAAGGAGTCGTGTGAAGAAAGAAGCATCTGCGAAGTTGCAGAAGGAAGAGGGGGAGTTTATTATGGTGGATGATATGCAGTTGCTTGAGAATCAGCGCTGCAAAATTCAGTTTTCAGCTGATGACGAGATCAACGATCTTTTTTCCGATACATAAACTTGAGTCCCGACCAGTCTTCGTCAACTGCGCAAACCTTAACATCTACAAGTCCACCATTTAGTCCAAATTCTCTTACAATATTTCCATTAAGATCGGTTTCAATTTTGGATCCGCCTTTTGGCCATGAGATCCAAAGCGTTCCATCTTTTTTTAACGCCTCTTTCCACGAGCTCCAATTCTTTTTTAAAACTGCAAGCTCTGTTACGAAAGCGTGCTCAAAGTCATAAGGAGCAGTTTTTAAATCGTCCGAGAATTCAGATTCGTTAGGGATTTCCTCTAGAAGCTCAAAGTAGTTTTCAGGAGAGGCAAAAAGGTAGCAATTGAACCTCTCTTTTATTCCCAGCTTTTTCCAAAGTGGATTTTTAGAGTATCCGGCCATTTAGTTGCATGATATATTAGGTATCCCTTCCCAGCCCCTGTTTCTTGCGCCAATAAACTCCTCACAAGCAGAAGCTTCATCATTTTTGGCGATATAAGCCTTTGCACTGGTTAAATAAGCGTCCACGCTATCAGGCCACACATATTTGTTCCAGGCTGAGGCTTTTATGGCCATATCGGAATCTCCCATGTCAAAATAGATGTTCGCAAGACCACTATATAGCTCGTAGTGCTCTGAAGGTACATACCTCTCATTTATAACCAGTGAATATCCCTCGCCATAAAAGTTTTTGTATTGCTTCACTGCAACTTTATGAGCCATAAGGTAATATTCTTTAGCAGATTCCAAATCTGCCAGGAAGTCTTTCTTTATTCGAGCTATTTCTACCAATGAAGCAATAATTCGATATTCCTTTTCCATCAGATCTTCGTATATCTCAATGGATTTTGCAGGGTCATTGACTTTTTTGTAGGCCTCTGCTAATTGAACCTTCAAAGAGAAAAAGGGCTTTTCGGGTTCAAAATGCTGAACTAGTTCATACAGGTGGATGGCATCATCATAGTTTCCCTCATCAAAAAACTGGTTTCCTTCTAAAACTATATCATTAACCATGTTGTCTTTGAAAAGCTTCATGTCTCGCTCCTCCAGCCTGAAGAAGTTCAAAGATGCCATCAAAGTAAATGCCGATTCATAGTCGCGGTTTGCATATGAATCTCTTGCCTGGTTATAAATTTCTCTTCTTTCTACCAGGAGTTGCTCCAATTTCATCTCATCGTATTCGCTTTTCAGCCAAAAACCAATCATCACAATCAAAGCGATTCCAAACGTTATACCAAAAGCATAGAGCGTGGCAATCATGTTTTGACGATAGTCTACTCTTGGAGGAGTGTAAACAGGCCCCCTGTATTTTTTCCTTCCAGGATAGGTGTAAGGATTAGAAGTTGAACTTACAGAGAATTTACGGTATTGAAGTTTTAAGTCGTAGCGTGCTTTTTCGTATTCGTTGGAAAGGACCTGGTATGCTTGATTGATCTCTTTAAACTTTTCCTCCATTTGTGGCTTGCCCGGATGCTTATCTGGATGGTATTTCACAGCCATCTTCTTAAATGCCACTTTTATTTCTTCTGTAGAGGCACTTTCTGTCAGTCCGAGTACGTGGTAATAGTTAGTCACAATGGTCTAAATAAACGAGTATTTAAAGCTAAAGATTGCCCAATTATAAAAAAAGCACCTTCAATGAAAAGAGACCTGGATTGATTACTTGCTGCTGATCATCAATCCAGCGGCACATAGGAGGAGACCACCGCCGGTTGATACTAAAAAATAGATGACAAATTGACTATAAAGCCCTGTTTTTAACAGTTTTAGGCCATCAAAGGCAAACGTAGAGAATGTGGTGAAACCTCCGCAAAGTCCTGTTATTAATAATAGGTGTTGGTTCTGACTCAATTTTAGAAATCCACCAGCCAAAAGACCGATCAATAGGCATCCCACCAGATTGACGATCATTGTGGCCCAGAATGTTTTCCCGCTGAGGAAATTGGTTGAGATTAACTGAACACCATATCTCGCAATACTTCCAAAGAATCCGCCTAGCCCAACCATCAAAAGCTCTTTCATTTGAAAAACGTCTGGGTGTGTCTTTGAAGATCAGGAAAGAACTGTTGGAATTCACTTTCAAACTCCTTGTAGTTTTCTTTTAGATTGATGGCAGCAACTTCCATCCTGGAATTAAATTTCGTTCTTTTGGACATTCCAGTTAAAGCCCGATCAATTCCTTCAACGAATTGATAATTATATAGCCAATTCTTCTTGCTCATGTATACCAACATTTGATTTACTGCTTGCGGAACGACTGAAGAATACGTACCAATCATATCGTAAAACTGCAGGGTGAACTCTTTTAGATCTGTGGATGAAAAAGTAGTCCAGTTTTTTGCTAAAAAGTGGTCGTAAAAAACATCAACAATAACAGGTGAATAGTGGCCAAATGAAGGCCTTAATCTTTTTTTGCTTTTCAAAACAACGGGATGTGCATCCGTAAAACTGTCTATTTCACGGTGAAGTCTTATTCCAAACTGAATATCCTGTTCGTATTCCTCGATCTGATTTCCTTTAACAAAATCACCGATGAAATTTCCAATTTTCACTTTATCATTTTCACCGCTTAAGAGTAAATGTGCTAAAAAGTTCATTTTTTCGATTTTAATCGACTTTTTTAAGGAATTTGTGTTTTGGTAAGTCCGACTTAACTTTGTTGCCAAGATGGTGAAATTATTTCACTAAAGCTATTGTGATCGAAGACAATTTTTCCAATACCACACGTTCGCATTTGAACATGCTTGTGCAGCTTGCCAGAGTTGACGGTGTGGTTGTGCAAGAAGAAATCGACCTGATAAAGAAAATTGGTAAAGCCAATGGAATGTCCTCTGAGGAGATCAGTGAGTGTTTTGAAGACCCCTCGAACATAGAAATAACCGAATCAATTTCAGATGACACCAAGTATGACTACATGTACAACATTGTCCAGTTGATGAAAATTGATGGAAGGTTGTACAAGGAGGAGATCAGGTATTGTGCAAAAATTGCCAGCAAGCTCGGGTATGATGAAGATGTTCTTAGAGAAATGATGCTTAAGATATATAGCGACCCCCATATTACGGCGGATAAGGAGGCTTTGAAAGCAAGGATCCAGACGTATCTCAAAAAATGAAAGTAGCCTGGTTTTTGTTGTTCTTTTGTCTGATCAACCGGGTTCAGGCTCAAGAAGAATTAGAAATTAGAAGCGTCTTGGATGCTCAGGTTGAGTGTTGGAACGAAGGAGACATTGAATGCTTCATGGATGGCTATTGGAGGTCTGACAAGCTTGTTTTTATCGGCAGTTCAGGTATCACCTATGGCTGGGAAACAACTTTAGAAAATTATAAAAGGAGATATCCTGACCTTGATGCGATGGGAAAGCTTACTTTCGATATCAATATCATTGAACCATTAAGCGAAGAATTCTGGTTTGTTGTTGGGAAATTCAGCCTGGATCGTAAGAATGACAATCCAAATGGGTATTTCACCTTGATTTTCCGGAAAATTGATGGCAAATGGGTGATTGTATCTGATCATACTGGCTAGCTAATTCCTAATTAAATTTTGTTTTTGGCTGATTTTTAGGTATATTCTATGCTTGTACTTTTAAAATCAGCAATATGGTAATGAGCTATCGGGGAGTGGAGGCTCCCAAAACCGAAGAAGCCCAATCTGTTTCCGTTTCCGACTACATGGCTAGAAAGCTTATCACGTTTAGGCCTGATCAACCAATGCATGATGTGGTGGATGCACTAATGAAACACCGAATTTCCGGGGGACCAGTTGTAAATGACAAAAATGAGCTGGTTGGAGTTATCTCAGAAGGTGATTGCCTGAAGGAAGTGGTTAAAGGAAAATATGACAACATGCCCATATTTTCAGGCCATGTGGAAGAACATATGGCTCAGAATGTTGTTACTGTTGATCCTGATCTGAACATTTTTGAAGCAGCTAAACTTTTTCTTGAGAAAAGATTGAGGAGGTTTCCTGTTGTTCAAGACGGTAAACTCATTGGTCAGATCAGTCAAAAGGATGTGATGAAAGCTGTGCTTAACGCCAAAAGTTCCACCTGGTAAATTATTTAATTCTGTCTGTTTTAGTCCAGAATCAATCGAGTTAACCTTTCTTCGTCCACCTAAGGAGAGGTATTAATTCGCCTTTTTCGGAAGAATCAATAAGTATATTCAGACGCTTCAACTGCGTTTCTTCCCTTTTGGCACTCATGATCCACCAAATCGTTTGTTTACGATAAGAAGGTGCCATTTTTTCAAAGAAGAAAGCCGCTGCTTTTTTATTCTTTTTGATCTGTTTTTCATACTTAGGATCCAATTCTACCTTTTTTTGCTCATAAGAAGCTTTTGCTATTCGTTCCGGTTTTCTTCTTTTGAATGCTGCTAAACCAGCAGTTGTAACAAAACCTTCCTTTTTCAGTTCTTTCATTCGACCCAGGTTTACGTTACTCCAATGGCTGTCGGGTTTACGCGGAGTGAACCGGATCATGTAGGCTTCATCATCGATGCGTTTTCTTATGCCATCGATCCAACCATAGCACAGCGCCTGATCCACAGATTCCGGCCAGGTAATGCTGGGTTTTTTTGTCCCCTTTTTATAATATCCGACCCAAAGCTCTTTCTCCTGGTCATGATGTTTCTCTAACCATTTTCTGAAATCGGCTGGTGTTTTGAAAAATAAAGGCATTAAAAAGGTATTAGTGCAGGTTCCTGGTATTCACTTTTGGCTTTTTTATCTGAAAAGATATTGTATCCATAATGTTTCCAAAGGAGATCCTTAAAATTGAAAATGAGTTCGGGGAATTCCCGGATGAAGTTCTCGAAACTGTCAGATGATGCTTTTTCCATGAAATGATGAACTGTTTTTACCGCAGCTACCGTTACTGTCATGTTAAATTTATCACCGTTACCGAGCGAATTGGCAAATCCTTTGATTTGATTACACATGTTCAACTCTGCTTTTGTTAGGCCATATTTATAGATATGAATGTATGCCAATCGAATGTGGGCCTCATGTGAAAACATACCAGGTTTTAAAGCGTAGTTTTCAAATTGCGATTCAAATTCCTGATCAGACAATGTCCAGTGGTCCTTTGTTTTCATTTCACAAAATTACATGTGGCAATCACATTTACCTTTATTGGAAATTGGGAAAATGAAAATCGATATTCGCAAATTCAATATTTGAAGAACCTGTTACAGTTTTCATGATCCATTGTGCTATTGATGGTCTTCAGGTATTCTATGATGGATTCTGCTGTGG
>JANQEC010000401.1 GCA_028278585.1 Cyclobacteriaceae bacterium | reverse complement strand
ATAGGACAATAGATCTGAATGATGACCTGAACAGAACCATTGATCAGTTAGCTCAACTGGATTCTGTCATTTTCGATTTGAAGAAACGAATTAAGGATGTGCAAAGACTTGAGAACCAACTCAAGGCCAATTTAACTCCATCATTAAATCCCATTTCCATTGGAGGTTTGCCTGCTACTTTGGAAGAATCATTGGATGAGTATCTTGAATTAGCACAAGAACGAGAACTTAAATTAGGTTCTTACAATGAAACCTCCTATATCATTCAGCAGGTTGACTCAAAGCTTTCAAAATCAAGAATTAACCTTACCTCACTTTTTTCCGGATATGGAAAAAGCATGGAAGATAGATTAACTCTTGTTGAAAGTCAGCGATCAGCCCTGGAAGTAAATCTTTCTTCACTTCCATCAATGCGCACTGAATTTGGTAAGACAAACAGAGTCTATTCACTTGAAGAGGAATTTATGCTATCCCTTCAGCAGTCAAAAATTGAATTGGAAATCACAAGGGCTGGAACCGTAACAGACAATGTTATTCTTTCTTCAGCCTCACTTCCGGGAACTCCAATAAAGCCGCAGAAATTTATGATACTGGCAGCAACCACTGTCATGGGACTTGTAGTTAGCCTTGTGTTCTTGTTGATCAAATACCTCGCCCACAACAAAGTGGCGGGAATCAAAGAACTTGAGAAGTTGGTAAGTGTTCCTGTCCTTGGTTCGGTTCCAAAATATACAAGAAACGACCTTGATCATACCGCATTGGTAGTTAGGAATAATTCAAAATCCTCATTGAGTGAAGCACTTAGAACATTGAGAACAAATATGGATTTCATTGATGCTCGAAACGGGTCAAAGTTGGTGAGCATCACTTCTACCGTGCCGGGTGAAGGAAAGACATTTGTTGCAGCAAACCTGGGTGCAATTATCGCTATGACAAACCAAAAAGTTTGCGTGGTTGATATTGATATGAGAAAGCCTAAGGTGCACCTGGCATTTGGAGGAGTATCTTCACAAGATGGTATGAGCACATTGATTACCGGTAAGAGCAAATTGAAGGCTAGCGTGCAAAAAACTGAAATTGAAAATTTGTACTTTGTTTCAGCAGGACCAACTCCTCCCAACCCGTCAGAACTACTTCTTCAGAAAGAATTCGAGGAACTACTGCTTGATTTAAGAAAACAGTTTGATGTCATCATCCTGGATACACCCCCAGTTGGATTGGTTACCGATGCACGCTTGGCAATGGTGAAATCAGATATTCAACTGTATGTCGTACGTGCCGATTACTCCAAAAGAAGCTTTACGAAGGTTATCAATGATTTGAAAGCATCTGGTCAATTTCAAAATATCACCGTTGTATTAAATGCAATTTCCTCAACACCAGGCTATGGTTATGGCTATGGTTATGGCTATAATTATGGTTACTACGAGGATGGCGAAAAGAACTCCTCTTTTGTCAAAAACTTTTCTTAATGTTTGGTTGGAGAAAGAAAGCGATAGCAACTCCCGGAGTTGATATTCATTCACACCTTATTCCTGCCATAGATGATGGTATTAGAACGTTGGACAAGTCCATTGAAGTTATTCGCAAATTCTCGGAAATTGGCTTCAAAAAAGTGGTAACCACACCGCACATCCATCCAAACTACCCCAATACTAATGATGATATCTTAAGAGGACTGGAAGTCGTTCGGAAGAAGTTAATAGCAGAAAACCTTGATTTTGAAATAGAAGCTGCAGCAGAATACTTTGTAGACGATGTTCTTATGCAAAAAATTAAGAATGGAGACGAAGTATTATCCTTTGGGTCCAACTATGTACTTGTTGAATCTGCATTCTTAAATAAGCCATTTTTTTTCGAAATGTGTCTTTTTGAACTTCAATCCAAGGGCTATCGACCAGTTTTGGCTCATCCGGAAAGGTATCGTTTTCTTGAAGGTGAACTTGATTGGCTATTACAACTCAAAGAAATGGGTGTCCTTTTTCAAGTTACGATTAGTTCATTTGTAGGCTTTTATGGTAAAATGCCACAGAAAATAGCCAAAGCGCTTTATGAAAGAAAGATGATCGATTTTTTGGGATCTGACTTGCACAGCTATGAACAGATCAGATTTTTGGAGGAAGGTTTGAGAAACCCGTTGGTGGATAAACTGTGTAAAGCCCCGATTTTGAAAAACAAAACTCTACTTTAAATGTTGTGGAAAACTTTTTATCTCGATTTGGTTGTTTTACTCTTTTAAAAGCTAATTTCAATCCAGATATTCATCATCGAAAGTCACCATAATAAATGCACGAAGAACATAAACGTAAGGAAGAGAGAGAGTTGATCAGGAAGTATGAAGCTTTTATTAAAAACAAAGAAAATCATTACTTCGATGAAGAAGCTTTTGTTCAAATCATAAACTACTATTCGAATCACGAGAAATATAACAAAGCTCTGAAAGCAGCTGAAGTATCCCTCGATCAATTCCCATTTTCAGTCGATCTCACGATCGAAAAAGTAGATACCTTAATAAAATTGGATAAAGCGGCAGAAGCAATTGACATTTTGGAACATACTTTGAGCATGAATCCCAATGACCCTGAGCTATTAATTCAAAAAGGTTCAGTCCATTGTGTTCTCAGCGAGTTCGAAGAGGCAATAGAATGTTATGAGCGTGCAGTAACAAATGTTGAAGACAAAGATGAAGTGTATTTTAATATTGGGATGGCCTACCAGGGACTTGGAAAATATTCAGTTGCAGCAGAACAATACAAAAAGGCAATAGAAATAAATATGCATAATGAAAATGCCCTATATGAGTTAGCATATTGCCTTGACGTATCAGGAGAACTTGAAAGCAGCCTTTCCTATTATCAGAAATTTATTGATCAGGATCCATATTCTGAATATGCCTGGTACAATATCGGGATCGTCCAAAACAAGTTGAAGCGATTTGAAGATGCTGTAGATTCTTACGAATATGCCACTGCCATTGATGATGAGTTCAGTAGCGCCTGGTTTAACATGGGCAATGCCCATATGAATTCAGGAAAGCATGAAGAAGCGCTAGCTGCTTATTTGAAGACCTTTGATTTGGAAGGAGCCTCTCCGGAGATTTACAGTCATATGGGTGCTGCCTATGAGAAATTGGGACAATTTGAGCTTGCTATTAAATATTATCAAAAAGCTACCAAATTGGACCAGATGTATCATGAAGCCTGGTATGGGGTAGGTGTATGCCTCGCCCTTCAGGAAAAATGGTATGAAGCCATTCACTTTTTGAACAAGGCCTTAAAGTTAAGTTCCGAAAACCCTGTTTATTGGAAGGCAGTAGCAGATGCTGAATTCAAAACAGGAAATTTGGTCTCAGCAATTGATGCATATACTCAGGCAAGCGAGATGGATGCAGAAAACCCCGACATATGGCTTGATTGGTCATTGGTTTACTACGAACAGGGTGATTATGATCAGGCAATTTCCATTTTAGAAACCGGACTGGATGAATGTCCATCGAATGCAGAAATATATTATAGGGGAGTTGTTTATATGATTGGTTCAGGGAACTATAAAAGTGCAATCAATAGATTAGAAACAGCCCTCATGTTAGACTATGAGGGGCATCAAGTATTGTTTGATTTTTTTCCGAATTTACCCACTCAGAAAGCCCTCTATAGGATCATTGATCAGTTTCGAAAAGACAAAGAATAAATCATTTTTTTTGTCTAATATATTTCTGATTTTTGCGGCTTGTTAAAAATAACCAAGCACGTTTCATCTCAATGAATTATTACCTAAACAACCTACCAGAAAGAACCCAAAAACCACGAACAGAAGGATTTACAATGGTCATGGACAAAGGACTAAGCCAAAGAGAAGTCGCTGACCTAATTGAAGTAAGTGGAGAATACATTGATATTGTAAAACTTGGTTGGGCCACTTCTTACGTTGCTCCGAACCTGAAAGAAAAGATTGAACTTTACAGAAGCGCGAATATACCTTGCTATCTCGGCGGAACATTGTTTGAAGCTTTCATTGTTCGGGGACAATTTGAGGATTTCCGGGGAGTTTTGGATAAGTACAAATTGGAGTACGCCGAAGTGTCTGACGGTTCCATCGAGATGAGCGCAGAGGACAAGTGTGAGTACATTCAGAAACTAACGGATCAGGTCACAGTCTTGAGTGAGGTCGGCTCGAAAGATGCGGCAAAAATCATCCCTCCGTACAAATGGATCGAACAGATGCAGATGGAGCTGGATGC
>JANQEC010000380.1 GCA_028278585.1 Cyclobacteriaceae bacterium | reverse complement strand
TGTCGTTTACTTTTATCCTGCTGTGCTTGCACCGCAAAAACAAAAAGTAAACTCATACATAAAGTAGCTAGAGTTCTCATTGCTTTCATACGTTTAGTTTTATTGTTCGAATTCAATTGCACGCAATTCAATGCCTTTTGTTCATAAGATGAGTAGTTTTTTCTGTTCAAAATGGTTCAAAACGTCAAGTGAAGTTGTCAATACGACTTTTTGAAGATTCTAAGAATAGCAATTTCATCATAAGAAGAACCAAGGAAATCATTAACTTTTCTGAAAAATAACCTGACATGAAAAGCTTGTATGGCCTCACAATAGCTGCATTGCTTGTTGCTTGCAGTCCTGAAATAAAAAAAGAGAATCAAAAACTGGTAGAATCTGTTGATTATAAAGTCAAAAGAATCGATCATCATCACCGAATAACAATTCTTGAAGATGATTTCGTACAAGGCGATTCAACCTACAAGGTTAGAGCTTATATGTCTGAAGGTCTGATTCAGAAGTTAGTTGGTATCACAAGAACGCCACATTTTGAAAGAGACGATTATTTCTATTTCGAGAACAAAAAACCAATTTTTTCGGGTCACATGATCAACTTTGTTGATGAAAGACTGGCAGAGGAATTCAAATACTACTATCGCGGAAAAGAGATCGTAGAATGTCTTTTCTGGAAAGATCACTATGAAGCAGGCAAGAGATTTCCACACGAACATTTCGAAGAATTTGAACCTGACATGGATTCATTAATGAATGAGGAGCAAACCAGGTTAAACTTTTTCCTTTCAAAATTGGAGGAGGAAGGATTCGCTGTGAAAGAAGAAAACGACAACATCATAAACTAAATGACACTAGAGGAGGCTCAGAAGGAAGTCGATGATTGGATTAAGACAAAGGGCGTTCGATACTTTAATGAGTTAACCAACATGGCCGTTCTCACTGAAGAGGTCGGGGAATTGGCCCGGATCATGTCGAGAACCTATGGAGAACAATCTTTCAAGAAATCAGATACCGGAAGTGATCTGGGTGATGAAATTGCAGATGTCATGTGGGTGCTTATTTGTATTGCAAACCAAACAGGAGTCGACCTGACTGAGGCTTTCAAGAAAAACCTGGATAAAAAGAATACTAGAGATGCCACCCGGCATCTGGATAACAAAAAGCTCAATAATAAATAATGAAAAAATCTTACCTGCTGTTAGCAGCCCTGGTTCTACTCACTGCTTCAACAACTCACTCACAAGATGTCTATGAAAGGAATGAATCTGCGGATGTGAAGCATTATGTTTTCAACCTTAGGCTTAATGACGTTAACAATGAAATCAAAGGAGAAGCTTTGATAACAGTGGACCTTGAGCCAGGCACCAAAAATTTTACGCTCGATCTGATCAGGAAAACCAGTGAATTCGGAATGGAAATAACAGGTGTGTCAGAAGGTGAAACCCCAATTTCCTATGAATATAAGAACAACAAAATTATCCTTCCCGTAAGTGGCAGTGGCAGCAAGACTTTTAAAGTTCAGTATCAAGGTATACCAGAAAGAGGGCTTGTAATAGATACCACGAAATTCGGGCAGCGATCCTTTTTTGGAGACAACTGGCCAAACCTCGCCAGACATTGGCTACCGTGCGTGGATCATCCGTACGACAAAGCAACACTGGAATTCAAGATTACAGCCCCTGATCATTACGATATAGTGGCAACCGGCAAAAAAATTGAAGAGAGTAACCTGGGGGATGGATATAAAATTACCCATTACTATGAACCCGCACCAGTTGCGATGAAAGTGGTCACTATTGGCGTGACTCGCTTCGCAACCAAGCTTTTAGGTATGGTTGATGAAGTCCAGGTAACCGCATGGGTGTATCCTGAAAATCGTGAAGATGGATTTTCTGACTATGCAGTAGCGGTTAAAGTTCTTGACTACTTTGTTGATAACATTGGACCCTATCCGTATGCCAAGCTTGCCAATATGCAGGCCAAGACACAATGGGGAGGACTTGAAAATGCAGGAACGATTGCTTATTTCGAAAATTCCGTATCCGGTAAAAATGAAGTGGAAGGGCTGATCGCACATGAAATTGCACATCAATGGTTTGGCAATTCAGCCACGGAAAATAGCTGGAATCATGTGTGGTTGAGTGAAGGGTTTGCTACCTATTTTGCCATTTTATACCAGGAAAGTGTATATGGAGATGACAGAAGAAAAGAAGAATTAAAACTAGATCGAACACAAATAATTGATTACTACAAAGCAAACCCTTCATCGGTTGTAGACACATCCATCAAAGACCCGATGAAAGTACTAAGCACCAACACCTATCAAAAAGGAGGATGGGTTCTTAATATGCTTAGACGCCGACTAGGAGATGAGATTTTCTGGAAAGGAATAAGGCATTATTACGAGACCTATAAAAATTCCAATGTCCTGACAGGTGATTTCAGAAAAGTAATGGAAGAAATATCTGGTGATGATCTAAAATCATTTTTCCAGCAATGGATACACACAAAGGGTTATCCCGAATTGCTATGGAGCTGGAAATACCAAAATAAGAAGGTCGTAGTAAGTATAGAACAAAAGCAGAATCACTATACCTTCAATTTCCCGTTAGAAATTGGAATTAAGACAAATGGAAAAATGAGGGTAGACACGCTGCAAGTGAACGATAATCGCCAGACATTTGAGATTCCCTCTGACACAAAGCCTGAAGAAGTCACGTTAGATCCGGAAGTTTGGCTATTATTTGAGGAGACCGGTAAGTAGTAATTAAACCATATGATTAAGAAAATCAGAGATCTAATTCTGCTAACCTTCTTAGTTGGCCACTTTAATGAGGGCTTTAGTCAAATAAACCTAACCGGCAATCTGGGATCCGGGCCATATGAGGTTGGTTTTCGTCAAACAGAAATTGATAACCTCTCCAAAAAAACAGAAAGCAGAAAAGTACGAGTATCCATCTGGTATCCTGCAAAAAATTCCGGAACGCGAAAATTAACGTTGGCTGACTATTTAAGTACAGACGATCAAACCTTATCGGAACTGTCGAAGATCCTTTCGGTCAAAATAGCAGGCGAAGAACAGCTCTTCCCTCAAGACAGCCTGGAGATGTTACTACAAGCCACAGCGCTAGCCAGTTCCAATGCGACCGAGGTAGAAGAAAAATTCCCAGTGGTTATGTGGAGTGGTAGGAACGAGACCATACAATATCAGTGGCTCATATCCGAATACCTGGCCAGTAATGGTTACATTGTTGCTTACGCAGAAGATGTTCCTGCCAGACCCTTCCCCTGGCAACTTTCCACTCCTGAAGAAAAGGAGTCTGCCCTCGGTCAACAGGTCTCAAATATGACCGAAGCTCTTACGTATTTGTGGCAGCATAAAAACGTTGATTCAACTAAAAGCGGAATCATATCCTGGAGCTATGCAGGAGAGTCAGCGATTCTTGGTCAAACAAGAAATCCGGCTTTCCGTGCTGTCGTTGGGTTAAGTTCGCTTGGTTTTTCTGCTGGCGTTTTTTTAGGAAGTGAACTAGAAAATAAGATTGATACTGAAAAAATGAAAGTCCCTTACTTAATGCTTTTCGAGAAAATCGCACCAAATGGGCGAGAAAGAACCATACCAGGAATTTTTCCATCCATGCATCCCGACTCCAGGTACGTCTTTTTCCCGCAGCTCACGCATGGAAGTTTCAATACCCTGGAAGGAATGGTTCCTGGTGTATTAGGTACCAGCAAAGTACAAAGCTGGTCTCGAGGCGGTGAAGTAGCCAAAACTGGATTCGAAACGATTTGTAAGGTGACGTTGATTTTTTTGGATGCAACACTTAAAAGCAAAGGAGATTTCGATAGCTCCATCGAAGGCGTTAAAACTGATATTCCAGAAGAATTCATCATTGTTTCCCGCCCCAAGGATTGAACTTGGAATTAGAACAACATCATTAATACCTTTACTTTATAACCTAATACAATCATGAAATACCTATTAACTATCACCTTACTCTTGTTTCTCATTACCACAGTACATAGCCAAAAACCAAGGGCCAGGGATCTTGGAATCCCCTTTAATGGAACAACCGGTACGTATAACGCTATCACTGATGTCAAAGGAGTTGAGGTTGGTCACAGTACAATCATATCCAGGGAAGGGAAGAATTTAGTCGGCAAGGGACCTGTTAGGACTGGTGTAACAGCTATTTTTCCAAGAGGTAAGAACAAGAAGTTTAGCCCAGTCTATGCAAACTGGTATAGTCTAAATGGAAACGGTGAGATGACCGGCACCACATGGGTAACCGAATCCGGATTTCTTGAGACACCAATCATGATAACCAATACCAACTCCGTTGGGGTCGTAAGAGATGCCGTTCTAAAGTGGTATGTAGACACGGACTGGTACCAAGGAGAAAATTGGTGGTATACATATCCTGTAGTCGCAGAAACTTATGACGGATTTCTAAATGATATCTACGGATTTCATGTTAAAGAAAAACATGTACTTGAGGCTATTGATAATGCCAAAAGTGGAAAAGTGACCGAAGGGAATGTTGGTGGTGGCACTGGAATGATGTGCCTTGGCTTCAAGGGAGGGATCGGAACTTCATCCAGAGTGGTTAATATTCGAGGTGCTTCTTTTACAGTTGGAACATTGGTCCAATCCAATTTTGGTTCCAAAAGAAATCTGACCATCGCAGGAGTCCCCGTTGGGGTAGAACTAAAAGACACTTTGAATTATGTATTCAATGGCCCACCGCAATCAAGTCGTAAAGAAGGCGATGGATCAATAATTATCATCGTTGCGACAGATGCCCCTTTGCTTCCACACCAATTAAAAAGAATTACTCAAAGAGCAGCATTAGGCGTTGGAGTGGTCGGTGGACGTGGTAGCAATGGTTCTGGTGATATTTTCCTGGCGTTTTCCACGGCTAATGAAAATGCTTTCAATAGAAATGAAACTACCAACGTTGAAGTTTTCCCCAATGATTTAATTACACCACTTTTTGAAGCTACTGTCCAATCTGTAGAAGAAGCAATCATCAATGCCATGATAGCTGCTGAGACAATGGAAGGGAACAATGGGAATAAGGCTTATGCCATTCCTCATGATCTCTTGATCAATGTCCTCAAAAAATACAACAGGATCAAATAAACTTTTCAAAAACTGTAATTCCTCTATCTTATCTTCAACCTATAGTCCGAAGAAAGATAAATCGCGATTGAAAGAGGATAGTAAAAAGGAATTCATCGAACAGGTGATGCAGTCCCAGGGGATCTTGCATAAGATCTGCAATATATACTGCGATGATATTGAACAGCGAAAGGATCTTTCACAAGAGATCCTGATCCAATTGTGGAAGTCCTATAGCTCCTTTCGTGGTGAATCAAAATTTTCTTCCTGGATGTATCGCGTGGCGCTAAATGTTGCGCTCCAGCACCTTCGCCGGAAGAAGCGGTCAGACAATGTATCTATTTCAGATGATCTTCATGACCTAGCGATGCCTTCATCTGAAAACGAAGAATTGGAGGAAAATATCAAACAGCTTCATTATGCGATCAAGCAGCTTAATGATATTGAAAAGGCGATTGTAATGCTACATCTGGATGGAAAGAAACATGAAGAAATCGCTGAGATCATAGGAATCACTCAAAATTATGTAAGGGTGAAAATGAATAGAATAAAGGAGAGACTTAGAAAAACCTTAACCCCAGAGTCTCATGGAGCTTGAAGCACTAAAAACCATATGGCTGGAGACCTTAGAACATAAATCCGTTTCCGAAAAACTGAGTAAGGATGACATACTACATGCGACCGAACAAAAATCAAATACTGTAATATCCAAGATCAGGAAAAGACTGAAGTTCAAAGTTTGGGCGCAATCCTTAATTGGTGCTTTTGGTACAGTACTGGCAATTTCACTTTTATTGAATGATGAATTAGCATTTGGAGTTACCTATTTGATCGTATTTCCAATGTTCCTGGCCCTGGGCATTCATAAGCTGAAGCATTATCGGATGATCGTTGATTTTCAACGTGCCTCTCCCTCACTTAAAGAAACAATTTCCCGGATTATTTCAATTATGAACAAGGTAATATCAGCACAAATTCTGACTGCTGTTGTAACCGGGACTCTTTTTGCAGCTCTGTTTTCATACATGGGATTAGAGAAAATAACAGGACTCAGTTTATTGCAGCAGGTGTCCATGGTACTTCTAATTTCCCTTATATCACCCCTTCTTCTTTTTCAAATTGCAAAAAGAGGTCAGCAAAAAATGTTCGGGAAATATCTAAAAAAGCTAAAAGAACATCTTGCAGAACTAGATGAACAAAATGAAAATCAATGAATATGGATATCGAAACATTAGCAATTATTGTCTTGGTAATAGTTGCAGCAATAGCCATAGGCATGGCTGTTTATTTCAAAAATAAATATAGAAGGCCTACAGATTATAAGGCCTTGTTCATAGTGGGAGCTGCTTTTGTAGCAATTGGAGCCGCTAATAATAATACACTTATTCCTGCAGGAATCATTTTCATGTTGCTTGGTTTAAAAAACAGATCAAAATGGGAAGAAAACAGATTCAGATGGTCTCAATTAAGCAAAGAAGAAAAAAATGCAAAGATTATTTTTCTTTCCATACTATTATTGACCTTAATCGGGGCAGGATCAATATTGTTCATCAATCAGGCATAATTTCGTTTGAAATCATTCTGATACATTTCTTATTATTCGGACTCAGAAATAACTAGATTAGGATCTATTCTTAACCTAAATGGACTCCTATAATGAGACGCGGGAACCTCTTTTTCTATTTGGTACTTCTTTTATCATTCAGCTGCCATCTTTCTTTTTCACAAAAAGAAGACCCCAAAAATCCTAAATGGGATAGGTATCATTCGACAACAGATACTCATTCACTTCTTGAATCATGGGCCAGGAACTGGCCTGATCTAACCAAACTCTATTCCATCGGCGAGACAATAAAAGGAACTCCATTGATGGTTCTCGAAATTTCCAATAAAAAAACGGGTGCTCCTGAGACCAAACCTGCCTACTACTATGATGGAAACATTCATGCAG
>JANQEC010000356.1 GCA_028278585.1 Cyclobacteriaceae bacterium | reverse complement strand
AGGCGATTGAAATACCATCGTATGTGCTTGTTCCTCTTCCAATCTCATCCATCAGTACCAAAGATCGATCGCTCAGATTATTTAGAATACTGGCGGTCTCGGTCATCTCCACCATGAACGTCGATTCACCTCTTGATAGGTTATCTGAGGCCCCAACGCGGGTAAATACTTTATCCACCAATCCAATCTTTGCATATCCGGCTGAGACAAAGCTTCCCATCTGAGCCATCAAGGTGATCAAAGCGGTCTGACGAAGGAGTGCAGATTTACCAGCCATGTTCGGGCCGGTTATGATCATGACCTGCTGCGACTCGTTATCAAGAAAAATATCATTCGGGATGTATTCCTCCCCTGATGCAAGGGTCTGCTCAATAACAGGGTGTCGCCCTCCTTTAATATCAAGGACTTTGTCTTCAGAAATGGTTGGCTTGGAGTAGTTGTGCTTTTTGGCCTGATGTGCAAAACAGGAAAGACAATCCAACTTTGCCACAACTCGTGCATTTTGCTGGATGGCATCCATAAAGGTTTTAGCAAAGGCCACCACTTCATCAAATAGTTGTTGTTCAAGTACCTGGATCTGTGATTCCGCATTCAGGATCTTTTCTTCGTAAGATTTGAGCTCTTCAGTGATATACCGCTCTGCATTTACCAGTGTCTGCTTCCTGATCCACTCTTCCGGGACTTTGTCTTTATGTGCGTTGGAAACTTCCAAATAGTAGCCAAAGACTTTGTTGTAAGATATTTTAAGTGAAGAAATACCTGTTCGTTCAACTTCCCTGTTCCTGATCCCCTCCAGGTAATCCTTTCCTGAGGTTGAGATTTGACGAAGCTCATCAAGTCCTTTGTCAACACCACTTGCAATAGCATTTCCCAGGTGAAGAAGCAATGGAGCATCATCGTTGATTTCTTTTTCCAGCCGCTCGATTAGTGCTTCGCATGGATCTAACTGATCATAGAATCCTTTGAAGGTCTTAACGGATTTAATGGCATCTCTAATAGGCAAAATATTAGCCAGGCTCTTCTTTAATTGAATTAATTCTCTGGGATTTACTCTACTCGTCGCTACTTTTCCAACCAGCCGTTCAAGGTCGCTGATCTGCTCCAATTGATCTTGCACTACTTCACTCAGATCTTCATTTTCTATCAATGTCTCAACAATGTCTAATCGCTCATCAATTTCCGACTTACTCTTCAACGGCAACACCATCCATTTTCGCAGTAAGCGTCCACCCATTGGAGTCAACGTAGCGTTCACCGTATCCAAAAGAGAAACACCATCCGGCTGGGCGGATACGACCAATTCAAGATTGCGAATTGTGAAGCGATCTAACCAAACATATTTGTTTTCGTCGATCCTGGAAATGGAATTGATGTGACCGGTTTGTTTGTGCTCCGTTTCATCCAAATAATAAAGCACAGCTCCGGCGGCAATGATCCCTGCGGACAAATCGTCAATGCCATAGCCTTTCAGGTTTTTGACATTCAGTTGGTTGGTGAGCTTTTCATAACCATAATCCATGCTGAATATCCAGTCTTCCAATGCGAAAGATGAATAATCAGAATACTGCTCCTGGAACCACTCGCGGGTACTTTTGGTGTAAACAATTTCCGAAGGCTGAAATCCCTGGATCAGTTTGTCTACGTATTCATCCGTTCCTGATGAAACCATGAACTCCCCGGTCGATAGATCGAGGAAAGCAATTCCGTTTGCCTCTTTGGTCTTGAAAACAGAAGCCAGGTAATTGTTTTTCTTCTGATCGAGCACATTGTCGTTTAGCGACAAGCCTGGGGTCACCAATTCCGTTACTCCACGCTTAACAATCCCTTTGACGCTTTTCGGATCTTCCAGCTGATCACAAATAGCCACACGATATCCTGCCCTGACCAGCTTAGGTAGGTAGGTGTCCATTGCGTGATGCGGAAAGCCTGCCAGTTCCATTTCAGAAGCTGCTCCATTTGCGCGCTTTGTCAGGACAATGTCCAGCGTTTTGCTTGCCTTTACTGCATCCTCTCCGAATGTTTCATAGAAGTCGCCAACTCGAAAAAGCAAGAGCGCACCGGGATACTTGCTCTTGATGGCATTGTACTGCTTCATCAGTGGCGTTTCCTTACCTGCTTTGCTTCCGACCATGTAATTGGATGGGGTTAATTTTAAAAGATCGAATAGCAATATTACCCGAATATTTTCGGAGATAATTATTGATAAAGAGATTTTGTAAACAAAAGATTTTTTGTCCTACCAGCAAGGGCAACTTTAGCGGAAAATCATTGAAATGAGGAAAATCAAGAATGAGGAATTGAACCGATTATCTCTTGAAGAATTTAAGAAATCCAAGAAACTTGAGGCTGTTGTAATTCTGGATGATGTGAGGAGTGCTATGAACGTTGGGTCCGCTTTCAGAACAAGTGATGCCTTTGGGGTTGAGAAAGTATATCTCTGTGGGATAACTGCTCAGCCACCTCATCGGGAAATCAACAAGACTGCCTTAGGCGCCCAGGATTCAGTCGAATGGATACATGTTGAGGACATACTTGAGCTTATGTCAGAATTAAAAACTTCCGGCTATAAAATAGCCGCGGTCGAACAAGCGGATGAAAGTACCTCACTTTTAAATTTCAATCCGGACCCAGACGAAAAGTACGCCTTCATTTTTGGAAACGAGGTTTTTGGAGTGAAAGATGAGCTTGTGGAAAATGCTGATTTGGTGGTAGAAATACCTCAATATGGAACCAAACATTCACTAAACATTTCAGTCAGCATTGGTGTGGTCCTTTGGGATTTTCTAACAAAAAGAAAAAGACTCCCGTGATCGAAAGTCTTCCTATTCATTTGTCTTGACAGGCACTTAGTCCTCATCATAAGAAATGTCAAGGATTCGTTCCTCAATCATTCCAAGTGCAATCTTTTCTTCCCCCAGTACATCAAACAACTCCAGCGCACGACGAGCCACATATTCCTCTTCGATCTGCTCCTGGACAAACCATCGCATAAACTCCTCCGTCGCAATGTCATTGTATTTTCTACATTCTCCCATGATCTCATGAATGGCGTCAGATACTCCAATCTCCATTTCCAGTGCTTTCTCAAACACCTCTCTTAGTGTCCCAAAGTCGTGCTGACTGTCTCCGACTGATGGTGAGATTGCATCGCACTCCATATCTACAATGTAGTGAAAGAGCTTCAGTTGATGCTTCCTTTCTTCATCGGACTGTTTGAAGAAAAATTCGGCACAATTGTCATAGCCCCTCACATCACACCATGCGGCCATTGCCAGATAAGCAGCTGATGAATGTGCTTCAATTTTTACTTGTTTGTTGAGAATGTCAACAATTTCATCCTTTAACACATGGTGTCTTCTTAAAATATCTTTCATCTGTACGGTCTTTTAGAAATTAAAAACGCCTTTTCTCAGAATTTTTTGAATTGCACTATTCAATGCTAAGGTATCAAAGGTTCCGTTTAGAAGCTCTCTAAATTCCAGTACCTCTAAAATGCTTAGTACCAAAAACCTATCACAGTGGGGAAGATGGATGATTTCCATGTCAGGAGAGCTACTGTCCAGCAACTCCATTATGTCCAACTCCATGATACGTTTTCGAAAAGTATAAAGATCACAGAGCTTGAAAGTGATCTCATCTTGCTCAAAGCGAAGTAAAAAGGAGTCGGTTGACTCACATTGCAGTATGGCTGCACTTTTTGTGCTAAAAATTTCTTCTTGCGTCATTGCAAATTGCATGTATCGTTGGACATGATTTACAGTACTTCCCTTTCTTCTTCAGGTATTTCAGGCAACACTCCTCTTTCACCTTTTTCTTTTTCTTCTTCAAAGAGTACTCTTCATAGAGTCTCGAAACACGCCGCGTTGCAATGGTACTGTCCATCAAATATCTTTATTTAGATAAATTCTAAATAGATTGCAAACCTAGCTTCGAACGACTAATTCAACAAGCTTATTTAGAATTATTCTAAATGAAATTTAGCTACTCAAAACTTTGATTGAAAATGTCCTTTTCATCCGGAACTTTCATCTTCAAATAGGGATGATTAGTTGCCTGGTGGCAAAGGTTACAGGCACTTATCATCAATTTATAATTCTCTCGAAAAATTACCTGATCTTTCAACCGAACAGCTTCTTCCATCTTTTCTATTTTCCCTTTTAAAAGAGACTCGGAAAGATTGCTCAGGTTTTTTCCTTCATCAATGAAGTCATTCTTAATTAGGTCCTCAGTCACCTCCTCAAGTTCATGCACATAGAAATTTGCAAGCTCCCAGTTTTCATTGTTCCCTGCCAGCCACAACTTGTGTGAAAACCGTTGATAGTAACCCATGGTCTCAAGTAACGGATATTCCGTACTCTCGACCTCTTCCTTTGCTTTAAAGGAGCAGCATTGCATTATTGTTCCAAGTATGCCTAGTATAAGGATCTTTTTCATTAATCAATTTTGACTTGAATGGTTAGGTAGAAATTTCTCGGATCTGATGTGATAATCCCAGGGCCCGGATATCCTGTTGCCCTTCGGGTAAAGTACTCCTTGTCCAAAAGGTTGTTAACACCTGTTTCAATCTTTACTTTTTTGATTTTATAAGAAACAGACAAATCCATAATACTGTAAGATGGAATGCTTCCAATCAAGCCATTTCTGCTATCACCTGCGGGCGCCACTCCGGAATTCTCTACATCTGTAAATTGTTCTGACAAATAGGTGTACTGGACGCTACCCAATAGGTTCTTATATCCAAAACGAAGACCTGTCTTGATATTAACACGAGGGATGAACTCTACCTCTTTTCCTTTGACATTGTTTTCTTCCGATTCCACATATTCTGAAGTCGTAATCGCTGTATTTGCAAACCAGTTAAGCTTATGTTGTCTTGAATCGATCTTAAGCGCTTGAATAAGGTTTAGATCTGTGAATGCTTCCAGCCCATAGATGAGTGCTTTACCGATGTTTTTTCTAACACGATTGGCACGATCATCAAAAATGATTCCGATCCTATCATTATAAACCAGACCAAATCCTCCAATATCATATGAAATGTAGCTTCGATACTTCCCTCTGAAGCCTAAATCAAATGTATAGCCCCGCTCATCTGAAATATTAGTATCGATAATAAAAGATGGATTGACAACTCGAATATCACTAAAGGTCACGGACCTGTAGTTTTCTGAAATATTGGCATAAACTTCTAAATTTTCATTCGGTTCATAACTTGCTCCTAACCCTAGAAGGATGAAATTTCTATCAAGTTTCCTGTTGTCCATCAATACTTGATTGGAAATCGGGTTACCCGCATTATCAAAGTTTACCTGGTTATAAGTTCCTTCACTTTCCGTTACGATTCGTTCGAAACGAAACCCAGGTGTAATAGAAAACTTCTCGCCAAGGAACCAGATATGTTCGCCAAAAATGGAAAGGTTCGCATTTGGAAAATCAAATGCCGATTGATTTGGATAGTCTGGCAAAAAAATAAAATTAAAGTTTGCATCAGGTCCAAATGACCCTGGTCCCTGAAAGCTTTCATTGTTTGCTTTATATAGTTTAGTTCCAAGCAACAGAACCGCATCTTTTCCTAAAAGCTGATATCGGGTGAGATACCTGGCCTCAAGCCCCCAATTTTTAAACTTTCCTTTTATCAGATCCCTGGCAAATATGAATTCCCCATTTTGATCAAGTGGATCTTCTGAACTGACAGGATTGGAATTTAAAAGGATCGGGTTGCCCCTAAATCCTAGCGCATTTCGAGAGGCATTTAGACGAAAAACTGTGAGGCTAAAGTCTGAACTGACAGAAAATTTCTTTTGGAACTTCAGTGCATAAAGCTTCCAGTTCACCTCAAACCAATTCCTGGTCCTGTTGCTGAATGTTGGATCCAAGGCAAATTGGGTATCGGTCAATCCTCCGGGTTGTTGTGCGAGGTAATTCAGGTAAGTTGTCTCAAATGTCAGTCTTGTCTGTTCATTAAATTCCCAGCCAAGGCTTGTAAAAAAATTGTTTGATTCAAATTCGGAATTGGCTCGAAAGCCATCTCCTTGCTTCCTGTTATAGTAGGTGTAATAAGAGAGTTTCCCTTTCGTACCACTAATACTGTTGAACGAGTTGAAGAGTCCAAAAGAGCCAACTGATTGCCTTGTAATTAACTCGAAAACCCTCTTTGACGGACGCTTCATTTTAAAATTAAGCAATCCTCCAAACTGTGTTCCATACTGCAAGGAAGCAGCTCCTCGTATCACTTGTATTTCACTTAAGGCCTCGGCAGGAGGGGTGTAGTAGCTTTCAGGATAGCCCAACACATCTGCACTGATATCGTACCCATTTTGACGGGTATTGAAGTTAGCTGTTCTGTTCGGGTCCAGACCTCTTCCTCCAATGTTCAACTGTAGCCCGGCATCTATACTTTCATAGATATTAAGTCCTACCACCTGTCCAAAAATCTGTCTTGGATTATTAGCCGCTATATTTCCCACTAACTGATCAACCAGTACAACTTCTGTCTTTTTACCGGCATAAATGGCTGTTCCTTCAACAGGTCGTAAGCGATTCAACGCAAAGATCTCTTCTCGCCTCTCACTGACGACCACCTCGGAAAGTACTTGGGAGAATTCTGTCATAGGTATGGTCAAATTCATATCCCCTGCAATCTTCACTACCTTCTCCAGGGTCTCGTATTCAAGTGAGACAATCACAAGCTCATAGGTTCCTGCCTCAAGATCGGACATTTCAAAAAAGCCTTCTGCATTGGTGGATGTAAGCAGATTAAGTGTGCGGTTATAAACCTCCGCATTTGAAATAGGCTGGCCATTCCCTGCATCAATCACGACCCCCGACAAGCTATAATTAGCGCTCACTTGCAACGCACACAAAAGAAGCACCGATATCAAACTAAATCCCTTTGATCTCATCGTTGAATGGTAAAATCCATGTTTTATGTGCCAGTGATCTTTTCACAGCCGCCAGGTTCACATCAGGGTCGATATAAGGTCTGCTTCTTCGGCCATTCAGTGCTACATAACTTTCTACATACACTTCAATTTTTTCATGGCCATTGGCTTCAAAATGATTTGCCAGGTAATGTGCATACTCCAGGATAAAATCAGGCTGAAAGGACATTTGTTTTTCCTGGAATGGTGTGAGAAACTTTGCATTATCTACATAGAATTCGTCCCCTGTCCCGGGATCAAGAATCTTAAAATTTGCGTAACCAGCTTTTTCCATTAGCATCACTCTCCATGAAAATCGAAACCCTTCTTCTGTCCAGAATAGCTCACCCGGGTAAAGCAAATGCCTAAAGGGAATGATTATTTGGGCCGCAAAGAAAACAAGAAAAAAACCGACTCTCAATCTTTTTGACAATTGACTTTTTTCCGCCCAAACAAGACCGGTATCAAATGCAGACCTGGAAAACCTGAAGACTCTTGAAATTGCAGTAAGTATCTTGTGATGCAACGATGAATCGAAGAAGATAAGCGTACTCACAATCATGATATAGGGAAACATTCCAATTGGAAATAAGATTCTGGTCATCACATGAAAAAAGACCACAAGGAAAAAAGCGAACACGCGGGTTCGTTTCCAGAACAAGAGAAATGGAATGCTGAGGTCGTAAAGTGCACCTCCCCAGCTGAAAGCATAGATCACCCAATCTTTGTGAAGAAAGTCCCCCAATAATGGTAAGTCATATTTTGATGGCAGCCATATCTTTAGCGGCATCCCATAAACCAACCAATCAGAATTAAGCTTTGCCAGACCTGCATAGAAGTAAACGATTGCAAGCAAAATTTTGATTGAATCAAGACTCCACCTTGGCACCTTCTGAAATGAGATCCCCTTCGCTGCATCTACAGAAAAATAAGCGTTCGCTGGTAAAAAAATCATTAGGAAGCTCAGAAGACTAATGAAGTAGTAATGGTTCAGGTAAGTGGTCTTATCCATCAACTCGATATAGGTGAAGCTCAAAAAGAAGATGATAATAGCCATTCTGTACTTGTATCCTATAGCTACCATAAGCGCTGACAACCCACATAAGACAAAAAGCACGTAGGTATAAGCTCCCAATGGTTTAACCCACTCAAATCCGTGGTAAGAGAAGAAGAAAGATGGCTCGAGATACAGTTTTTCAACCCAGCCATTAGCCCAGAATCGCACAATGCTGGCAAGCATCATCACACCAAAGAAAATACGAAATGCCGCCAGTGGCGCTGCCTCCGTCTCTTCTTTTAGATGGGATTGAATGCTGCTTCTCATTTAACTAATCTCCATCTGCATCAACAAAATCAACCCGAATGCTCATCGCCTGTAACATGTCTACCTTCAGGTACACAACATTTTTTTGTAGCTCGTCGTAGGCCATCAGCATTTTTGAATTGTCAGAGGTGATCTGTGCCTCAAAATCACTGTCCAATTCAGCTGCTACATTTCGTGATGATTCAAACTGATTATTGATCAGGGTCACCAAATCTTCACTGCCACTGACTGTATTCAAAAATTTGAGGTAGGATGCCAGGCTTTCTCCGGTTGTAGTGGAAGTAAAATGCTTGCCATTAAAGAAATTCTGGAAAGCATCCAAGGCAGCACTAAACAATGTCTTCGATTCTCCCTCGCTATACAAAGCCTCTACACGATCACTTAATGGAGTCGAAGAAAACACTCCTGCAGGAATTCCGATTTTACCTGCACGAAGATGTTTTTCATAATAGAAAATAAGATCGTTCACCAGTTTATTCACGGAACTGGTTGCCTCAGAGCCATTATCTGTTACAAATGTGTCCCTATACCCATTTTTCCAATCGGATAGAACTTCATTAGCCAGTGAACTTAATCGATTCGTCAATGCCATTAAGTACTCACCATGATTGCTTTCTGCGGTTTCTTGAAGGAAAATGTTAACGGTTTCCTGATCTGTTCCCAAGCCATTGATCAAGTAGTCAAGGGCGGGAAACCCTTGTTCATCCTGTTTATTTACTGATTCAAGGTCGAATGTACCACCCGCTATTGTTTCGTCAAGGTCCGTGGCATTGACCGGGAAGACATTTGTGAAGTTTCGTAGCGTGATTTCCTCAGCTTTTCCTATCTCAAACATCGAAACCGATTGCCAGGCAAGGTAGGCATTTAACCAGCTTGCACGCAGGCTTTCCAGGTGTGAAATGGTAGGTGTCGTATTGAAAGTATTTGCTGCATTACCTAATGATTCCAGGGTGGAAACATAATTCTCGTAAGCAGGAACAATCATATTGTCAGCCCAGTTGACAAGCATGGCTGCACGGTCAAACCCATCTCCTGAATCCAAACTGTCGTCTTCCCCACAACTTGACATTCCAAGCAAGAATACAAAAGCCAGAAGTGTTATTTTTTTGTACATAGTTCCTTCTTTTAATAAACTGGAAAAAGAGGTCAGTTTCCTGACCTCTTTAACAAGTTGGTTCTTAGTTTGATTTTTCTTAGCTACCAGCCTCTGCAACTGTAAAATCAAATTTCGCTGCTATTGACTCTGAAATTGCATCCAATGTGGTTGTAGTCACATCCCACAATCCGTTGTTACCGTCTCCCATAAGGTCGGAAATAAATCCTTGCACTTCAGTTCTTGTGAAATACGCAGCGTCTGTATCTGGATTTCTTGTGAACTGTAAGCTATATATGAACCCATACCCTTCAGAAAGATCATGGAAGACTGCAGCCATATCAGGATTCGCTGCTTCCAAGCCCGCTTTTCCTTGTTGCAGGTAGTAAACAGCTCTAACACCAATAACGGTAGAAATCTTCTCTCTGATAATTGCAGCCTGTACATCACGCTCTTCATAAGCTCCTGCTACAATTGCTGCTCTTCCTCTTTTGAAAGCATTGTAAATATCATCAGCAATTCCAGCAAAATCCGTATCATCCTCTACTCGACCAATGTATTTGTTCAAAAAATTGTCATCTTTTCCAATCGTTGGATTTGGATCAGCAGTATTGGTTGCAGTGCCGTAAGCATAACCATAGGCCTCATCCCATTTGTGCTCCATGGTAGTATAGGTCTTGCCATCTTCCATAGTGCCAGCATCGTTGTTTGCAACATTATCTCCGGCATCCAACACAGAAGTACTGACATAATTGTTCAAGATCTGGTCCACCATCAGGGCTCCGATCAAGCCTTTGTTGAATGCCTGATTTAACTCAAGGCCTTTGCCATTTACATACCTTGTGGATCCACCTCCAGCTTCCTGTATCGCCCCTGCATTTCCAGCGGTAGCATCATCGGTCCAATGTAGAAATACATCACTTACTTGCTCGGCTATCCAGGCATCAAACTCTCCTTTAATGGCTGCAGCACCAGTAGCATTAGGAACGAAGAAATCCTGCGAAGCTGCTGTTTTACCTCGTACACTCTTCGTCGAAGCATTTAAGTCAGCATCAGAAAAATCTGAATTCCCCTCTTGATGATCAAACATTGCATCAATTTCGGTTTCAATGAACTGGGTATTTTTAAGTGCACCGATAATCTCTTCCGCCATCAGGATACGATCCGTTTGACCGCTAAATGAGACTGTTGAAGATCCGTCACGTTCAAATACATAAGTTGCTGGTTCATCAATACTGATCGTTGCACCATCATCATCACCGCAACTGGTTAGTGTTACGGTCGCCATTCCTGCCAACAGGCAAAACATCGAATTAAATTTTTTCATTTCTATTTTATAGTGTAAAAATCAATTGGTTATTTAGAATAATTCTAAACAATGCAAAATTGGTCGTCAGAATTCCTGTGTGCAATCGCTACTAATGGTGAATTTTTATATCACTAGAACTAGTGATGTTGGTTCTGATGGTTAGCTATAAATGATCTTAAAAGCTTGAAAGATGGATAACGCCTCTGAAGTAAGTCGAATCAACTCAATAGTATCTTCTTCTGAAAGACAAAATCCAATGTATCCACATGGCCCCTTAATGATGGTATGTGGTTTATCGTTAAACATATAGCTATAATTTTCTCCTCTCAATTCTCTGAGCACGCTGCAAAACTGTCGCATTTCAATTTCGGTGAAAGAAGCACAGCAACATTTGTATGAGAGAGAAAAAGTTCTGCATCCTTTGCACCAGGTAATTTGGGATGCCGCTGTTTCTGTCAATGTTATGTAATTGCTGAAATCACACATGGATCTTACGTATTACACTGAGGTCATTTAACAGAAACCGCGGCCTGGTTCTAAATTATTTGTTGGCGAGTTTTATATCGCTTTTCATATGCATCTGTATTACCTCTCTGATTTTCTGCTTAGTCTTATCCGAATTGTAGTCCTTACCCTCGACTTCCTTACCCAAACTGAATAACCTCATAAACATTATCTTGTTGTCTACCTTCATGTTCAGTTCTAATTTTTTTTGAGTGGCAAAAACCTCGTCCCAAATGGATCGAACATCAGCCCAATATTGCTGGTTCCGGGACCACCATGCTTGCGCCAGTTTACAATCAGATTCTTTTGTTTTCGTATAAGTATTCCATCCTTTCTCCTTTGCCAATAACCGATCAGCATTTTCTCTTAACACTTTTTGATTATCCTGTTCATGTAGCCACCCATAGTCCGTTATTTCATGGCGATTTCTTCTTACCATTACATTGTAGTCGCTACGCTTGCTGAACTCTCTTCTTGGAAGCGGAGCATCTGCTGTGTTCTCCCAGTAATGCCTCCCATCAATGTGCACCCATGAAGCACTACCTTCATACCGGGGGCTATCGTCTACCTGAAAAACTTTTTGGGTCCATTGCCCTTTTACTTTGTCATCATCCAGTTTTTGATATTTCCATGAATTGTTTTTGTCGTATACGTAAAGGTCAGTATTCTCATATAACCAATCCTGTCTCCAGTGTTTTACGATCATAGAATCTCCGACAATCAATAAATGCTGAAGAACTATTTTATCATTTTCCATCAAAATTGGAAAGATCCACTCTAGCCCACCTGAATTGTAATTCTTGTGGTATTCATAATCCTTTTCCGCTCCAAAAGTCTCAGCGAAGTTGAAAGAAATTTCATAGCAGCCACACATGTCGAGGATTGCATCAATGTCTTGCTTTTGCTTCTTCTTTTGAGAAAATGAAACTCCAACACTTAAACAAAGTACTAATGTGAAAATCTTTTTCATTTTTAATTTTTTTAGTTTTTTAGTTTTGATAATTTCTAAAGGAATCGCTAGAGCAATTCGTACTTTAATGAAGAATGTCCCCGGTTACCATCATCGTCAAGAAGACCTAGAAATTGTACTTTGTAGCTGTTTCCTTCGGGATCTTTTACAATAAAGAAGACATAGTTATGTGCGGTCCTGCTAAATACCGACCTCCAGCTTGAACCCATCGTATTCCCATCTGCTGAAAAAGTAACAGAACCTAAATCGGAAATACTAAAATCATCATAAGTCGTCTGGCCAGGTACAATGACCCCTTCTGTATCTCGCTCTAACTCAACCCTTGCTACTTCTACTCCTCCTTGACGATTGGATAGAACAAAATCACTGAAGCCATAAGCACCATCCCCGAATCCAAAGTTGATGATTTCGGAAGAGACTGAAAATACAATGTCCCATTTCTCTTTCTCAGGTTCAACAGAAATCCCTGATCCATCCTCAAAGCTGAAGAAGACAAAGCTTTTGGTTGCGTCTTTTGAAATCGTCACTTCTTCAAAAGTTGTGGCAGCAATATCTGCGTGTTGGATTACGTAGTTATCTCCACTCTTCAAAATTCTTATTTTCTTCCAGCCACGAGGAGTTGATCCCACATCTACAGAACCAGGATCCACAGTTCCCGTACCTGGTCCTGCACCCCGATTGATGATATACACCTTATTCTCCAGATCAGTTGCAGAGATATCTTCAATGGCAAGCTTTTCCAGATCACGATCCGGATGATCAATGAACACATGTGCACCAGCCGTTCCAATTGCCTGGGTTCCCGCAAAACCGACGGTATCAGCTGCTGTTACATCATTCATATCAGTTTTATCAAGCGCTTGTGCCATAACATAAGTAGAGTAATTCAAAATCACCTTGTCGTCACTTCCTGAGTAAAAACCTAAATCCCAGGAGGTTCTTTCAGCAGTTGTCTGAGTGTTTAAGCTAAAATCAACAAACACCTGGTTGGGTTCAGTTGGACCTCCAATGTTTGCAGTAAAATCAGCACCCGCCGAAACGATGGCCTCAAAACTTACAGTAAGAGAAGTATTTCCAGAGATTTGAGCATTTTCTTCGCCTGTTACTTCGGTTAGTGTGAAAACAACAGTACTTCCAGTTTCCAGCGCTGAAGCAATACGAGTCACTCTGAATGAAGCCACTTGTTCACCTGCTGGTATGCTAATGGTTAAAGTACCACCGGAAGCAACCGGGTTAGTGGTGTAATCTGTTCCAAAGGCTACACCAGATTCAGTAAATGTTATCGTTGCTTCGCTATCCACAGTTGTCGCCCTGCTCAGTGACACAACAACATCAACACTCTCAACATCATCCGAGAGACCCAATGCGGTCGTCTCAAATGCAACACCAAGTGTTGCCAATGGAGAGTCATCATCGCTACACGAACTGATTATGAAAGTGAGCGATATAAAGAAGACAAATAAACTTTTAGATAAATATTTCATGAGTTTTCAGATAGAATTGAATGAATTAAAAATTATAAGCTACCCTCAGGAAGTACGACCTTCCATACGTCAGCCCAACGCTCGTTGGTGCCGCAGAATGAGCTCCCGCAGTCCCGGAGGTCGTCTGAATATCCCGAAGATTTAAAATGTTTTTGACTCCACCCTGTACCTGAACATTTTTAGAGGATTTCCAAGTAGAGGTGAAGTCAAGCCAATCGAAGGCATTCGTTTTTCCTTTTACAAATTCTCCCGAATCACTGTCCAAAACATATTGTTCTACTCTTCCTGTGTGCTTGTAAAACAGTGAAAGACTAATTGCGGGTTTTTTAAGGGTATAAGTCGAGTTAATATTTATTTCTTGGGAGAAAAGAAAATCCTCCAGGTCTTCATCGTCCTCAGAAAATTGATTGAATCTGCCAATGTGGGAAGTACCGGCATTTAACAACCACCGATCCCATTTGAATTGACTATTAAAGCTAAGGCCTTTGGATTTGAATCGATCAACGTTGATGTACCTGAATTGAAGCGGATTTTCATTGATAACTCCTAAGGTGATTTGATCTTGAATGTCGTTGTAAAAGGTTTTTAAAGATGCCGATCCCGTGACACGTCCAAATGCAAGATTTTTCTTTATGTCAAGCGAGGCGCCAAATCCGTCTTCAGGATTCAGGTCCGGATTACCTGTTACATTATGATTGGCATCTACGAAAAAGAAAAATAACTCCGTTATGTTAGGAGTGCGGTAAGATCGCCCGTAAGATGCCCTCACCTCAATGTTTGATGGCGCCTGGTATTTAATGTTGGTAGAATAAATAAGAGGCGCACCGTATAAGGAGTTATAAATGGTTCTTAACCCCGGACGTATGGTGAGTTGCTTCACCGGAGTTACTTCCAAACTAACAAATCCGGCAAGATTGTCAATGCTTTGCGTTCCTTCATCTATTGTCGCCCCATCTGCGCTTTCATATGTGTATTCAAATCCAACCTCAGTGTCAATCATTCTATGATTGATGAGGTTTGTGAAATTCCCTCTGGTTGTTAAGGATTTCAGAGTGCTTGTTGCACCATTTACCGTTTCTTCCTCCGTTCCTGTTAAAATTCTGCTTCTAACTGTCAACTGTTCTTGCTCAACAGTTGCGTATGCAGTGACGAGGTTATAATTAACATTCCGGATTCTACCGGTCAACGAGAGGTTGTGAATGAATCTTTCTGTTTCATTCCTATCATCAAGAGCAAAAGGATTCCTGATTCCGGAAGAAGGATGTTCATCAGGGAAGACAACCCTCGAGTATTGATCAAGCGTTTGATCAAAAATGCTAAACCTGTATTTTGCTCTCAAAAAATCGGTTGTGTAAGAAAGAGATAAGTTACCTGCATACTGCAATTTTGGATGCCAGTCGTACCCCCTCCTTCCATCATTTTCAGCATGATCCTCACCTTGAAATCCATTTCTAAAACCTCTGAAGTCATTTCTCTGAAAATCAGTTAACAAGGTTAAACCGTTTTTGAACTCATGACCGAGGCTTACTGACTGAATGTGTCTTCCTTGCTTAAATCCATATTCCGACCCCACTGTCTCTTCCTGAATTGAGACAGAATTTGATACTCCACTCCTGGTGATTAGATTAATCACACCAGCAAAGGCATTTGCTCCGTAATTAACCGCCATGGGTCCCTCGACGATCTCAATTCGCTCAATTGAATTTAAGTTTAGCTGTGTGATATCGACGTTATTCCCATTTCCATCCACACTGGGGAATGGTACTCCATCCACCAGGATCTTTACGTACTGGCCATCCAACCCAAGCATACTTATGGATGTTCTTCCATCTCCCTTATTAGGAGTTAGTGTAATATTGAGATTGTTGCTAAGTACGTCAGCAAGATCGATGGCACCTTGTGCTTCAATCCGCTGTCTGCTGATTGACTTGACAGTATGTACCGATTCGTCGATAGACTGTGGAGTGAACTGCCCCGTTACTACAACTTCTTCCAATCGGTTGGCGATAGAGGTCAAAGAAAATGATTGATTCAATTGGACGATTGTGTCTCTCAAGATGGCATACCCTAAATGTCGGACCTCAATAAGAATGGGGAGATCCAACCCAACATGTATAGTTCCATTACCATCAGAGATGGCAAATTCCTGCTCTTTAGAACTTAGGGAAACCAGGCTAGCAGTCGCTCCTACTAATGGCTTTTCAGAGTTTTTCTCGAGTATTCGAACCGATGCCTGGGAAAAGCCAAAGAGACTCCATGAACTTAACAATACGAGTAGATATATTTTTTTCATTATTTAGAATCATTCTAAACAATGCAAAATTGAGATTAGGGAAACACACACACAATCGCCAAGACTGGTGAATTTTCTATTAGCTAATCATAGCGATTGAATAGCCATATTTAGCCATTTAATTAGCTAGAGGTAGTGATTTTTGAAACCTTTCATTTTGGGCTTTGTTTTACATATCCAATGACACTACAAGAAAGAATCGATCAATCAGAAACAAGAATTTTTAAAGCTGTATTCCCTAATACCACCAATCATTATGACACACTCTTTGGTGGAACCGCTATGCACGCCATGGATGAAGTTGCCTTCATTACAGCGACACGGTTCAGCCGGATGCGAATGGTTACCGTTAGTAGCAGCAAAATAGATTTTAAAAAACCCATTCCCCATGGAACAATCATTGAACTGGTCGGACGAGTAATTGAGACGGGAAGAACCAGTTTAAAAGTATCTGTAGAGATCTACATTGAAGAGATGTATGCCGACGGAAGAGACAAGGCCATCGCAGGTGAGTTTTCATTTGTGGCCATTAATGAAGATCGAAAGCCTACTCCACTTCCTGTATTTGATTAGGAGTTAACCAGCCCCGATTCCAACGCATACACAATCAGCTCTGCTGGTGACTTTAAGTTTAGTTTCTTGAGTATGTTTTTTCGGTGCGAGTTAATGGTATGCACACTCACATGAAGACTTTCTGCAATCTGAATCGTTGTTTGACCTTTGGTGATGAGTTTTAGAACTTCATACTCTCTAGGTGAAAGATTAGTAGGTTCACAATCCTCCGCATCCTCATTTCCAACCACCAGGTCCAGCACATTGTTGCAAAAGAATCGATTGCCATCAGCTACTGATTTTATTGCGTTGGTAATTTCCTCCTCACTGCAGTTCTTGGTGACGATTCCTTTGATCCCCATCGACAATAGTCGCTGAACCGATTGCCTGTTCTGGTTATTGGAGATGATCAGAAAACTCGACTCTTCTTTTGACTTAATTTCTTCAAGTTCATTAATAAGATAGGCGTCATCATCAGAAACGTCAAGAACGACAATGTCAGGTTTCAGTTTATTCATTGATGGTGCCAGTTCTTTCGGATCATCGATCTGTTCTATGATATTGAAATCATTCAAATTATTAATGAGTGTAGCGATCCCTTGCCTGGTTAGAAACTGAAAATCTGCCAGCAACACTGACGTTGTACTTGTTTTCATTATTTAGAATGATTCTAAACAAAAATAGTTCGGTAGCTTTGAATACACAAAAGCGATATATATGAAATCTAAAAGCTTAGTGGATTGTTAGATTTGTAGGATACTAAAAATATTATGGAATACCGTATTGAACATGACACCATGGGCGAGGTGAAAGTCCCTGCTGATAAATACTGGGGAGCACAAACAGAGCGATCCCGAAATAATTTCAAAATTGGTGGTGAAAAAAATCAGATGCCCAATGAAATTATCAAGGCATTTGCCATCTTGAAAAAATCAGCGGCTGAAGCCAATATGGACCTGGGCGTGCTGCCAAAAGAGAAGGCAGAATTAATTGGAAAGGTTTGTGATGAAATTTCAGAAGGAAAACTTGATGATCAGTTTCCCCTGGTTGTCTGGCAAACAGGTTCGGGGACTCAGTCCAACATGAATTCAAATGAGGTCATTGCAAACCGTGCGCACGTGCTTAATGGAGGTTCACTTGAGGACGATTCCAAAACCATCCATCCAAATGATGATGTGAACAAAAGTCAAAGTTCCAATGACACGTTTCCGACCGCCATGCACATCGCAGGATACAAAATCATAGTCGAAAACACCATTCCCAAAGTGACCAAACTGAGGGACACGCTGAAACAAAAATCTGATTCGTTTCAGGATTGTGTGAAAATCGGTAGAACCCATTTTATGGATGCAACTCCTTTAAGTCTTGGTCAGGAATTTTCAGGCTACGTCTCCCAACTTGATCATGGATTGAAGGCATTGAATAATACACTTGACCATTTATCAGAATTAGCACTTGGGGGTACGGCAGTCGGGACGGGATTGAATACACCCGAAGGTTATGCAGACTTAGTTGCACAAAAAATAGCCAAGTATTCAGGTATGCCCATGCGCTCAGCTGAAAATAAGTTCGAGGCGCTGGCCGCGCACGATGCAATAGTTGAGTCGCACGGCGCCTTGAAACAATTGGCAGTCAGCTTGATGAAGATAGGTAATGACATACGAATGCTTTGTTCGGGCCCAAGAAGTGGAATCGGCGAGATTGTCATTCCGGAAAATGAACCAGGATCTTCAATCATGCCAGGTAAAGTGAATCCAACTCAATGCGAAGCACTTACCATGGTGTGTGCCCAGGTTATTGGAAACGACGTTGCAGTTTCAGCTGGAGGCATGACCGGGCATTTCGAATTGAATGTTTTTAAGCCTATGATGGTGTTCAATTTGCTCAATTCTGCCCGTTTAATCGGCGATGCATGCGAATCTTTTAATGATAATTGTGCCATTGGGATTGAGCCAAATCACCCGGTCATCAAAGAAAAATTAGAGAATTCACTGATGCTAGTAACTGCTCTAAATACCCACATAGGGTATGAAAATGCGGCCAAAATTGCTAAAAAAGCTCATAAAGAGGGCACTACGCTACGTGAGGCTGCTATTGAGTTGGGACTTGTTACGGGTGAACAATTCTCAGAATGGGTCAAACCAGAAGACATGATAGGCTCACTGAAAAAATGATTTCAGACTTATTTCTAGACTTTTTTGTACTTTAGTGGTACTAAAAATTGCTTTTTAAATCAATTTCATAAGAAAATGAAAAAAATAATTACCCTCACCGCACTGGCACTTTGCTTCACATTTGCCTATGATGTCTCTGCTCAGATGAGCAAAGCTGAAGCAAAAGAATGGAAAAAAAGAGCTAAAGCTTTGGTAAAAAATCCTGAACAGTACAAGCAATTGCTTGACGAAAACAAGTCCCTCAAGGGACAAGTAACCAGCTTGCGTACGGAGTTAGGAAATGTTGATGATAGAATTGCTGAAAAAGATGAGCAGATCCTATCGTATCAATCTCAAGTTTCTGATCTAAGAAATGAACTTACAAGAGTTCAATCTCAAGCTCAACAATCACAAACAGTTTCTAACGAGCCAGCTTCTAACATAGACGAATCAAGAGGTGTTGTCTTCAAGGTTCAAATTGGTGCTTTCAGACAAAAAGACCTGAGCAAGTACAAAGACAATGCAAGAAACTTTTCTGAAGAAGAAGAAGGTGGTGTAAGAAGATATACGATCGGTGTATTCAGAGAATATTGGGATGCCGATACCTTCAAGAAGTACCTGAGAGAAATGGGTGTGAAAGATGCATGGGTCGTTTCTTACAGAGATGGTCAGCGAGTACCTATTAAAGACGTACTGGAAGGAGTTTCTAAATCGTAAGACTAACTTAAAGAATTCAAGCCCCACCCCGAACCTTCGGGGTGGGGTTTTTTGTTTATTACTTTTGCACCTCCATGATCCAATATAAAACCAAGGAAGAAATTGAGTTGATGCGTGAAAGCGCACAAATTGTGTCCAAAACTTTAGGGTTGATGGCATCCAAGATTGGAGAAGGTGTCAACCTGTTGGATCTGGATAAGCTGGCTGATGAGTTCATTCGGGATCATGGTGCTGTTCCGGGCTTCTTAGGATTGTACGATTATCCTAAATCGATCATAACCTCAGTTAACGAGCAAGTCGTTCACGGCATCCCGACGGACAGAGAATTAAGAAGCGGTGATATTGTTGGTGTAGATATCGGGGTTCTCAAAAATGGATTTTACGGTGATCATGCCTACACCTTTGCTGTCGGAGAAGTTGATCCTAAAGTGGCCCAACTCTTAAAAGTCACAAAAGAATGCCTGGATCTTGGAATTGAACAGTTGGTTGAAGGAAATCGGATTGGAGATGTGAGTTTTGCGGTTCAGCAGCATGCAGAAAAACACGGATATGGTGTTGTCCGTGAATTGGTTGGGCATGGGTTGGGGAGAAAAATGCATGAATCACCTGAAGTGCCAAACTTTGGGAAAAGAGGACGTGGAAGCAAGATCAAAGAAGGTCTTGTAGTCGCGATCGAACCCATGATCAACATGGGCACAAGACGAGTGCTACAGTTAAACGACGGGTGGACAATTGTGACGGCAGACAAACAACCATCCGCTCATTTTGAGCACGATGTTGCAGTGGTCAATGGAAAGCCGGAAATCCTTTCCACATTCAAATTCATTGAAGAGGAATTACAAAAACAAAATTCCTTATTAGTATAACACTTTGCCCTCCTAATGGCAAAACAGAAACGAAGCAGGTTTAGCAGTATAATGATCAAGTTTCTGGTGTGGAGATTAAAACACATCAGTGACAATAACTTTTTGTTGATCTCCGCAGGATTCATTGGCTTGTTTTCCGGGCTCGCAGCGGTACTTCTTAAAAGTGTTGTCCACTTCATCATTGATTACCTGGACGTGAACCGGGCGCTTTTTGGATTCAACTACACCTATCTTGTTTATCCGCTATTGGGGATCTTGCTGACCTCCATGGTTGCCCGATACCTGTTTAAGGAAAACCTGGGGCATGGCATCACACAGATCTTATATGCCATTTCAAAAAACTCCAGCATTATCCGACGGACCAGGATGTATTCCAGGATGGTCACCAGTGCCATCACAGTTGGACTTGGAGGTTCAGTCGGACTGGAGGCGCCGATCGTTGTAACAGGATCAGCCATTGGATCCAACCTTGCTCGACTGTTTCACCTTAGTTATAAAAAGCGGACGTTATTATTAGGATGTGGAGCTGCAGGGGCTATATCAGCAATCTTTAATTCCCCTGTTACCGGAGTGATCTTCGCAATGGAGGTTATTCTTACCGAGGTTAAAATCAACCGATTCATTCCGCTCTTGATGGCCTCTGTCTGCGGACAGCTGGTTTCAATCGTTCTTCTGGGAGATGATATCCTGTTCTCATTTAAACTCATAGATCCGTTTGTAGCGATTGATACTACTTACTATTTGTTATTCGGGGCCTTGTGTGGGATCATCTCGCTGTACTTCACCAGGATGATATACGTCTTTGAAGGTGCCATTCAAAAATTGAAGAACGATTTTGGACGCGCCTTCATAGGAGGGATTTCCTTAGCAGTGATCATTCTCTTATTCCCACCCATTTATGGAGAAGGATACGAAACGATTAAAAATCTGCTTAGCGGAGATTCTGAAAATATATTTTTTAGCAATTTGCTGAGCTCATTATCAGAGAATCAAGCATCGATCATTCTTTTTCTTTTTCTGGTACTTCTAGTAAAACCTATAGCCACCGCCTTAACTATCGGAGCTGGTGGAAGCGGGGGGATCTTTGCCCCTTCGCTTTTCATGGGAGGTTTATCCGGATACATATTTAGCTCCTCAACGAACACGATATTTGGAACATCTCTTAGTACCAGCAATTTTACCTTGGTAGGAATGTGCGGAGTAATGAGTGGAGTGCTTCATGTTTCATTAACTGCTATCTTCCTGATTGCAGAAATAACCAGTGGCTATATGCTATTTGTTCCGTTAATGTTGGTCTCTGCAATCTCTTATTCCACCATTTCCTATTTCGAAAAATACAGCATTTATACCAAACGGTTGATCGAGACCGGAGATCTCATTCAGTATGATAAAGATCAGATCGTTCTCAGCCTGATAGACTTGAAAAAGATCATAGAAAAAGATCTTCTGACCATCAGACCAGACGAGTCACTCAATGACCTGGTTAAACTTGTTAAAAAGAGTAAACGAAACATCTTTCCAGTTGTCAATGATGAGAACCAATTGGAGGGAATTGTGACCCTGGATGACATCCGTGAAATGATGTTTGACGAGGAATCAAGGGAAAATGTAATTATTCAGACAATTATGCAAAAGCCACCAGCTAGTGTGTCTACCCAAGAAAAAATGCAATCTGTCATGAATAAATTTGAGGTAACACAAGCCTGGAATCTACCTGTAATCGATGATAATCAGTACATCGGATTTATCTCAAAATCCAGAATTTTCAATGCCTACAGGAAAAAACTCATCCGACAAACAGCAGAATAGGGTTATTCCATAATCTTCTGATTTTCAATGCTTTAAATAGTGTTATTTATAGTTATCAACAAAATAGAAAATGACATTTTTTCTCCTAAGTATTTGAAAATCAAATGAATAGTGCATCATCAATTGAAAATGTGGATAACTTCCATAAATTGTTGATAAAACAATCAGCTATTTAAAAATCAACCAAACTCAATTGCAATTAAGAGATCCATTTAAGACCTAGTTGATTGAATGTCAAATTATGAAAGTTACTTTAACCCACAATTCAGGAAATGTTATAGTTAACCTTCATATTCCTTTGAATCTATCAATCCATCTTAAAATAGTCCAATTACCGTTCATCCTCATTTAAGTTCTCCGAATAACTCAATTCCATTAAATTCGTACCAATTTCTAATGAAGAAGCTTTTATTTCTACTCTTAATTATCACTTGCTTAAGTGCTAGTTCTCAGCGTGTTGAGACAGTAAATTTTTCCCAATTACAGGAAAAGATCTTATACGCTGAAGCACCTTTGACAGTGTTTAATTTCTGGGCCACCTGGTGTGGACCATGTGTGAAAGAGATGCCTCATTTTGATGAGCTTGAATCTGAAAATAGTGATATCAAAGTCTATTTCATAAGCCTTGATTTCAAGCAGGATTTCAATCGGGTAGAAAAGTTTTTAGAAAAAAGAAAGCTGAATGCTGAAGTTCTCTATTTGGATGAAAAGGATCCGGATAGCTACATGAGAAAAGTAAGTGACGATTGGAGCGGAGCAATCCCTGCGACATTGTTCGTTACCGATCTTGGCAAAACCTTTTTCCACGAAAAAGCTTTTACGAAGGAAGAACTGCAGAAGACAGTTGAAAAATATTTGAATTAACCTCTTTATGTCTGAAACCATGAAAAAAACCTTTATCCTTTTAGCGGGAATGCTCGTAGTAGTTGCGGTGTTATTCCTCAATGCAAAAGAACCAGCACCCGGATATGGAGTTGGTGACTATGCAACTGATTTTAAGCTCCCAAACATCGACGGTAAAGATGTTTCTTTGTCAGATTATAGTGATGCAAAAGGCTTCATTTTGATCTTCACTTGCAACACGTGCCCTTATGCTCAAGCATACGAATCAAGGATCATCGATCTTGATAAGAAGTACGCGAGTCAAGGGTTTCCGGTAATCGCGATCAACCCGAATGATCTTTCTCAACAACCAGACGACAGCATGGAAAAAATGAAAACCAGAGCTGCTGAAAAAGGCTACACCTTCCCGTATTTAAGGGATGATAGCCAGGACGTGACGCGTGCCTATGGAGCTACCAAAACTCCACACGTCTACCTATTGAACAAGGAAGCATCAAACAAATACAAAGTAGAATTTATCGGTGCAATTGATGACAGTCCCAGAGACGCCAGTGACGTATCAGAGCGATATGTCGAAGCGGCAATTGATGCATTGATGAATGGTAAAAAACCAAGTGTTACAGAAAAGAGAGCTATCGGCTGCACCATTAAATGGAAAAGCTGATTTCATTAACGGTAATAAAACAAAAAGCCTCACATTAGATGTGGGGCTTTTTTATTTGAATCAACACTAAGCTCAATGAGCATATAATTTTTCCTTGTGTTTTTTCAATTGCCTTCTTAAACCTTCAACAGCGTCATCCACGCCTGCTTCAAACGATCGGGCTTGCTCTTTAGCAAAAAATTGATTACCCGGCGAATTCAGCTTTATCTCTACTATTTTATTCTCACGATTACCATCATTTTCTACTTTCAAAAAAACTTCTCCGTCTATTACTCTATCATAATAGGTCTCAAGTTTGTCTACCTTTCTCTGAATAAAATCTAGCAGTTTGTAATCTGCGTCGAAGTGAATAGAATGCATTTGTAACTTCATCTTGTCACGGTTTATAGGTTGAACATTATGCTTTCGGATGTGCCTGATCAAAGGCAGCCTTCAGCTTTTCAATTGAATTATGCGTGTAGACCTGTGTTGCTGCCAAGCTGGTGTGACCCAACAAATCTTTCACAGCATTCAAGTCTGCACCTTTATTTAATAAATGGGTTGCAAAAGAGTGCCTCAGTATGTGAGGGCTTTTTTTGCTTAAAGTTGTCACAGCTTGGAGGTAGCTTTTTACCTTCCTTTGTATGAACATCGGATATGATTTTTTCCCGGCATCTGTCAGTATCAAAAACTCACTGTTCATACCTTCCTCCTTCTTTCTCTTTTTATAATCTTCAGCTAATAATATTAACGTTTCTGATATGGGAATGATTCGCTCCTTGTTCCTTTTTCCGAGAACTTTTAATGTTTTGTTGTGAGTACTGAGGTCTGAGTCTTTCAAGCCTGTTAATTCTGAAAGACGCATACCAGTGGCATAAAAAAGTTCGAGCAATAGTTGGTCTCTTTTTCCAGCAAAATCATCACTAAACTCAACCTTGTCAAGCAACGTTGAAATCTCCTCTTCCTTGATGAAAGAAGGTAAATTCCTGGCTGTTTTTAATGGCTTAAGTTTTGAGGCAGGATTTATTTCAATGTAATTCCTTGAAAGCAAAAATTTGTACAGCGATTTTAACGTAGCTATTTTCCTGTTCGCTGATCTTGGAGATAAATCTGACTCCATCAAAGACACAACCCAACTACGTAAGTGAGTATGGTTCGCTTCAGCTACATCAGTGATTTCAAACACTGATTTTAAGAAGTCCTGAAATTGATCTAAATCCTTTCTATATGCCTCAATGGTGTGCGGGCTATAACGTTTTTCGAAAGAAAGGTATTTGAAGAAGGATTCGATCATAAGTAGTCTAATCCCAAGCACTACAGGATTAATACTAACTTATAAAAATCTTAGGTGAAGAGAAAGAGAGAAGGCTTATTTATTTTCAGCGTCTCGAAGACCCTGAATATACTTCGCCTTGATAATCTCGTGACGTCTTTTAACTGAAGGTTTTGTGAAGTGAGTTCTTGATCTGAGCTCTCTCAAAACTCCTGTTTTTTCGAATTTCTTCTTGAAACGCTTCAGCGCTCTGTCAACAGACTCGTTTTCTTTAACGTTTATAATTAACATTTCGAATTTTTTAAAGGACCGCAAATATAGAATTTAAAATGCAGCAATACAATCATTAGGCAAGTATGCTTCGAGAAATTACAATTTTTTGAATCTCAGAAGTTCCCTCACCTATGGTGCATAACTTGGCATCCCTGTAATATTTTTCAGCTGGATAATCCTTTGTATAACCATAGCCTCCAAATATCTGAACGCCTTCATTCGCCACCTCAACTGAAATATCCGCTGCGTAGAGTTTTGCCATGGCTGATTCTTTGGTCACATTCTTTCCCTGGTTCTTTAACTCTCCGGCACGAAAAGTAAGGAGTTTGGCCGCTTCAACTTTCATTGCCATATCAGCCAGTTTGAAGGAAATACCTTGGAATGTGGAGATTGGCTTACCAAATTGTTCGCGTTCTTTGGAATAGTTCAATGCAGCATTTAAAGCTCCCTCAGCAATACCACAACTAAGTGCAGCGATTGAAATCCTTCCTCCATCCAAAACCTTTAATGCTTGAATAAATCCATCTCCTACTTCTCCAATAAGATTCTCCTCAGGTATTCTGCAATCTTCGAATATCATTTCGGATGTTTCCGAAGCTCTCATTCCCAACTTATTTTCCTTCCTTCCTTTATTAAACCCTTTTGTACTTCGCTCAACAATAAATGCACTTGCATTTTTCTTCCCTCCTGGCTCTCCCGTCCTGGCAATCACCACAGCGACATCTCCGGAATTGCCATGAGTAATAAAGTTCTTGGCACCATTAATGACCCATTCATTTCCTTCTTTCACAGCAGTAGTTCTCATATTTCCAGCATCTGAACCGGTATTAGGCTCCGTCAATCCCCAAGCTCCAAGCCATTCTCCTGTTGCCAGTTTTGGTAGGTACCTGGCTTTCTGGGATTCAGAACAATGTTGTAGGATGTGGCCCGTACATAGAGAGTTATGTGCTGCCAGGGAAAGTCCGAGAGAACCATCCACCTTAGCTAACTCAATAATTGCAGTTATATATTCTAGATAGCCAAACCCTGACCCTCCATACTCCTCTGGCACTAAGACTCCCATTAGCCCAAGCTCACCCATCTTACGAAACAGCTCCACTGGAAAGTGCTGTTCTTCATCCCATTCCATTTTGTGAGGCTCGATTTCTCTTTCACTGAAATCTTTGATCATTTGGGAGATCATCCCTTGATTTTCTGAAACAACGGTTTCATCCATAGATTGGATTCCAACTGACATACGTTAACGTTTTACAATGTGAATACAAAATTACAAATCTTGTTCATCAAAAATTGTTTCAGACTGATTCATTATTTGTCCGATGATATACTTTTGCGCTCGAATTAAAATTCATCTATAAAAAGATATGAAAATAGCAGTTGTAGGAACAGGATATGTTGGTTTAGTTACAGGAACCTGTTTTGCAGAAACGGGAAACTACGTAACCTGTGTAGACATAGACCAAAAAAAGGTTGAAAAACTTAAAAACAAACAGATCACTATATATGAACCAGGCCTGGAAGCCTTGTTCGAAAGAAATATACGTCAGGGAAGGTTAGATTTTACTACTGATTTAGAAGAGGGAATTAAAGGTGCTCAAATTATTTTCCTTGCTTTGCCCACTCCTCCTGGAGAAGATGGGTCTGCTGATTTGCAGTATGTATTAAGGGTTGCGGAAGATCTTGGCCCTATACTTGAAGATTTTACGGTAATCGTAGATAAAAGTACAGTCCCGGTAGGTACCGCTGAGAAGGTGACTGAAAAATTGGCATTGGGTGCGAAGGTTGATTTTGAGGTAGTATCTAATCCTGAATTCTTACGGGAAGGTGTAGCGGTGGAGGATTTTATGAAACCTGACCGGGTCGTAATAGGAGCAGAATCTGAAAAATCCATCAAACTTATGGAGGCACTTTATGCTCCATTTGTCAGACAAGGAAATCCAATCATTTTCATGGATGTAAGATCAGCAGAATTAACCAAGTATGCGGCCAACTCTTTTCTTGCTACCAAAATAACTTTCATGAATGAAGTAGCTAATCTATGTGAACTTCTAGGTGCTGATGTAGATAAGGTAAGAAAGGGTATTGGCACAGATAGCAGGATAGGTAATCGATTTTTGTTCGCCGGGATTGGTTATGGAGGCAGTTGCTTTCCTAAAGATGTCCAGGCACTTGCCAAATCTTCCAACGAGGTCAACTATGATTTCAAAATCCTGAATTCTGTGATGTCGGTTAATCAAGTTCAAAAGCAAAAAATGATTGATCCTGTCAAGAAATACTTTAATAGTGACCTCAGTGATAAAACCATAGCCGTTTGGGGATTGGCGTTCAAACCATACACAGATGATATTCGAGAGGCCCCAGCCCTTGAAAATATTAATGCATTGTTAGCGCAGGGAGCTAAAATTAAAACGTATGATCCCGAAGCCATGGATAATGTCAAAGAACTGCTTGGAGATAAAGTTTACTTTGCCAAAGACCAGTATGACGCTCTAGAAAATGCTGATGCTTTGATGATTATGACGGAATGGCCGATTTTTAGAACTCCTCAATTTGACAGAATTGCAAAAGAGCTAAAAAACAAGGTCATTTTTGATGGCAGAAATCTTTATGACCTGAAGCAGATGGAGGAATTAAAATTTGAATATTACAGTATCGGCCGTCGATCGGTAAACGGCCAAACTTAAGAACAAAAGCCACCAAATGGTGGCTTTTGTTCTTACTTCTGCTCATTCAAAGCCCAATCGTAATCTTTGAAATCCAGATTCGCCCTTTTCTCAAGCTTGATTTCCGAGTATTGATTAAGGTATTCTTCTAACGAGGTTTTTTTGGTGAAATCACCTCTATACCAGCTAAATAACTTTGACAAGTCTGCTTTTGACGAGCTTTTGATTTCGTTCTTTGATGGATCAGAAAGAAAATCTTTTGCAGCATCCGTCAATTGCGCGTCCAGTGTTCCTGGTAAGTAAGCCCTGTTCTGAAGCTTAGGACATGAAATTGCCGCACAAACCAAAGCAAAATGAATCCTTGGTTCATCAAATTCTTTCCTTATGATGCCATGTTCAATATTGTTCAGGTCTTTTGGTTCATCACCTATGTTAATGAATTTGATATCCCAAGGGGTATTTACAAAAGGAATCTTTATAGTCGCGCCAATGTCTTTAATGCTTTTTACCGGATAATGCGCCAAGATAAGTTCTAATGTATATGCATTATATGCATTTATCCAGTAAGCCAGCTGTTGATCCTTGGTCCAGCTATCTTTTGGCTCATTAGCTTCTAGAAGTCCAAGGTAAGATTTTAGCTTCGAGCGTTCTGTTGAAAGACCTTTATAGTTAACCAGTCCTTCTTCATCTACATACTTTTGAAGAAGTTCATCAAACGAATTGTGGGTAACACCACTTTGTGCTAACGATCCAAATGAGAACGACAAAGCGAGAGTGAAAACAATGATTCGATTCATATCTTTTAGTACAATTGTCAAACTTAAACCTAACTAGGAACGGGCTATCTACGTGGAATGGTTCAATAAATTCCTGCTTGCATTCAACTTAACCAGCAAAAGGTACGCCAACAGACATAATTTTGGAATTAGCAGCCATCAATAGAGAAGTAATCGCGGCTTAGAATCAAAGACACAGATACTGCAGTGGGTCAATAAAAAGCCTGAAACCGGGTTCAGTTAAAATTTGACAGATAGAAAAGCAAAAGCCAAAACCTAAACATATCTTTGCGGCCATGAGCAATTCACCAGATGGAGGAACATTGAAAAACATCGTTTCTCACTGCAAAGAGTACGGATTTATTTATCCTTCAAGCGACATCTACGATGGCCTTGGCGCTACATATGATTATGGCCCAAACGGATCCGAACTCAAAAAGAATATCAAGGAATACTGGTGGAAAGCTATGGTGAGCATGCATTCTAACATTGTTGGAATTGATGCTGCCATCTTTATGCATCCCACAACATGGAAAGCTTCCGGACATGTGGACGCATTCAACGATCCGTTAATTGACAACAAAGATTCGAAGAAAAGATATCGAGCCGATGTCCTTGTGGAAGAGTATATCGCAAAAATTGAAGGGAAGATTAAAAAGGAGGTAGGAAAAGCAGCTAAGAGATTCGGAGATGCCTTCGACGAATCTCAGTTTATTTCTACCAATCCAAGGGTCGTAGGTTATAAAGAAAAAATTCAGTCCATCGAAAGCAGAATGGGCAAGGCCCTGGAATCTGGTAACCTGGATGATTTGAAATTACTTATTGAAGAGTTAGAGATTGCTGATCCTGTTTCCGGCTCCAAAAATTGGACAGATGTCCGACAGTTTAACTTGATGTTCTCAACCGAGGTTGGTTCTTTGGCTGATGGAGCTGAAAAGATCTATTTACGTCCGGAAACTGCGCAGGGAATTTTTGTGAACTATCTAAACGTTCAAAAAACATCCAGAATGAAGCCTCCTTTTGGAATTGCACAGATAGGAAAAGCATTTCGAAATGAGATAATTGCACGACAATTTATTTTTCGAATGCGTGAATTTGAGCAGATGGAGATGCAATTCTTTGTTAAGCCCGGCACTGAAATGGAATGGTATGAACAATGGAAAGAAAAAAGGATTAATTGGCATAAATCGTTAAACCTGGGAGAGCAGAAATATCGATTTCACGATCATGTGAACCTTGCTCATTACGCCAATGCCGCGTGCGATATTGAATTTGATTTTCCAATGGGATTCAAAGAGCTTGAAGGAATACATTCCCGAACCGATTTTGATTTAAAAGCCCATGAAGAATATTCTGGCAAGAAACTTCAGTTCTTTGATCAAAATACAAACGAGAGCTATGTGCCATATGTAGTTGAAACATCGATTGGGCTCGACCGAATGTTCTTAGCCATTATGTCTGCCGCATATGATGAAGAGAAATTGGAAGATGGAAGTGAGCGAATTGTATTGAGGATTCCACCGGCTCTGGCACCAAACAAAGTAGCCATACTCCCACTTCTTAATAAAGACGGCTTGCCTGAAAAGGCAGAAGAAATATTGAACGAGATCAGGTTTGATTTTTCATATCAATATGATGTGAAAGATGCCATTGGCAGAAGATATAGAAGGCAAGACGCAATCGGAACTCCTTACTGTGTTACCATCGATCATCAAACTTTAGCGGATAGTACAGTTACGATCCGAGAACGGGATAGTATGAAGCAAGAACGTGTTTCCATTGATAAACTCATTTCAACACTTCATGAGAAGGTTGATATGAAACACCTCCTAAAATCCCTTTAGTTTGGAAGTAGTAGTAGAACTGCTTTTCTATGGGTTTGCGTACGTTTATGATTTTTTCTACGGGCCCAAAAGTCCACTCGTAAAACCGAGGAAGAGTGATTTAGAGTACCTGAACAAGCATTTCACATACTATCAAAAACTTCCGGAAAGTTCTCAGGTTATTTTTAGAAAGAGGCTGGCTTATTTTATATCATCGAAGAAATTCGTACCAAGAAATATGGACGTTGTTACAAGAGAAATGAAAGTCTTGATATCAGCTTCAGCCATCCAATTGACTTTTGGTTTTCCAAAAATCAGACTAAGTTACTTTAGAAACATCCTGATTTTTCCTGATGTTTATTACAGCCCTTCCAATCAAGCCCATCATAAGGGAGAAGTAAATCCAAGGTTTA
>JANQEC010000321.1 GCA_028278585.1 Cyclobacteriaceae bacterium | reverse complement strand
CGAAGCCTTCTCCTCATCATGGATCTGCCGGATAACTTCATTTCGGTCAGATACTGGCATGTCGTACAGTAAATCCGTACCATCATCTGAATCCATCTGCTCTACAAAGGCAGCGATCTCTGGTGCTGTGAATTGCTTGATGAATTCACCGCGAACATCCTCCTCAAGCTCTTCGAGGATCTCTGCACCTGTTTCTACTGACAAAAGATCAAAGACATACTTGCATTCCTCCGAACTAAACTCATCAAGAAAAGCAGAAATATCAGCAGAGTTCACCCCATCGAGGCTATCCATGATAAAAGCATTATCATCCTCATTCAAGGCCTGCTGAAAGCGTTCCTTAAACTCGACTGATAACTCAAATGTTTTCACTGCTTCCATCCGATGGAAATTTTAGAGGTAAGCGAAATAAACTGTGCGACGGTCAGCTGTTCTGCCCGTGAATTCAAGATATCCAGGCTGCTAACAGCTTCTGGCAAATTTATGTCTTTTAAGGCGTTGCGCAATGTTTTTCTCCTTTTGCCAAATCCCGCTTTTACCACTCGTTTGAACAAGTTCTCGTCACAATCCAATTTTTGAATTTTATTCCGTCGCAATCGAATTACAGCAGAGTCAACTTTTGGAGGTGGTTGAAAAACATGAGGTGGAACTGTGAACAAATAGTCTATGTCAAAAAATGCCTGGAGTAGAACACTCAGAATGCCATATGTTTTTGATCCTTCTTTTGAAGAAATACGATCGGCCACTTCCTTCTGGATCATACAAACAACCTCTTCAACCTGGTTTCGCTCTTCCCAGAATTTGAAAAACAACTGCGAAGAAATGTTATATGGAAAATTGCCAATTACAGAGTAGTTCTCCTGCTCCACATTGAATTTTAGAAAATCTTTCAGTACGAATTGATCGGATTGCTTTGGGTAGTTCTCTTTTAGATATTCAATTGATTCCGCATCAACATCCAGTGCTATAAATTCTCCTATTCCAGCTTGCAATAGGTGCTTTGTTAACACTCCAGTTCCGGGACCAATCTCAATAACAAGACCATTTCTTTCTGCCAGGGAGTCCACAATTTTCTGAGCGATATTCTCATCTTTCAAAAAATGTTGCCCCAAATGTTTTTTTGGTTTTACACTTGCCAACTTATCGGAGGTTGTTATATTCAAATCTGTTAAAGTACACAATGAGCGATTCGCGCCAAAAGAAAAATATAATTGGAATAACTATTGGGGACATCAATGGTATCGGTCCTGAAGTGATCATTAAATCATTGGAAGACACAAGAATAACCAAGCAGTTCACTCCTGTTATTTATGGGTCTTCAAAGATCATTTCCTTCTATCGAAGGGCACTTGATAAAGAAGACTTCAATTATCATCAAATCCAATCATTGGATAAGATTCATCACATAAAAGTGAATGTTTTTAATGTCTGGA
>JANQEC010000318.1 GCA_028278585.1 Cyclobacteriaceae bacterium | reverse complement strand
GCACAGGGCCATCACTTTTGCCGTGAAAAATTGTAATAGGGATCGTAGTTCGATTTCCCTGATCGTCACCGATTGGTACTGTAAAATGCTTCCTGGTTCCCGGAAAAACCTGATCTCCGTTAAATTCAAAGGCACTTTGCCCAAAGAGATTTAACGTGACGGCCAGACAACCGATAAGCACTATTGATTGCTTCATTTTTATTAGCAGTTAGTATTGGATTAGAAAATGGATCGTCCAAAAAACACCTTGAAATTGGTGTTTGACATTGCCTACATTTCACAAATACTAATGTATGCCATATCTATATTATCTGCAATAATGTTGCATTTAATTTTTATAAACGGTGAGTAAAGCAGTTGATCGTCTAACCGTAAGGTGGTTTTGCTAATAATTTAATCCCTCCATTTAAGGTCAATTTCTAAGCACAAACCTTATTCCTGATTCATTAGGCTTCTGATTGTTGATGCTCTTCACCAGGTCCAGTCCAAATGTAAAGGTCTGAAATATAGTCTTTTGAAATCCAAGGTAGATTTCTTTGTATTTACTCTCATGATTTGCAAGGACACCAAACCCAATACTACTTGTGAAATTTGCTTTTCTTACCAATGGTAATTTATTGATTAGAAAACCATCAAAGTGGTGTGAGTAGTGCAGCTGAAAGTACTCGGATGCCGTGCTCATAGAATAATAATCAAGTAGTCGAAAGCTTTTTGTTGGAGTGAAATTTTTCTTGTCTTCGGAATGTGGCAAAATAATATCCGTTTGATTGCCATTAAAGTGTTTGTAGTCAATAAAGGTCTGATTCTTCTTATTGAAGAATCGTCCGTAGTTTGAATACATTGAGCTTCTACCCCAAATACCAAGATCAGTTCTACCTTCCAAAAAAAGGTCAACGTTATTGTACGCGATTTCACTATCTAATACATCTTCCAGCGCCTTTTTGAAAGTCAAACCAATGGTTGGATTGAAACTCTTGACAATTCTTCGGTCACCTATCTTTTCATACTTTTGATTGAACTGGTACTTGATTCCAAATTGAAGGATGGTTGCCCTGTGCGGCTGGAAAGGTGCAGCTCGATTATCTGAATCCTGGGGATCATTTGTTGTAAAAGGTTCCGTTCTTTTTGATAATGAGTAATTTGAGGTGTTGGCAAGCGGAGTTCTTCTTTCTATCTGCAAAGATGAGAAGGCATATAATCCGTTTTTCAATTCCGAGTGATATGAAACCCTTCCAAATTGCTTCTGATAAATTTTCATGTAATTCTCTCGCAGGAAAAGAGTGTAAAAAGAGTTTACTATCGGAGTAATAGGGTCGGACTCATTAAACTGAAATATATACTTACCACCATTTACTTTGAGCCACATTGATTTTGATCTATTCACATTCCACAGTGCCCCAACCCTTGCATTGAATTTTCTATTAGAAAAACCGTATCTCCAATTGCTAAAAAAGGTGAGTTTTTGGTTTTCGTTGTAAGGTACTTGCTTACTATAGCTTGCATCAATATCAATATTCCAGCCTTCTACTGTATTGAAATTGATGGCTTGAAAAAGTCCATTAATTTTTATTTCGGGTAAACCTGTATCAGCGGGTCTACTCTTAAATCCCCCAAACAAATTATCAAATGTATACCTGTTCACCTTTGTTGAACCTCTTGTTGAATCCGAATTACCATAAAACGCTCTTTCATGATCAGTAATAAGAAGTGGTCTTTTTATTTCCCAATAGGATGAGTCTTTTTTATTTGCAGCCGGATCAATTTCAAATGAACTGTTTTTAAAAAAATCAGGGGTGAATATTGGGTTAATGTCATAATCTGAAAATAACATATCGTCATCTGATAGTAATTCCACTCCTAATACTCTCGCTTTGAGTTTTTTGTTTTGCGAAAAAGGCAACCAAAAACCACCATTTTGCGGAAGAAGTTTTTGATTAATAGATGCACCTGTGATGAACCTTAAGCTGGTAGGCTCAACACTAACGTCGATGGCCGATAGATCCCAGGTGCTATCAGCTATATAAATGTACCCATTGAAAACCGGATCCGAATTTCTTCTAGGCTCTAGCTCAATTTTATGTATTGAACGATCTCCTTGCTTCTGAAGCCCGTGATATTCGAAGTTGTAATAAAAGAATGCATTTGACGCCAAGGGTGAAATGATGTCTCGTTGACCATTTAATTTAATTACTTGACTATAAAAATCAATGCCCATGTTAGACGCTCTGTGCCAACTAAACGGACGGATTTCGTTACGAACCTTATTGACGGATGAAACCATTATTTCTCTGAATTTTTTAGGCTTTTGTTGGTAAAAAATTTCTGATTCTGTTTCGGAAAGTTCGAAGATTCCTTTATCCGGAAATGTGTTTTGACCAATCAAAGGATGTAATTTATCGGGAAGTGATTCCAGGTATTGTCTCGTCCGAACATAAACCCTGGCTGAGTACGAATTCAATTCCTTTTGGTAGTCTTTTCTCCTCTCTAAAGCCAATTTCATTATTTCCCGGGCAGGATTTTCATAGCGAGAAGAGATAACTACCTCATCCAGAATAAGTGATTCACCAACTAGTTCAATGTGCAATTGTTGATTGAGATTTTCTTTTTTTATAGATTGAGTCTTAGATCTATATCCGATATGTGAAATGGCGAGTTCAACATCTTTTTTTCGCATTTCTAACTCAAAATATCCACTATCATTAGCGACTGTTCCATCCATTTTACCGACAATGTTCACATGTGAGAAAGGAAGCGGTTGACCTTCAGTGTTGGTGATTCTTCCAGTTAATTTGGTGTAGTCGTTTTCGATCTCCAACATCTTGAAATACCAGGCAAATTCAAGTGCTGTTTGCTGAAGTCGCTTTTGTAAGCCTCCAATCAAATCATGAGAAGCGTTGAAATCGGTTTGCAACAAAATTTGATTCTCGTTGGTCTTCAAAGACCTCAACCTGGCGACATACTTTGTAGCCTCCCAATAACCTGCTCTCAAATCGTTATAAGCCGAGTAGAGCAGCATATGAGGGTATTCCTGAGGAGTCATATTTTGGTAAGGAGAATACGATTTGATGTAGCGATAGACTTCTTCATTTTTGGGATTCCCAAACTCTGCATATAGATACGGTACTACAAACATGGAATCATTGGTCATAAAACTAACGGCATCCATAACCGGAACCTGGATGTTCAACCCTTTAAAAAGATCTGGTCTCAAATTGGCAACCACCCCCATCAACAAACCACCTGCACTTCCGCCTCGTGCTACAATCCGCTGAGATTTGGTGTAACCTGTATCTACCAGGTGCTCGACACAGGAAATGAAATCAGAGAACGTATTCCTCTTCTTGAGTTTTCTACCACCCTCAATCCAGTCCCTTCCAAAACCTCCATCTCCCCGAAGGTGAGTCTTTACATATATGATCCCCCTTTCTAACAAGCTTATCATTGGTGAGCCGTTGAATTTTATATTCGGATAGGTACCTGATGCTCCATAGCCATCTATTATTACAGGATTATTTCCATTTAGAACAATATCCTTTTTATGCAGGAGCGACATAGGAATCATTTTGCCATCCACAGATGGGGCATGTATTCGATAGGCTACATAGTCTTCTGCCCGATACTCTTTAATTACTCTCTGCCATATCTTTTTAGTTTCCCGGGTCTCGAGATCAAATTCATAAATGCTTGCTGGTTCGGTGAATGAAGAATGATAAAACCAAAATTTATTTCCCGAGTAGTCTCCAAGCTTAAGCGGATATGAAGTGTAAATGGAACCCGGTGGTTCTATCATAAAGGATTCACCTGAGCTGCGATCAACAACTTTAAATTTCACGCTGGCATCTGACTCAATTGAGAGCACTATATAGTCTTCAAACATGGTAAATGATTCAAATTGTTCGTCACCAAAATCAATCCCTATTCGTTGATTGGGAGTCCCCTCAATGTCAAGATAGGTTTCCCACTCTTGCTGCACTGGATTCGCGGTACTCACTTTTGCAATCCTGCCGTTTGGATTGTTCCTTGTGGTATACAGGTAGAAGTGATCATCAGAATTGTTTTCAGTTTTGTTGAAGTGATTTGCTACAATCCATACCGAGTCTTTTGGTGCCAAAACTTTCCATTCCTTCTTTTCCTTTTCCACATCCATAAACATTACCTGTAAACCATCAAGGTCGAATTCATATAGAAAGTGATATCTGCCTGATGTTGACTTTTCAATTTTTATGAAACTGTATGGGTCTTGAGAACCGTAGGTGAGAATGTCTGTATCCGTGGCTTTACCTAATCGATGAATATGAACACTTCTTGGTCTGAATAAGCTATCTCTCTTCACATAGAGAATACTTTCACCATCTTCCAACCAGGAAAAATCACTTGTCATCGTAACTTCATCATCAAGTATATTTCCTGATTTTAGATTTTTGAAATGAACAGATAATGCTTCGTTTCCCAAATAATCCACCGAATAGGCAATCATATCTCCTTTAAAAGTTGGCGACAATTCCACAACATTGATAAATGGATTTCCAGGATCGATTTTAGATACATCCAACACTGCTTCCTGGGTCTGATCATCCTCCGACTTCCTTCTGTAAAATATTGGATGATTGTCCTTTTTACTTTGCGTTGAATAGTAGAAGTACTTTCCCGTTTTATGATGTAAAATAGGCTTGCTTCGTGGAGCCATTCTGGATTTAAACTCAGCAACAAGGTGCTCTCGGAACTTTTGGGTATCACTTAAACTATTTTCTACGTATTGATTTTCAGAAAATAGAAGGTTCAATACCTCCGGGTTATTTCTATCTTCCAACCAGCTATACGGATCTGTCAGCGAATCGCCAAAGTGAGTTTTGACTACAACTTCCTTACGAGCTATTGGAGCTTGATCCGCCCGGCTGGCGATCGGATAAAAAACAACGGCAATCAGTAATGTTGTGAGCAGGTACTTTTCCATCACCCCAATGTAAAATGAGGGTATAAGCTGGAGGTACTCATAAAAACAAAATGAGTCCTGTTTGTTGATTCAAGACGAGAAATCAGTATGGACTACATGAAATGGTTATCCTGAAGTATCCCGTTAGACTCCAGGTACTGAGATGGTGTCATCCCAACCAATTTCTTGAAAGCACTGTTAAATGCACTTTTGGAGTTAAATCCTGATTCCGACGCGATTCCAAAGATCGTGTATTTGCTTAATTCAGAATTATGGAGTTTTTCCTTGACCACCGAAATTCTATATTCATTGACAAAATCCGGAAAATTTTTTTGTAACTGATCATTAACAATTTGAGACAGGTAATATTTATTAGTTTGTAGTGCTTTTGCAGCAACATCCAAATTAAAATCCTTGTTTAAGTAAGGCTGCTGGCTTGTCATGTAGTGAATCAAATCACTCTTGATTTTTCCAATCATCTCGACTTTCAGCACTGGTTTTTTCAACACTTTCTGCTTGAATTTGATCTCGTCCGGATGAAACATCGCTTTAATGCTTGCCAGGTAGACTAAAAATACCAAGGCGAATTGAATAAAAACATTAATACTTTGCCCGTAGTCATACCCCAATATTGTCAAATTGGACGATAGGAATGAGACCAAATACACAGCAGAGGAAAGTAATAGAAAAACCTTTAACCAGTGAAAGTTGGTTGATAGGAAAAATTGATTCTCTTTTCTATAATCACTCAGTATAAGCATGGACCTGACAAGGTAGAAGAATATTTGAATAAAGAGCAGTTCGTACAAAACCAATTCAACAAGGCCTTGCATTTTTCCAAAAGTCACCAATTGAGCAAAAACAAGTGCTAGTAGAATATTGTATAAAACAAACGGTGTAAAATGAATCTGATAATCCTTTAATCTAAGCAATTCTACTTGCGTGACTTGCCTCACATATAAAAATAGCAATGGTCCATATAGAAAACTTATGCCACCTAAAGTATCAAGTATCCAAAAATTTTCTTTTAATAAAACCAGATCATTGATTAATGGTTCTAGCAAACCTATTATCAAAGCTGCGATGTAAAAGCTTAAAAACTTGTTTGAAGATCTATTCTTACTCCTACCTATAAGAAGGATTATTAGGAGTAAACCTTGAATAGAACCTAATATCGTAATAATGTAAAGCAAATTCTTCAATCGGTAGAGGATTAAATCAGAGTTTAGCTCAATTCAAAGATGAATCTACGAATAGATTGGTTGCTTAGAAAAACTCAAAATCCCGATACTCAGTTCGATGTTGATGACGTACAAAATGAATATGACCAGCCCATTAAACTTGGAATCGAATTCATTACAAACCCGATTTAAAAAGAGTACTGAAGGGACTATAGGAAATGTTATGAATTAAGACGACTGAAAATCTTGCAGTATATGAAAGGTAAAGATGGATGGCAAGATTTATTAAAATGTGCCATATTGATGATCGTATCTATGGTTACGCTAGTACTAACTGCTTTTTCATGGTTTATACTGGGAATATGGTACGGATGGGATATTGTGTTTGCGCAGACTGCCACTGGACGAAGATTAATAGCGATTTTAAGGTCAGACTTGTGCGATTCGTTCGTTTTGTGAAACTAAGTTTCTGTCTGCAGTTCGGAATACCAGTATACTGGAAAACTGTATAGTTCTATAGCAAGCTCCTCAATAAATTATCTCAATCCTTCCTTTCTTATCTGGATCTAGAACTTGTAAGTGACAGTCGCTAATATATTCCTTGGAGCACCTGGAGCTAACCTGAATTGGTTCAATGCTCCTGACCAATAAGTTTTGTTGGTGATGTTATTCACCTTCAGTATCAACTGCATATTGGAGTTTTCGGGCTTGTAATACAATGCTCCATCAAGAACAGTATACTCAGGGAGTAATAATCTATCCGTAGATGAAAAGGAATACCAGGAATATTTATCCCCGCTGTACTGAATTCCAAATCCAATTCCTAACCCTCTAAGTGTATTGCTTTCAAAATCATATCTACTCCAAAAATTTGCACTGTGTTGAGGTGCTCCACCTATCCTCTCACCTATTAATGTAGCATCATCATCTTCTATAATTTCAGCGTTTGTATATGCATAAGAAGCAATTACTTGTAGGTTAGGAGAAACATAGCCAGATACATCCCATTCAAATCCTCTACTTCGTTGTTCACCTCGTGCTGTCAAGTTTTCAATGTCATAGGTATCACCCAGCAAAACATTTTTCTGGGTTATTTCAAACAGGGCAAAATTTCCCTGGACTTTACCATTCATAAACTCCCCTTTTAAACCAATCTCTTTCAAGTCACTTTCCAATGGATCAAAGTTTCCTGGAGATGCAGACCAGAAAAAGCCTTCAGTAGCTGGAGAAAGTGTAACCGTATTAGTTTGTGGTTGAAAACCTTCAAGGTAAGTAGCATAGGCGCTCAAACTTTTGCTAAGTTCATATGTCAAACCAATTCTTGGTATGAAAGCTTCATTCTTAAATTCTTGCTCGTCTCCTTCATAGTCAAAAATATCTTTGAACCACTCGTACCTAAGATTCAGCAATGCTGAGAATTTTCCAATCTTAAACTGATTCTGAATGTACACACCATCAGTAGAAGTCAAATTAGCTGGAATTGCAAATTCACCAATCGTATAGTCTTTTGTTACCCTGATTCCGTTCGACGGATTTTCCAAATTAAAGTGAGGAACATTAGGTCTTGGCATCACAACACCATCAACGGTCATAGTTTGAAAGTCAGCAGCATTAGCAGGATCAAAATTTCCGACAGAGCCATCATTTCTAAGGTACCTGCGTGCAGTATTTTGACCACCTCCTAGTGTTCGTTCCCATCTACTCCCATCATAACCAATCAGCAAAATATTAGAAACATTATTGTTCTTGATATCGATATTAAAAAAGGCATTAATGTTATCGGAATCCCAGAATTGTTCTCGCTCTACATATCTCATTGCTGCTAGTGTTGGAATTTCGTTTCCATCAATATCAACAGCAGCTCTGTTTTCTGTTCTATGTTCAGCCAGATCTTCCGTCCATGTCTGTTTCATGTAAGAAGCATTGAAGCCAAAATTGTCAGAAAATGTCTTCTTAAAATTCGTCATCACCATTAGTTCCTGAGACTTATAAAAGTCATTGGAAGCGCCTACATTTACTGAAGTAGAGGTACTATTAAGATCAAATTCTCCATTGATCCTTCCGAAAATAGGTTGTCCTCTATCTAAGTTACCAACACCGTTACTGTAAATGACCTCTGCGTTCAAGGCTGTAGAGCTATTCGGTAAGTAGCTAATTGAAGGAGTAATTAAGAAAGCATTGTTTTGCACCAAGTCACGAAAAGACTGTGCTTCCTGGAACGCGGTATTAAATCGATAAAGCAAGGTTTTTTCTTCATTCAATGGACCTGTAAAATCAGCTGCAGCACGGATAGTTCCGAAGCTTCCTGTAGAAATCGATACTTCGTTTCTCACTTCCGCTAGAGGTTTCTTTGTTACCATATTAATTGTACCTCCTGGGTCAACACTGGAAAATGTAACTGAAGATGGCCCTTTGATCACCTCTACTCGCTCGATATGGGAAGTAATCGGTTGAAGAAAATAGTATTGCCTTGTGCGCATTCCATTAATCGCTTGCCCATCCTCGGCTTGCGTAATACCTCGAATGTTGAAATGATTGTAATTACCAGTTGAAGTAACACTACTCACTGCTTTAACTGCATCTGCAAGCTGAAAAGCTTGTCGATCGCTAATGAATTCTTTTGTAACAGACGAAATTGCCTGTGGCATCTCTCTGTTTTTGATCGCCACCTTAGTAGCAGAAAAAGAATAATCGCTGTTATAATCTTGCTGTGCTCGACCAATGATTTCAACCGTTTGAAGATATCGTTGGTCTTCTTCTAATCCAATAGTTCCTAAATTGAACCCACTACCACTTTCAAGATTTAGGGTTTGACTGTAAGTGGTAAAACCCACAGATCGGATTTCCAATTGATACGTTCCAGTGTTTTCTACACTTATGGCAAAACTTCCATTGCCGTCCGTAATATCTCCCTCAACAATAGAACCCGCTCTTAAAGAAACTGTAGCCCCAGGAAGTGCATCTCCATTATTGTCCAAAACACTCCCGGTTACTCTTATTTGGGCATTTGAATATATGGTGGCACTGAAAAATACCAGAAAAAGTATATAGTTAATCTTCATTGTTTGATAGGTTAATTGCTTCTAACATCGTACATCATTCAGAGAATACCTGAAACATTATGCAACAATATTGCATTTATGAAACCAATGCAACATTGTTGCATTAAGTTTACATGAATGGTATACTTTGAACTTCCATACTTAAGGAGTGCAAATGCATTACTTAAGCGTGGAAAGTTCATGCTCCAAAAATGAAACAGCACACTCCCACTAATTAACCAATCCTCCAATCCACATTTTGATGTTTTCCACATACATATTTTGCCCGTTCTTCTTCCATCTCCTTTACACTCATATCCAAAGATTTTGAAAGTCCTGAAAGTGTAGGTAGCTTTTTACCAGTTTCGAGGTGGTGGACATCGATGATTCAACCAATATACAGAATGTAAAAAATGTCAATAGCACTTTACAAAGCAGCTAACTTGTTTTTCTTCACATTTCATACGACGTTGATCTTGTTTAATACGTTTGGGTGGATTTTCAGGCGTTATCGATTCTACAATCTAATTACGCTTTTACTAACTGCTTTTTCATGGTTTATACTGGGGATATGGTATGGATGGGGATATTGTGTTTGCACAGACTGGCACTGGACGATTCGAAATCAACTCGGATATAAGGATGACACTAATTCCTATATAGACTTGCTTATAATAACATTTACAGGTATCGAATTTGATGATAAACTGATTGAAAACGCCACGGCAGGTGTTTTTTTGGTTAGCATTTTCTTTAGCATACTATTGAATATTCGTGATTATAAAAGGAAGGATTAAATATTCGGTTTGTGAGGCTAATTCTCCAATGGAGTTTCTTCCAGGTTTGCCCATTCCCCCATTGAACCATCGTATACTTTGACATTGGGATATTGCAATAAATCAAGGCAGTAGGCCATAAATGTTGCTCTTACACCAGATTGGCAATGCACCACTGTGGTTTTCTCTTTTGACACTCCTGCATCTGAAAGCAAGCGCTCCATGTCTTCCTTGGGACGCAGGTAGTGCACATTCTTTTCGTCTGATTTCAGCATGCTATTCCACTCCAGGTGGAGAGCTCCGGGTATATGACCTGATCGATTATTACCCGGATTTTCACTTCCGTTGTATTCTCCATCAGAGCGTACATCTATCACTTGCCATTCTGAGTTTGAGTAGTTGATAAGCAATTCATCCAGGCCCACAAAACGATCAAGACTAACCTGAGCTTTAAATCCTTCAGTAGGCAGGGGATTGTGAGTCGACATGGATACAGGGAATCCCTTTTCTACCCATGCCTGCCAACCTCCATTGAGAATGGCTACTTTGTCATGACCATAATAACGCAACAACCACCACAACCTCGTTGCAAAATGATTGTGCCATTCTTCATAACAGATCACGGTAGAATCAGCATCAATTCCCATGCGATTCATCAGGAGTTCAAACTGCTCAGGATCAGGCATGTGCTTTTCTGGATTTCCCTCAGCATCTTCAGATTTTATGTAAGGGTGCCCGGGCCTCATAATTGCATTGGGAATATGCGCTCTCAGATAGGCATTTGAATCCCAATGGCAATCTACAATCACAATATTATCTTCCTGATAATTTTCCGAAAGCCATTCAGCTGTGGTTAGATTTTGATTCGTTGACATAAAGAAAAGTTAAAGATTAATAGCGATTTTTAAGGTCAGACTTGTGCGATTCGTTCATTTTGTGAGACGATTTACAAGGGTGGGCCAACAAACTCCTGTCCATGATTAAGTGAAATCTTCTCCATAACTTCTTGAGAGAATTCTCCTGATTCTAAAGTGGCATAAAACTCTCTGAACATTTCTTCTATGGTTAATGCTGGAGAAAAAATATAACGGAGTCTACCAGGAGTATCTCCAACATTCTTAAATGCATGGACAGTCCCTCTTGGTACCAAAGCAACATCTCCCGGACTCATATGATGTAATATGCCTGCGACTTCAACATCGAAAGATCCTTCTAAGAAAAAGAAGGTTTCATCTTGATTATGATGAATGTGACGTCCTGGGCCAACGCCTGGCTCAACAATATCTTCAAATACTGCATGTGAACCATCGGTTTGATTCCCTGAAAGCAAAACTTTCAAAGTAATTGCCTCAGGAAAGATTAATGTTTCGGCATCCGAGTATACCGTGTGAGTTGGATTCATACTTTTATTCGTTTTGTGAGACAAATTAAAAATATGCAAGGACAATCACTTGAAGACGAATTTGTTATGGGTATGAACAAACGATTGTTTTATATAAAACCGGTGGGCTTCTTCTCTTGTAAGGTTGGATGTAACTTCCAGTTGAATAATCGAGTTTTGTCTCGCGAGTCGCTTAAGACCATCAATCAATTTTGACCTATTCCCAGCCCTCTGTGTGAGTTGCTGACATACATCTCCTGGATTTCACCAACCAGGCCGCTATGATGCAGAAGCGGTTGTACATGACAACTCAAAAAACCTACCGTTATTTCATCTACCGTTGCTACCAGGTAGATATTTCTTGGATTCGATAGATTCTCAATAAATATTTCCTTTTGATGTTCCTCTTCAAATTCAGCATTCTCCAATTCGTTTATGAAATTGAAAATTCTTTTAAAATCTTCGACCCGGGCTCTTCTGATATTCATTCTATTCGTTTTGGGAGACTAAATCTAATGCCATAACTCCTATAGCCTTCGTTTTGATACGACGGTATTTACAATCAGATTGTAAAATTGATGGTAAGGATATTCATTCAAGTACCTATTTTTGAAATTGGTATCTGATTTGCTACACTACCGGTATGAAAAGATTAAGACAATTCTCTCTCGCTGCTTCACTGCTCACAACAGTAGCTTTCACCTCGTGTGAACTTTTTGAGGACGGGTCCACTCCCGGTCTCACGGAGAGTGAAATTATACAAGGCTTAAAGGAAGCGTTGAGTATTGGTCTTAATAGCTCTGTTGTGACAGCATCTACAGCAGATGGCTATTTAAAAAACGAGATCATCAAGATTATTCTACCTGAAGAAGTGAGTGCGCTACAAAATTCCATTCAAACAGATGACATAGCCGGCATTCCTCTTTCGTTGATTTACACTGCTTACATCAATGTGGAAAATGACGGCAATGACTTGTTTGATGATTTAGTGACCGCTATGAACCGGGGCGCCGAAAATGCCGCAGACGAAGCGCTACCTATTTTTGGGAATGCTATAACGAACATGACTATCTCTGATGCAAGAGGTATCCTGGACGGTGACGAGACCGCTGCAACGGATTTCTTCTTCCAGGAAACCAACCAGGAACTATTTACCGCATTCAACCCGGATGTAAAATCAGCCCTGGATGCAACAGGAGCAAATCAAATTTACACTTCTGTGGTTGGGTTTATTAATTTCCAATATGATCCAACAGGTTTAGGATTAACCACAATAAGCCCGAGTGAAATCCTTAATACTGGCAATCTGCCTGCAAGTATTGATGAGTATGCTACTACTAAAGCAATAGATGGATTGTTTTACCTGGTAGGTGAAGAAGAAAAGAAGATCAGGCTCGACCCGTTTGCCTGGGGAAGCTCCATTATCGAGCGGGTTTTTGGAAGTAGTTAAGGTAGGAATTTGGAACGACTACTTGCTTGTAGTTACGCTATTTATTAAGTCTTCATTTATTGAGTGGTTGGAGTTTCCCGGCAATTTATTCTGAAGTGTTCTGAAGAATTGTTACCTTTTAATCAATTAACCATTTCCATGATCATGAAAAAAATTGTCAACAGTATATTAATTATCTTTTTTGTAGGTGTCACCTATGGACAATCCTCACAGGATCAATTTAAAGGCAGAGAACAACTCGAAGAAATTGCCATCATCGATCAAAAAGTGATGGTCCCCATGCGAGATGGAGTAAGGCTCGCAACAGACGTTTATCGACCTAAAACAGATAAAAAAGTACCTGTTATTTTTTCAAGAACACCTTACAATTTTAACTCATGGGGAGATGGTGAAGAGAGAACCCGGACATATGCACAAGCTTATGAAGCTGTGAAAAGAGGATATGCATATGTGGTTCAGAACGAAAGAGGTCGCTACTATTCGGAGGGAGAATGGGACATTCTGGGAGTGCCCTTAACTGATGGTTACGATGCTTTTTCATGGATGGCAGACCAAGAATGGAGCAATGGTAAAATTGGCACCCTGGGTTGTTCATCCACAGCGGAGTGGCAGATGGCCGTTGCTGCTCTGGATCACCCTTCTCACGCAGCAATGGTGCCTATGGGTTACGGAGCTGGTATAGGAACGGTAAGTGGTTTTCATGAACAAGGGAATTGGTACAGAGGAGGTGCATTCCAGATGTTATTCGCCTCCTGGCTGTATAGTGTTGAGCATGATAAATTCAAACCCCGAATACCTGCAGGAGCTAGCCAGGAAGACCTCATTAGAATATCAAAGTTCTACGATTTAGCTCCGGAAAATCCTCAAATTGGGGATATGCTGGCCGCAATGTCACACTTACCAGTGCAGGATATGTTGATCAATGTTGGTGGTAAGAAGGAAATATTTGACAAAATGATTCGTCGGAAACCCAATGATCCGGCCTGGTATGAAGGGGGGCTCTACCACGAAAACATGGAAATGAAAAAACCCAGCTTTTGGTTTGTCTCGTGGTATGATGTTTCCGTCAGCCCGAATCTGGCCCTTTTCAATCACATGAGAAATCATCCTGATGCCCGGGTGGCTGATAACCAGTATTTAGTAATTGCACCAACATTACACTGTGGCTTTAAACGAGCAACGGAAAATACAATGGTAGGTGAAATGAGTGTAGGAGATGCAAGACTTGATTATGATAAGCTGATCTATGGATGGTTTGATCACTGGCTTAAAGAAGATGGTAAAAGTCAATTTCTGGATGATTTGCCACGTATTCAATACTACCTGATGGGTAAAAATGAATGGAAGTCTGCAAGTACCTGGCCGCCGAAGGATGCCAACATGACCTCTCTCTACATGGATAGTGATGGAAATGCCAATAGCCTTTTTGGGGATGGTAAGCTATCACTTAATCCACCGTCACAGCCCAACCAGGACAATTATGCCTATGATCCCAACAACCCTGTTTACTCATATGGAGGAAATGTCTGTTGCATGGGTAACTCGATGGAAAATGGAGCCCGGGATCAACAAAAAATAGAAACACGCAATGATATCCTTGTCTATACGTCGGAGCCCCTGGCTGAAGGTATTGAAGTTTCAGGATTCATTGAAATGTCTCTTTATGTTTCATCGGATGTGAAGGATACGGATTTCACCGTTAAATTGATAGATGTCTATCCGGATGGTACTGCCTATAACCTGGATGAAACGATACAACGTGCGAGGTATAGAGAGGGATACGATAAAGAAGTATTCATGAAAGAAGGGGAAGTGTACAAAATAGACTTGACACCTCTTTCGACAAGCAACTATTTCGCAAAGGGTCATAGAGTAAGAATTGAGGTTTCAAGCAGCAACTTCCCACGGTTTATGAGAAACCTAAACACGGGTGGTAATAACTATGATGAAACTGAGAGCATCGTAGCCCATAACACTATTCATCATTCGGAAGACTATCCGTCTCAAATTAGACTACCTATTGTCGGTAAGCTGAAGATCGAAGATCGCTGACTTATTAAATTAATGAGATCTTTATTTGTTTTGAGACCAACTGTCTTGTTTTTGAATATTACTGGCAGATAATCCCGTATGGGTTTCCACCAGTTCGAATCCTACCTTGGTTCCTGGTATAATGGTCCGATATCCTTCCCCGGGAATTGCCGTGAAGTTGAAGAATACAGGCTCTGCTATTTTTTCAGCTTTGATAAAACCATTTCCGGTTCGCAAGTCAAAAGAATCTACCACACCTTCGTAAACCGGTAATCCGGAAAGACCCAGGTCTGGTGAGTTTTTCCATGTTTGCTGAGGAATGCGGATCTTTTTCACATGATCAGTATTGTACGCTTCATAAGAATAATAATCCATGTCCTTCATTAAGGCTCGGAAATCCTGGCGGAGTTCCTCTATTGTCGGTCTTCCCACAAAATACCAACCATTGTAAATCTTAAAGATCTCAAGGTTGGACTTCAGCACGTAAGTAAATGGGAGCGCCCGGTGGGCATATTCTCCTTCCGTCTCATCCATGATATCCAGTTCTTTTATCAACGTCCGTTCTACATCACTGAAAAAAGGCCATGAAGCACCTAGTCCTGCTCTAAACGCTGAAGAAACCATTGGATCGTCCGCGCTTATGCTAACTATTTTACAGAAGTTAACTTGCAATTCGCCTTGAAAACCGACAAGTGATCGAAATTGGGTCTGATCCCGAGGGCAAAAGAATCCTCTGGAAAAAATAACTACAAGTGGATAGCCATCTTTAAAGTCATATCGCTTATCTGCTTCACTCTGTTTAGCAAAAGAAGAAAGTCGTCTTAACTTTCCATTGTGGTCTGGTAGTTCAAAGTCTGGGAAAAAATCTCCAACCTTTCTATTATTCGGCATAACATTCGCTTTGCAGGATTAAGTATACAATCTTCCCCAAATTCATAACTATTTACAACTTCATGTAAAGTTTTATTGATCTTCACCAGGCTTATCCATAAAAAGCAGTGAAAAGCACCTTCCACTTTCCGTTTTCCTTTTTCTTCTGTAAAGTCATTTGCTTACAGTTACGATATCCTATTCTACCAAGGCTCATTCTGATCTTTCTATCCATGGTACACCATACTTCACTTGCTGGTTTCACCTAGCCATTTTTTAAATTCCTGGACCCGACTTCTACTAACAGCAACAGCTGTATCCTTGGCTGGCAATAGATGTACGTAATACTTCCCGTAATCATTTTCCAGTGATGCAATTGCATCAATTGAAACGATGAATTGCCGATTGACACGAAAGAAGGATGTGGGATTGAGGACTTTTTCAAGTTCGTCCAGGTACTCATCAATGATGTACTGCTTATTTTCCCTGGTTGTAATAAAATTTACTTTGTCTTGTGTATGTATGTACGCAATTCTCTCCGAGAACACCTGATAAAATTTCTTGCCAGCTCTCACCAGGAAACGCTCTTTATATACAGGTTCACCTTTTCTAATTGCTATTGATAGCGCCTTGTAATCGATAGTACCACGTTCATCTCTCAACTTTTCAAACTTACCCAAGGCCTGTTTCAACTCATCTTTCTTGTAGGGCTTGAGCAGATAATCAATGCTATTAAGTTTAAATGCATTGATAGCATATTGATCGAACGCTGTGCAAAAAATCACAGGTGCAAAACAGGATACCTGATCAAAGATCTCGAAGCTAAGGCCGTCTTTAAGTTGAATGTCCAGAAATATCAGATCCGGCTCCTCATTGGACTTCAGCCATTGGACCGATTCTCGAATGGAGGCGAGCTGAGCTAGTACATTCACCGCCGGATATACATCATTCAGCATCTTGATCAGCCCCCTGGAAGCCGTAACCTCATCTTCAATGATCAATACATTCATATATTTTCTACATTGATCAATGGAACATTTATAGCGAAGAAATCATCGCTTTTTCTAACGACGACCTGCTCCCCGGTAAGGTACTTATATCTACTGGAAATATTTTCAATGCCGATATTGGTGGACTCTTGTTTCGTATTTAATAAAAGATTGTTTTCAAATAACAAAGATTGATTTTCGATCTTAACCTTAATTTCCAATGGATGGTCCGAAGATGAAACGTTGTGTTTCAAAGCATTCTCCAACAATAATTGCATGGTTAAAGGAGCAATAAACAATTGTTTCTGCTCCCTGGTTATTTCATTTTTTATCCGGAAGCTCTCTCCAAACCTGATTTTCAGTAGCTTGATGTATGACGTGAAGATTTCCAGTTCATCCGACAGTTTGATTATTTCAGATTCCTTCGTTTCAAGAACAAATCGATAAACCTTGCTCAACTGATTCAAAAAATCTCCGGCAGCTTTCTTACTCTCGTTTATCAGAACAGCTAGAGTATTGAAACAGTTAAACAAAAAATGCGGACTGATTTGTGTCTTGAGAATCTCATACCTGGCCCTGATATTCTCTTTTTCAAGTTGTTCTTTCTTGACTGACACCGTATCCCATTCGCCATAGTAGTATAAACTTTCTGTCAGCCCGTTAACAAACAGTGGGACGAACAATGCAACAATAATAAAATCGAACAGATACTCTGAGGTCAGGGGAAGCTGAAGCATGTAGTCCCAGAAAAAAACCGAAAAAGCCCATGATACAGCAATGGAAAAGATTGAGGTTGACGTTACTTGCAGGAGCAAGCGATGAAGTTGTTTGGTTTTTTTACGGAATTTTGATCGTAAAAAACGGACAACAAGGTCATGTCCCAATACCACCAGTGAGGCAAGCAAAAAACTAAATAGCAACTCAATCAGGGTCATCCAATGCCATAGATCCTCAAGGACCAGTTGATCGAGTAAAAGGAATTTGATCTTGTAGTAAAGCTGGATTCCAATACCGACCACAACAATCGCAAAGGCGTTCATATGCTTTCTCTGTACATTCATGTTCTGGGATTTAAATCGGACAACATCCTTCACGGATGTTGTCCGATAAGGTTAGTCCATGTTAACAAAGGCAGCTTTTCCCTCAACCCAAATCAAGTCCGAAATGGCATCCATGTAAAGCCCTTCGATCTCTTTATGTTGAGGATCTGCTTGTAGCTGGTCCTTCCTGGATGCCTTATCGTGATAAAGAATACTTACCCTATCCGGCATTTGTATACCACCAAATACATTATCCGGCTCAAGAATTCGCTCGGTAAAAAGTCCATGTTTTTTGTAAAAATCCTTCGACTTCTTTCGATACGAATCATATGGCTTTGCTTTGCCATCCTTGAAGTAAGCCATTTCCAGCATGTAGAGCCGCTCTGCCACACCTCCCGTATTTAGTTCACCGCCTATGGCATACCCTCCAATTCCAGCCATCTTAATAGATTCGGATCTGAGGTGTTTGATCTTTAAAAACTCAGGATCATTCTCGAACTGCTGATAGGCCTCTTTACTGTCGTAATACACGATGTTGACCATATGGGGCTGCTCAATTTTCGAATTACCGGCATAAATTGAATGTATCGGGCTTAATATTCGCTCGCCAGCACCCCCATATTTACTTACAATGGGACCTACCTTTTCACCATACTCCTGGAATTTTTCCGGATCTGTCACCCAGATAAAAACCACCTGGTAATACTTTTTATCTTTCTCGGGATCCCCACCCGGCGAGGCTATCAAGCATCCGACCAATGTAAAGATCGCCAATCCAAAGACTGTCAATTTTTCAAAATGTGTTTTCATAGTTTTTTGGAGGCGAAGCTATGACCCGAAAAAAGTCATTTTTGGAAAAATTTGCTGATACGCTAAATTCAAAAGCTGACCAGTGGAAAAATCAAGCTAAACGGATAGCAACCATTGTCTAATTGAAAACTAAATCAACAATCCTTCAAAAATGGATCCTGCTAAACACTTCTCAACCTATCAACAATTTCTTTTAATCTCAACCACTGTTGGTAATAGAGTGGCATAATCGTGATGTTTTCTATGAACTGAAAAAGATAAAGAACAAGCGCGAAGATGCTACCATAGCTTATCATTCCGTTTCCAACAGAGATGATAATTGATGCGACCAAAAAAGCCATCATGAACAACCATACGATCGAAAAATTGACAGTCTCCAGGTCGGACAGTTTCACATTCCATTTCATTAACTTCCGGAGATGCCAACGCAGTTGAATTGGGTTGTTTTCTGAAAGAACGGTTACCTGGTTTTCCAGTTCACTGTTGTAGGAAGCATTATATCGGACAGTCCTCTTCTCACTAAAGCCATACACAAGCATGACTAGTAACAATATGATCAAACATCCAAAGAATATCCTAAGATCCATCGTAGCGATAATGGCTAGGGTTCCAATTAAAGCTATGGTGTTGTTTATAATTTCAGGGGCTGAATTTTCAAAAAACTCCACCACCTCTCCAAGGAATCCGAGGTGTGCAGATTTGGTGGAGGTAGATTCTTTTAAACGACTTGCTACTTCCACCCCAAGCTGCTGATAAATTCTTGCATAAAACCTGGAGTCATAGAATCTTCTACCTGCTCCTATGATCAATGTTAACATCCCCAATGCGCCTAAAAGGAATGAGCCCTGGTATTCGTTTACCAACACATCGTCTATTGCATACCCAATGAACAGCGGAAACAGGACTAAAAGCCCCGCATCCACAAGCACCAGTAGCAACATGAGTAGAAAATTCCATTGATAGGTTTTAATCAGATGTCTAAGATTCATGAAGTCAGCTCTTTAGGAATAGGTTTTTCGACTGGAACCCATCCCGGCTTTTTGAACAAGTATCCCAAGACCTCTTTCATATTCCTTGCTTTTCTCAAATCTTTAAAAATGCCTTTGTATTCGTACAAATGAACCTTTATAGGGTTGATCGTCTCGATTTGCCTGGTAAGCCCGTAGGTTGGGCGAAAGACTTCTTTTTGGAAAGTGCCAAACAAGCGGTCCCATAAAATCAATACTGCACCGTAGTTTTTGTCCAGGTATAAATCATCAGAACCATGGTGCACACGGTGATGCGAAGGGCTGTTAAAAATCAGCTCAAACCAACCCATTTTTTGTATTAACTCAGTGTGAATCCAGAATTGATAAGTAAGAATGAAACCGATGGCAATCAATACAACAACTGGATGGAAACCCATCGCAATGGCCGGCAAGTAAAACACCCAGGTTACGAAATTGTCGATGAAGGACACCCGCAGTGCTGTGGTATAGTTATAGATCGGTGAGCTATGATGGATGGAGTGATAGGTCCAAAGCAAGCGGATCTCATGCTCCCATCGATGCTCCCAGTAATAGAGAAAATCAATCACAAGGATGGCCAGTACTACCGTCCAGCCATTGACAGGTATTTGCCAGGGTATATAATTCGCAAGCAAAAAGAAGCCCCCGATAAACAGGGCAGTTGCTACTTTCTCAGTCAATTGAGCAGGAATGAATACCAGGAAACTTGCAAGCATCTCTTTCAATCTCCATTTGGTAAGTTTTTTCTTGTGCCATTCCCAACAAAACTCTACAATGGCCAAACTCACAGAAAACACAAAAATTCCGGCTATAACCCATCCAACATTCTCTTCGGCTCTTGTTACTAATTCTTCCATTTGTTCTGCTTTTGATTGTTATCGAATTACTTATTGTCAGTTGCGGCCTTGTACTTGACTTTGATGCTTTCTCCATCCTCCTCCAATAGAAGAATGAGCTCATCCGCTTTAACCTTGTCAACCTTTACTGAAATGAATTCTGTGCCCTCTCGAAAGTAGAGTGACCGCTCGTCCGCTTTCCATTCCCAGGAGCCCTCCTCAACCTTACTCTCCTCCATACTCAGGAATGTACCGTCTTCGAAAAAACGGATATAATCATCTTGTTCTTTCTCTTCCGGGGAAAAAGTCATCCCCAGGTAGATGTAGCCTTCGATATTCCATCGCTTAACAAAATCTGTGGTTGATTGTGCTCGTAGACCGGGTGAAATGGCCAGCACTATGATAAATACTGATAATCTGTTCATGTCCGTAATTTGTTTTAGGCAAAGCTTGGGCGTTCTATATTCAGAAGCTTCCCTCCCTATAATTCGGGACAGGTAAAATGGAAATGAAATGTCCCGTTTTACCGGGCGTTTGTCTTCAAGGAGTTTGTTGAGTAGCTATTTGCTCTTTCATGAAGTCAGAAGGAGACTGGCCAGTCGATTTTTTGAAGGTATTATAAAATGCTGTTTTGCTGTTAAACCCTGCTTCGAAGCAGACAGCCAGTATGGTAACCTGTTTGGCCCTGCCAGCGCTCAAAAGAGCTTTGGCTTCGCTTACACGAAATTGGTTAATGAAGTCAGAGAAGCTTTTACCTTCTTTTTCATTGATTGTTTGTGATACATGATGTACAGATCTGCCAACTCTTTCTGCCAGATCATTTAAGCGATACTCCGCATCAAGATAGGGTTTTTCATCAACCATCACGCCATTGATTTCATCCCAGATCCTGCTTGATTCCTCTCTGGTCAGGGACGACTTGAGGTATTTCTTTTTGGTTGTTTCAGCAAGATCCCTAAAGTCACCATGAACAGAAAAAACAGGAAACCGCAAGCTGGAATAAACCAATGACAAAGAGAAAAGACTGTTAATCACCGACTCTATTTTTAGGTAGATGAGCCACTCTTCATCAAAAAGTGAACTGATATTACTTATCAGGATGGCAATGTAAAGCCCAATGGATATGACCAAAAGACTTTTTAGCCACTTGTAATTGACCTGCTCAGGAGGTGTTAATTCAACAGCAAAGTGAACTTTTCGAATCTTTAAAAAAGCTAAGATCAAAAGTCCCATGTTAAGCAAAATGGATAGTAAGTTGTCAACAGAAAGGCGTATTACATCTGGGGTGTAGCTGGTAGCTGTTTCTAATACATCCTCATCGATGGGAGCAAGAATTATAAATCTTATTAAAGTGTATACCACAATAACACTCACCCAAAGTTTTAGGTTGATCTCTATTCTAAAAAGAAAATAGGTGTACAGCAGAAACAATGCACCTATCAGGTGATAGTGCAAATAGGAAAGGCCAAGGCCCGGCCAACTTAGACCGTTATAGAAAAAGTAGGATTCAAGAAGACTGTGGACATTTAAAAATGCAACAATCCCCAAAGTCAACCTGGCCTTCCAGTTCTGATTCCTGTTAACTATAATAAGAAGACCTAGTAAGAAGGCTATAATTGCTCCAATGAGCGGTATATGGTTGAGAATTGTCAACTAATTTTTGAAAAGCTAAAGGTAATAAGTCAGTTGTTTTCCAGGAATAAACTTTGGCTGTCTGGTGAGACTTTGGATCGATCATTTCATGAACTCCTCTTTTAACGGAGATCGATATGTGGCATCAGTGAATGCAATTGATACCTTCAACTAGCGCCGGAATTCTTAAATCTCCTATTCTTGTAAACAGATGTTCATCGCTGTTCGATTAGATACGCATTAATCTCACTGGCCGCCCGTCTCCCCTCTGCAATTGCCCAAACAACAAGCGACTGGCCTCTTCGCGCATCTCCGGCGGCAAATACTTTCTTTACTGAAGTCGCAAAATTGTTGGTCTTAATATTGCCACGATCATCTAGATCCACTTTCAGTTTTTCCATCAGTCCTTCTTTTTCCGGGTGAAGGAAACCAGCCGCAATGAGCACCAAATCACAAGGAATAATCCGTTCTGACCCCGCTTTTTCACTCATTTTACCATCTTTAAATGAAACATCAACCACTTTTATCCCTTCTAATTTACCCTTGCTCCCAACAAAGGCTTTTGTCATCAACGACCAATTGCGCGCTACTCCTTCCTCATGCGATGTGGAAGTCCGAAGAATCATCGGCCATTCCGGCCATGGATTCATTTCCCCCCGATGCACAGGAGGTTTTTCCAATATTTCTATCTGAGTTACAGACTTTGCCTGCTGGCGATTGCTTGTTCCCACGCAATCCGATCCAGTATCTCCTCCCCCGATGACTACCACATTTTTTCCAGTTGCTTGAATAGGATCAGATACCTGGGGAAGATCAGATACTTTCCTGTTTTGCTGGGTAAGAAAATCCATCGCAAAGTGGATTCCGCTAAGCTGTCTTCCCGGGATAGGCAGATCGCGCGGAACAGTACTTCCAATACACAGGAGAACTGCATCGAATGAGCTTAGAAGTTCTTTAATAGTTATGTCAATTCCGACATTCACATTCTTTTTAAATGCTATCCCTTCCTTAAGAAGCAAATCAACACGACGCTCAACCACCCATTTTTCCAATTTAAAATCAGGAATACCGAAGCGTAATAAGCCCCCTATTTCCGGGTCGCGCTCGAAGACAGTGACAAGATGACCAGCTTGATTTAAAGAGTCAGCGGCTGCAAGTCCGGCAGGTCCTGAACCAATTATTGCAATCGTATTCTCGGTTTGTTGCTCTGGTATTCTAGGTTTCTCTAAGCCCAGATCGAAGGCCTTTTCTGCAATGCTCTTCTCAATGTGTTCAATCGCAACTGGCAGCTGGTTTATACCAAGCACACAAGATCCTTCACATGGAGCGGGGCATATTCTGCCTGTGAACTCGGGAAAATTGTTGGTGGTCTTAAGTATCCGGTAAGCCTGATTCCAGTCTTCCTTATATACTGCATCATTGAAGTCCGGAATCTTGTTTCCAAGCGGACACCCGGAATGACAAAATGGTACACCACAATCCATGCACCGGGATGCCTGCTCTCTCGTTTTTTCATTTTCGAAAGGCAGATAGAGTTCTTTAAAGTCCTTAACACGTTCCCTTGGGTCCTTTTTCGCAGGAAGTTCCTGATCGTATTCTAAAAATCCTGTTGCTTTTCCCATGTTTTAGTTGGTTAATAAATTGGTGTCATAGGAATTTCGCTTCTAGATTCATCCAGGATGTTTTTGTACTTCACTGGAATCACCTTAACTAGATGGTTGATGTACCTATTCCAATCTAACAGGACTTCCTGTGCCACACTACTTGCAGTATGACGTAGGTGGTTAATCACCAGCTTTCTTATCCTTGTAATATCATTACCATCAAGCGCATCAAAAATGATCATTTCCGAGTTACAATTCTCCTTGAGGCTACCTCCGGTATCCAATATGTACGCAATACCACCACTCATGCCTGCGGCGAAATTTTTACCTACGGAACCCAACACCAGGACTGTCCCTCCAGTCATATATTCACAGCCATGGTCTCCCATGCCTTCCACAACAGCCAGGGCACCCGAATTTCTAACTGCAAAACGCTCGCCTGCAATTCCATTTATATAAACTTCTCCGCTTGTTGCACCATACAGCGCAACATTACCTATGATCGTATTTCGCCGTGCCCGGAATTTCACATTTCGTGCCGGATGAATTATTATGCGTCCTCCTGAAAGCCCCTTACCTACATAATCGTTTGCATCTCCTACTAAAGTAAATTTGACTCCCGGGGCCAGAAAAGCGCCAAAGCTCTGACCTGCTGATCCTGAAAATCTAATCTTGATAAGATTTTCAGGTAGGCCTTCACTTCCATATTCACGAGAAATCATACTTGAAATCATTGCTCCAACCGCTCGATCCGTATTCTTTATGGTAAAATCGTAGATTGCTACTTCCCCGTTAAGAACTTCCTCTTTTGCTGTCTTGTAGATTTTGAAATCCAACACATCTCTAAGAATGTCCTGTTGTTTTATTGAATTATATCTTGTGTCGTTCGTTTCTCCAAAATGAAGAACTTTCGATAGATCAATACCACCAGAATCAATTGCCACATCTTGGCTAAGTAAATGGCTCTGCCCTACCATTTCATTGATAGTTCTGAATCCAATCTCCGCCATGATTTCGCGAAGTTCCCTGGCCATAAACTTGAAGAGGTTGACCACATGCTCAGGATCTCCACTGAAGAGCTTCCTTAAACGTTCGTCCTGGGTGGCAATCCCAACCGGGCAGGTATTCAAATGGCACTTCCTCATCATGATGCAACCCTCCGCAATCAATGCTGCGGTAGATACACCCCATTCTTCAGCACCTAAAAGAGTAGCAATTGCGATGTCCCTGCCAGTCATCAGTTTTCCATCCGTCTGCAACATAACCCTGCTTCTTAGTCGGTTCTTCACAAGTGTTTGCTGAGCTTCTGCAAGACCCATTTCCCAAGGCAAACCGGCATGTCGAATTGAGCTCAAGGGGGAAGCTCCTGTTCCTCCATCAGCTCCTGAGATGAGTATCGCATCAGCATAGCCTTTCGCCACCCCAGCAGCGATCGTTCCGACACCAATCTCTGAAACCAACTTGACGTTTACCCTTGCTTTAGGATTTGCATTTTTTAGATCAAAAATCAGTTGCGCCAGATCTTCTATGGAATAGATGTCATGGTGAGGTGGTGGCGAAATCAAGTCAACCCCGGGTGTCGACATACGAACCTTAGCGATCCACTTGTCAACCTTGTGGCCAGGTAGCTGTCCCCCCTCTCCGGGTTTAGCTCCCTGAGCAATTTTAATCTGAATTTCATCCGCATTTGTCAGGTAATGAGATGTTACTCCAAATCGTCCGGAAGCTACTTGTTTGATCCGAGATCTGGGCGAATCTCCATTCTCAAGTTCCTTGTAACGTATTTCGTCTTCTCCACCTTCACCACTGTTACTTTTACCGCCAATCCTATTCATGGCAATGGCTAAAGTGGTATGTGCTTCATGAGAAATGGAACCAAAAGACATTGCACCGGTCGCAAATCTTCGTAGTATTTTTTCCTCAGGCTCAACTTCTTCCAAAGGGATGGGTTGTGCCTCTTTGATGGTCAATAGATTGCGTAATGTCAATGCCTTTTTTGATCGATCGGATATTCGCTGTGCGTATTCTTTGTATAGATCATAATCATCCAGTTTTGTAGATTTCTGGAGCAGGTGAATGGTCTCCGGATCCAGTAGATGTTCTTCTTCATCTCTACGCCATGAATAAATTCCGCCATGCCTAATGTCAGAAGTTTTGGAATATGTCAACTCATAACCTTCCCGAATGTGTTTTTCGAAGTGTGAAAAATCATTGCCTTCTATCCTTGATACAGTTCCTACAAAGCATTTTTCAATGATCTCTCCCGATAGCCCAACCGCTTCAAATATCTGGGCCGCCTGATAAGATTGGAGTGTAGAAATCCCCATCTTAGACATAATTTTTAATAAGCCTTTACCTACGGCCTGCACATAGTTATCAGAAATCTCATTGAAGCTTAATTCATTTTCTTCGGCATATTCTTTGAGAATATTGAACGAAAGATATGGCATCACAGCACTTGCTCCGTATCCTATTAATGTAGCAAAGTGATGTACTTCTACCACATCCGCTGCGTGGACAACGATACTCGTATTTGCTCTTAATTTTTTACGAATCAAGTGATGATGTATGGCCCCTGTAGCCATAAGTGAAGGGATAGATAAAGTACCTGCTCCAGCTGGTTTGTCCGTAAGAATTAAAATTTTAACCTTGTTCAGAGCTGCTTCCTCTGCTTGCTTGCATATTTTGTCTATTCCTTCTTTTAAGGTTTCATTTTGATTGAAATTCAGAGCAACATATTCATGATCGAAACCCTGATTGGTGAGTTCTAAAACTTTTTGGAAGGTGAGTGGCCTCAATACGGGGCGAGTTATGTGAACTTGATGACAGTGATTTGGTTCTTCTGTTAGAATATTCTTTCCTTCTCCCAGCCGAGTAAATAGTGACATCACAAGTCGCTCCCGGATAGGATCTATGGGTGGATTGCTGACCTGGGCAAATATCTGTTTGAGATAGTTCGATGGATGCTGACGAAATTTGCTAAGTGCACTCACAGGCACTTCAAGCCCCATACTACCGATTGGCTCTTTTCCTTCCAATCCCATCGGAATAAGTATCCGTGTGATATCCTCATGGGTATACCCATTGAGTAATTTCAGTCGATCAATCTCTTCCCTGGATAAAAATTCGGGATCTGTAAATGGCCCGGGCAGAGAGTTGAGCTTGATACGATGTTTTCTGACCCATTCATTGTACGGCTGACTGTTAACCACCTCGTCCTTGACTTCTTCGTTTTTCCTGATAACTCCATTAGCTAAATCAGCTATAATCAATTTACCTGGCTGCAAACGACCTTTTTCTTTTATCAATTTTTGGTCAATTGGAAGGGACCCTGTTTCACTGGAAACAATTAACCGGTTATCAAACGTTATGGTATAGCGACAAGGGCGTAAGCCATTGCGATCAAGTGCTGCTCCGACCAATCCCCGATCAGCAAAACAAAGTGCTGCGGGTCCGTCCCATGGCTCCATAATCGACGCATTGTATTTGTAAAAGGCCTTGGTTTTCTCCTCCATTTGGCGATTGTATTGCCAGGCTTCAGGAACAAGCATCATTATGGCATGTGGAAGTGACCGCCCACACATAACAAGAAGTTCCAGCAACTCATCAAAGTTTGCAGAGTCTGAGATTGAATGATTACAAATCGGTAGTAATTTTTCAATTTCATCTGGCGTGAAATTTGATGATTCCAGTAGCACTTCATTACTACGCATCTTGTTGACATTTCCTTTAATCGTATTTATCTCTCCATTATGAGCTATATATCGGAAAGGTTGGGCCAAACTCCATTTTGGAAATGTATTCGTCGAGAAACGTGAGTGAATTATTGCATAAGAGGTAGCAAAGTCCTTGTTCCGTAAGTCTTTGTAATAGTTGGGCAATTGATCCGTCCGTAACTGCCCTTTGTATACAATTTTATACGTGGAGATAGATGAAATATAAAAGTCTTGAAAAGTGGGAATAAGTTGATTCGAGCTATACTTCTTAAGTACATACAGCTTTCGTTCCAGCTCTCCTACATTCAGATCATCGTTCTTAAAGAAGAGTTGTAAAATTTTGGGTTCATTCTCTCTTGCACTTGGCCCTGTAAAACGGCTATCAACAGGGACTTCTCTTTCATAGAAAACATCCAGCTCCATTTCATTGCAAATGGTCTTAAACTTGAGCAAACATTCTTCCCAGGTGGCTTTAGGAAGGAAAAACATACCCACACCATATTCTTTTGGCTCTTCAATGTTCTCCTTTTCAAATACTGCACGAAATAATTGAAATGGAATTTCAGCCTGGATGCCTGCTCCATCTCCAGTCTCAGGCTCGGCTCCACAACCTCCTCTGTGTTCCATATTCTCGAGCATCAAAAGGGCGTCGGATAGTAGTTGATGCGAACGCTCACGTTTGATGTTAGCAATGAACCCAATGCCACATGCATCGTGCTCACAATCGGAAAGATACATTCCAGGTTCTTGGGAGTGTGGGATTTTCAAAGTCAATTATGTGATTTCTAATTAATATGGCACAATATATACTATTAATAAAAATTAGACTATATCATTAAAAATTTCATAATTATTAGCAAATAATTATGAATAATTCATAATTCAAGTGTTCTGCCAAAGTGCTTTTTTGTAAATACTCAAATGCTATTTTTCGAATCAACACAATAGAACCAGCAAGCGAAAATTCACTCCCGATCCAGGTTCGAGCGAATTCCATGCATTAGCTGTCCAAAAGCCTTTATCTCTGATGACCCACGACCTAAAGGTGATCTGACTCACATTCAATCTTCTCAGGAGTTGGATTAACATCAATTTCGACAAAAACGAAACATATTAATTTCTTTGTCCGTATAACTCATTCATCCTCAAATTCGACAAAAACGAAAGAAAGTTGTAACTTCTTTTAGAGATATGAGTTTAGCTGTTAATTGCAGCAATTAATGAAAAAGGAACTTCAGCCTCCAAAATGGATTTACAAGCTAGTTGAGCGTTTTTGCGATCCTTATCTATGGGAAGGGATCAGCGGAGATCTGCAAGAAGCATTTCATGAAAATGTCGGATTAAAGGGCCTGCGAAAAGCACGGTGGATTTATGTGTTTCATTCCATCGGCTTTTTAAGAAACATTTTCAGAAATAAAACCAAACGAATATCAACCATGAGATCCATGTGGCTTAACTATTTCATCACTTCATATCGCTCACTGAAAAGAAATAAAACTTTCTTCATTATCAATCTGGTAGGACTTATTGTCGCTATCGCATGTGGGCTCTTTGCGCTTATCTACATAAACGACGAACTTCTGTTTGATGAATTCCACACCAAATCGGATCAAATACATCGCTTATATAAGCGCCATCTTAATGAAGCTGAAGGAACGGATCATCTAACGTTTGAAACATCCGGAATGATGGGACCGACCATGGTGGAGGAATACCCTGAAGTGGAATCTTTTTTGAGAGTAAATCCACGAGACTACCAGGTCATTCTCTCGTACGAAGAAAAGAATGTAGCTACGGAAAAATTATACATTGCCGATTCAACATTTTTTGATTTTTTTGATTTTCCAGTTCTTTCAGGAAATCCGTCGGAATTATTGACTGCTCCTTCTTCGATTGTATTGAGTCGATCACTTGCTCAATCCATTTTCGGAGATGAGGATCCGATCGGGAAGGTAATACTGGGCTTGAACGATCTGAACTTTACGGTTACTGGCGTCTTCCAGGATGTTCCACGCAGATCATCCATCCAATGCAATGCTGTCGTCTCATGGAGCACCACTGTTAGTGGTGTCGGGCCAGTGAGCTACAACTGGATGAACAATTGGCGAGCCCAGGGGATCTTCACTTTTTTAAAGCTTTCCACTGATGCCTCCATACCTGATTTAGTGAAAAAGTTGCCGGAAATGATGCAAAGACATCTACCGGATAGAGCAGATCGATACTTTCTTCGTCTTCAACCATTCGAACGAATGTACCTGTATAGTGATGACATTAAAAACAAGGACGGAATGAAATTCAGCAGTTTTACCTTCATTCTCACATTGGGTATTTCCGCATTTCTTGTTTTTGTGATTGCAAGTGTTAACTATATCAACTCATCATTATCAAGAGCATCCCAAACACAAGTAGAGGTTGGCATTCGAAAAACGATGGGTTCTACCCGGAAACAATTAATGGGAAGGTTTGTAACGGAAACACTTTTTAATACAATAGTAGCTTCCATTGTAGCCTTGATTTTGCTTTTCCTCTTCCTGTCCCGGATCAACGCCATAAGTGGTAAGGAATTACCGATGGAGCTTTTCTATTCGCCTCTTGCAATGGTTTCATTATTGGCATTCATCATTGGAAGCTGCATTGTGATTGGGGTCTACCCTGCTTACATCCTATCTTCTCCATCAATATCTTCTATTTTGAAATCTTCTTCCGGACAGGTTGGTTCCACAGGTTGGTTTCGAAAATCACTACTTACCCTCCAGTTTTTCATATCCATTCTACTTTTGATAGCAACTGCACTTATCAACCGTCAGACCTATTTCATGGAAAATAAACCACTGGGATTTGACAAAGACCAGGTTTTGGTAATTGATATTGATAATGAGGTTAATGAAAAAATTGACGTGCTTGAATCTGAATTATTAGGTCATCTAAACATAACTGCTATATCCACGACAAGGTCTGCAATTGGTGGGGGTAACTATTCGACAACAGTTTTTCCGGTGGGTCCCACCGGA
>JANQEC010000278.1 GCA_028278585.1 Cyclobacteriaceae bacterium | reverse complement strand
ACGGCATCAGTGCCCGCTTTATTTACTACTGCTTTACCTACTTCTGTGGTGTAGTAAGCATCTGGAATCTTTTCTGTTAGCGATCGGTAAAGTGCTTTGTGCTCAAAATAGAGGTATGGATTTGGGTCTTGAACCGCTGCATTTAGAAGCCCTTTGGCATCCTTTGGGTTTGATGGATAGACAATTTTTAATCCTGGTGTATGAAAAAACCAGGCCTCATTGGATTGTGAGTGAAACGGACCAGCACCGACACCAGCTCCTGTTGGCATTCTTACTACCACATCCGCATTTTGTCCCCATCGATAGTGAATCTTTGCCAAATTGTTCACGATCTGGTTAAATCCGCAGGTGACGAAATCAGCGAATTGCATTTCTACAATCGACTTCATTCCATTAATACTCAATCCAAGAGCTGTTCCGACAATAGCAGATTCACAAAGTGGTGTGTTTCTGATTCTTTCTTTTCCAAAAATGTCTGTGAAGCCTTCGGTTATTTTAAATACTCCTCCATAATCAGCAACGTCTTGCCCCATCAAGACCAGGTCCGGATATTTTTCCAGGCTTTGTTTTAGACCATCGGAGATCGCATCTACAAAGCGTTTTTCACTTTCCTTACCTTTTGCCGGAGTTATGCTTTGCTCATATGGGAAGTAAAGGTCATCGAGTTCTTTATCCTCTTCAAAGGCAATTGCTTCTTCAGCAAAAGCTTCTTTTACTGCTGCATTGATCTCCTTCTGTATGGATTTCCTCGTATCAACCACATCTTCAGGAGTACAAACTTTTTCCCTGATCAAGAAACTTTCATAAGATTTTATAGGATCTTTTTTTGCCCAACTTTCCATCATTTCTTTTGGCACATATTTAGTACCGGAAGCTTCTTCATGTCCTCTCATCCTAAAAGTCCTGGCTTCAAATATTATTGGTCTGGGATTTTTACGGATGTCTTTGGCCAACTTTTCCAATTCATTCATTACTTCCAGGATGGAGTTTCCCTCAACACTGTAAGCCTCAATCCCATAGGCTGGTCCTTTCACTGTGAAAGATTCGAAATTGAATTGTTCTCGACTCGGGGTTGACAACCCATAACCATTATTTTCTATCACGAAAATGACAGGCAGATTCCAAACAGAAGCCACGTTGACTGCTTCATGGAAATCACCTTCACTCGTACCACCATCCCCCGTGAAAACGAGACTTAGTTTTTTCTCTTTTTTGAGCAGGTGAGACAAAGCAATCCCATCCGCAATTCCCAACTGAGGTCCAAGGTGCGAGATCATTCCAACAATGTTATAATCCTGGGTTCCGAAATGAAAGCTTCTATCACGGCCTTTTGTGAATCCGTTTGCTTTCCCCTGGAATTGGGAAAAGAGATTCCTCATGGGAATACCTCTTGAGGTAAACACGCCAAGGTTTCGGTGCATGGGGAGTATGTATTCATCCTTTTCCAGAATCAATGAAGCGCCTACAGAAATGGCTTCTTGTCCAATACCGGAAAACCATTTGCTAATTTTACCTTGGCGCAGCAAGATCAACATTTTGTCTTCTATCAACCTGGGAGTTACTAACTCACGATAGATGTTTATTAGCTCTTTGTCAGACCTTGATTTTCTTTCAAACTTCATTTTGATCAATTGGAACTGCGAAATAACTACATCATGCCCAAACCTTTAGGCCTTCTGTGCAGTTTTTGCAGATTTCTATTTCAGAACGAGAATTTAGTAGCGCATTTCTAAAGCCCTGATAACTTCGTGAAAACCAGATATCCTGAAAACTATCTTTAGTCACATTTCCAAAGCTGTGGGTGGCATCTTTGTCGAAGCAGCACGGAATGACTTGTCCATCCCAAGTAATTACACACGAGCTCCACATTTTCCAGCACTTGTTTTCCAGCTTGTTCTTGATGATGAAGGTACCATCTCCATTTGCGCGATACCTGGAGTACTTATCAATGGTTGGCATCAATTCATGACCATTTTTATAATCATAAAGTTGGGCTGTTTTGAAAGCTACCTTATCAACTCCATGTTGTTTTGCAAGTTTTTTGATCTCTGCTATTTGGTGTTCATTTGACTTAACAACCAGAAACTGCCACACAATTTTCAGTGAAGTTTTTTTTAATTTCCTTTTCCATCTAACAATGTTTGAAGTGCTTTCTAACACTTTCTTAAGACTTCCTTCTTTCCTGTAGGATTCATACGTTGCTTGTGTAGACCCATCAATCGAGATGATCAGGCGATTCAATCCTGATTCAACAGTTTTTCTGGCATTTTCATCATCAAGGAAATGGGCATTGGTAGATGTTGTGGTATAGATATTATGATCACTCGCGATTTTGACCATTTCTAAAAAATCAGGATTTAGATAGGGCTCACCTTGAAAGTAAAAGGTTAGGTAGATGAGATGGTCACTTACTTCGTTTATAACTTTCTCAAACAGATGTTTATCCAATTTCCCTGTGGGTCTTGAAAAGGATCTTAGACCACTAGGGCATTCAGGACATCTAAGATTGCATGCTGTAGTTGGCTCAATTGCCAAACTAATGGGCAGCCCGGAAATGGAAGAACTTCCCCGTCTTTTAGATCTTATGTAAGAGGTCCAAATGCGAGATGTATTTGCTATTCTTTTTGGAGTTAGCTTTGAAGCGATTGAAATAGTATCGTTGAGATTAACAAACATTTAGCGTAACAAAGAAATGCATCTAGCACGGCGGGACCAATCAATTCTTCCATTAATTGCAAACGGCTTCACAAAATCAATTCTTCTTTTATTTCTGATCTTTCTCGGATTTGGGACG
>JANQEC010000261.1 GCA_028278585.1 Cyclobacteriaceae bacterium | reverse complement strand
TTATGCTTGGCACTATGATTAAACCTGTTAATGAAGATGACGATCTTGATATTGATCTTGTTTGTCGATTAGAAGGCAAGCAACGTGATTGGACTCAATCTCATTTGAAAATGATTGTCGGTGATCGACTAGCCGATCATGGTACTTTAAAGAAATTGCTAGAATTACCGGATGGTAGAAGGTGCTGGACACTTAAATATGCTGATTCAGCAAAATTTCATATGGATATACTCCCATCAGTTACTGATTCTGGGTATCGAATTTTGATGGAAAGCATGTTCAACGATAATGGCCAGGATTACGAGAATCTTGCCATCCGCATTACTGATAAATACGAGGAAAATTATAGAACGGAGACACTGCCTGAAAGTTGGCCCAAAAGCAATCCCTTTGGTTATGGAATTTGGTTCGAAAGTCGAGCTCAAATCGAAGGTCGAGAAACAACAATTTTAAGTGAAGCCGTTCAGCCAGTTCCAAAGTATCAGCCAAATAAGTTACCACTACAGAGAATCGTGCAAATTCTCAAGAGGCATCGAGACATCATGTTTCAAGGTGACGAAGACAAGCCAATTTCAATAATTATTACTACGCTCTCGGCTCGGGCTTACAGACAGGAAATCGACATTTATGAGGGACTTACTAATGTATTGGAAGCAATTCCAGATTTCATTGAGGAGCGATATTCTGAAAAACACGGAAGAATGATAAAGTGGATACCAAATCCAGTTAATCCTGAAGAAAATTTTGCCGATAAGTGGCCGGAGAAACCAAAGAAGGAGGAGAATTTCTATTTATGGTTAGAAGAGGTAAGGAAGGATATCTCACAGGTTCTTGATAGCACTAACATTAACCTGATCATGGAGTCGATGAGAAAACCATTTGGTGATAAGGTTGCCAATGAAACATTTACGAAGTTGGGTGAAAGGAAGAAACTACTTACCGAAACTAGAAAAAATAGATTTGATCCAAAATTAGGAATAGTAACTACCGGAGCTGCCACGATTAAGCCACATAAATTCTACGGTAGTGAAGGTTAGTAGTAAAGTCCTTTCGATTGCAGTTCAGGCCCTTAATCTTGGTAGGATGTACGATGGCTCTAAGATATCAACAAGGCAAGGAAACAAGTTAACATGGACACACACTATTTCACCTTCACCTCTAGGAGACAATTACGAAGTTAGAATAGATTACAAAATCGGATCTAGACCACAAGTCTATGTGATTGCTCCAAAACCTTTAGCAAGGCCTACAAATAAAAAAGTACTTCCTCATTGTTACGATTCAAAAGAACAACGACTATGCCTATACTATCCCGACGGACGAGAGTGGAACAAGTCAATGTTGCTTTCTAATACTGTAGTTCCCTGGGCGTACGAATGGCTTTACCACTATGAGATTTGGAAAGGTAATGGCGGAATTTGGACTGGCGGAGGAGTACATCCGGTTAAGAAACCTGAGAATTAAGCTACATGGAGAAACCATTCAAAATTTTATCAATAGATGGAGGTGGAATCAGAGGAGTGTTCCCTGCTATGTTTCTATCAAAGTTGGAGTCAGAATTGAAATCCAGGGGTAAAGACAATTGGCAAGTGTATCAAAATTTCGACCTAATCTGTGGGACCTCGACAGGTGGTGTCTTGGCTATTGCATTAGCGCTTGGGATCCCAGCTCAAGAGTTGCATGATCTTTATTTGGATAATGCTAACGAGATCTTTGGAGAAAGAAAGGGTTTCCTAAACCTATGGCGTTCTAAGCATTCTCGTTCTGCTCTTGAGAATCTGATTAAGGAGAAATTTGAAGAAGTGAATGGAGGAGTTGAGCCGAGACTACAGGATTGCAAAACGAATATTTGTATTCCTATATATGATTTATTGAATGGCACACCCTCTGTTTTAAAAAAAGACCATCATCCTAAGTTTACCAGGGATTTTCACATACCTGCATATAAGGCGGCTTTAGCTACCGCTTCCGCACCAACATTTTTCGACCCATACAGTACTGAGTATGAAGATTTATATGGGAATAAGATTGCTTTTAGTAACAAAGTTGATGGTGGTGTAGTTGCCAACAACCCTACACTTCTTGGAATTATCGAAGCACAAGAGGCATTCTATAAGCGTCTTGAAGATTTAAAGGTTCTTTCCTTAGGTACAGGCAATCAAAAATTCTCGGACGGAAATAAGCGTAAAAATTGGGGTATAACCTACTGGATCAACCCAAAGAGGAAAAGGATCATTGATCTTTTTATGCAAGGTCAGTCCCAATTAACTGAAAACCTCATTAGCCTCCTTCAGAATGGAATTGATAAAGAGAGAGAAAAGGCCCCCCGTTTTGACTACTTGAGAGTAACAACAACATTGTCGGAAACTCACCAGGTGGCATTGGATGAAGTTGATGAAGATAAATTAAAGAAGCTTGGAGAAAAAGCCGCCTTTGAATTCAGCAATCATGCAAACACAATTCTAAACACATTTTGTAATGAACAATAAAGATGTTGAGGCATTGATCGCAGTGGGGGCTATTGGTTTATTAGGGGGTTTAGTATTTGGATCGGGTAAAAAAAGTTTTAAGATCAGTGAAGAATCAAACTGTGATTACCATCTAAAGAGATTTAACGAAAGAATTACAATTCATCCTCAAAAAGTTGCTAACCTCAAAAGAGCCCATGAAACCATTCGAAACAAAGTAAGGAACCACTTTCAAACTAAAACTAATCTACCTGTGCCGGATTTTTTTATTCAGGGTTCTTATAAGATGAAAACACTGGTTGAAAATAGAAGCGCCAAATGTGATGTTGATCTTGCGGTGATATTTCCATATGATCCCCTAGTATGGCTAGAGACACTTCAAAATCATATTAAGAACGCCCTATGGAATCACACTACGAAAGGCATCATTATAAAAGAGCGATGCGTACGCCTCAATTATGTGAGAGACTTTCATATTGATCTTCCGATATACTATATAGATGAGTATGGTCGGACTTATTTCGGTTCCAGAGGAGATGTATGGGAGCAAGCTGACCCCAAGTCTTTTGTTGAGTGGTTTAAGACAAAAACAAAAGACAGGCCCCAATTGCTAAGGTTAATTAGATATTTGAAGGCCTGGGCAAATCACACAAAGATTAAAAGTGGAAGGAAATTCCCTAGTGGTTTAGTGTTGACCCTTTGGGTAATCAAGCACTATCAGTCTTCAACTAGGGATGACGTAGCATTGTTCAAAACATGCACATCAATTCTCAGTTACTTAGATGAGAATTTTCAATTTCAATGGTCAGCTAAAATGCCAGTAGAGCCTAAGGATAATGCCTTAAGTAGACTGACAAGCTATCAGAAATCAGGTTTTTATGAAGAGTTTAAAAAGATGGTTTCTTTAATGACGGAAGCTGTAAGTGCTAGCCATCAATCAACTGCGATAGGTAAATGGAAGAGAATCTTAGGAACAAGGTTCAATATGTTACGACAGAGCTAACCTATTTTTTTAGGTGAAACTCTAGTGCCTAAATTGGAAAATGATGAGTTACAATTGGGATAATGGATCTGTATACATCCTTGAAAATGAAAAAGCTCAGCGTGTAAAAGTGGGAGTTACAACAAACAATGTTGCATTGAGATTACGGGATGTAAATGCCATTTGGTTGAACAAGAAAGTTACATGTCAGATTTGTGGTAGTCGTAGATTGGCTAATGGGTTAGGCCTTCTTCCCACACATTATTAGTGGATATACTTGCCTCGGTAGCCAATACTTACCACTAGAAAAAGAGACTGAGCTAGCAGAATGGTACTTAGATGAACTTATTAACGGTGTTGAGGACTTTATGCAACGTCAGCAAGTCAAAGTCATAAAAATGTTGGAAAAGCGGATTGAGTTGTTCAAGGATTATCAACCCACAGAGGGTAGTTTTAAATTCAGCCATGCATTTATTACACCCAGATCAAGTGAAGTTGAAGATCTGTCACATGAAATTCTTGAAGAATATTTAGATTCAAATACTTCACTGGGAGAAGTTTTTACTTGCTCGGTGTCAATAGCCTCAGAAGCAGTTAGACTTGCGCTGGAACGTTTAGGACTTTCATCGAAAGCAAGAATTAACTACGATCTAACCCAATGATGCAAACTAGAAGATGATATTAGTTATTCGTTTACAGATCACGGAATGTTAACTTGAATTGGAGTCACCTTTGGAGGAGATATTTTATTACATTCTGGTTTAAAATGATCATAGAGGTATTTCTCTATTCCATCTCGATCACTCTCACTCTGTACAACAGCATACTCAAAACCACAACTATATTTTGATACATTGTTTTTAATACATTCATTCTCTTCTTCGTCTGATAAGTGTTCCAATAAACGCTTTCTAAGATTCCCTGCTTGTCCCACATAAAAGCATCTCCATTTTCCATTTTTTAGCTCAACCCATAGCAAATAAATCCCTGGACTCGTAGGAGCACTTTTAGCACTAGCCTCATTAAGTTTCTGAAAAGAATTCCATTTAATTTCTTTGGTTGACATAAGATTTTTTTAGTTAACCTAACTCAATATTAATCTAAAGTCAATACCCACTTTTGGGTATTTTTACTTAAAACTGAATTGTTTCACAAAACGAATGAATATGAATGTTGAAATCAATGAAACAGTCGCAAATATTCTTGAGAAAGAAGCGCAAAGTATACGTATCTCCACAGAAGAGTTGGTTCAGAATATTCTAACACAAATTGCGCAGAGATCTCGATTCAATGATGGAAGGATAAACCACAGTGGTGAAGTTCCTTCAGGCTTATTATAGGCATCACAAAACGAACTTTGGAAATGGATTTTCATTTGATGCGAGAAGCAAGAAAGGAAGCAGAAACCTATTTGAGGTCTTTTGGGATCGATATTTCAGATCAATCCCTGGGAGATGCGATGTCCAGTTATTTTAATATAAAGCATAAACTCATTGAGAAAGCAAAGAGGAATGTTAATTGGGCAAAACATATTAGACAGAAGGCTAAGGCTCTTAATTGTTTAGAGATTATTCTAGAAATAGAAAGGAAATTCAAGGATGGAGGAGATATAAATCCATACCTGAGTAAAGGAGTATTAAGAGCAGATGATCATGACATTCTTCTTAATGATTGGTTAATCAATCATTTGCATCTCAGCAATACCAAAAGAAGACGTTCTGACTTTTTTTTTGAAAGATCTAATTTTCTATTGTTCTTCTATTTGGAACAGGGTAACGTTTATTTTATTGATATCAGAGCTCATGGCGAGGAATTTCTATTTGCAAAAAAAGAACTGCTGGAGATTGTAAATGAGAATTGGCCTGAGGTCGAAGAAAAATTTCGTTTTGGAGATGGTACAATGAGATCAACTCATGATTTAAGTGAAGAGCAGTTGTCAATGCTCAGAGCAAGGCGAGTGGGATTGTTGACTACAACTGAAATTGATGGTATTACCTATATGCCAGGTTCTGGTTCCTCTACTTCTGGATTTAGTGTGAAAGCAAGAAGGGAGATGCATGGATTTCATAGGTCACTCCACAGTATTCAGGAATACCTTGATGAAAACTATTCTGAGCTAAAATCTCAAATCAATAGAAAACTTGGCCTATCTCTAAGAGAAGTTAATTTCTCAGTTAAGCTGATCGACGGAATATTTTATGTTTACGAAACAAACACAGAAAGTTTTATAAGCTTTGAGTCTTAATATCCTTTGCTTAATAAACAGCGGATCATGTCTCACAAAACGAATCTTTTGATGAAACCCCACACTTAGGTGGGGCTTATCTGAATTGAAGACCAAATCATTGGATGGAATCAAATAGACCATATGATAAGTACCTCGCCCAACTAGTTAATATGCGGGAGGAATCTTCCAGGAGGTTGCAATTCATGAAGAACTTTCAAAGAGTAATTATTCCACTTTTTATCTTATTGGGAATTGCTAGTCTAGCTGCCATAATTCAAGTTATACTCCAGGCTTTCTAAAGATACATTACAATTTATCTGGTGATAAGTGACAATTTGTTTGGCGCTGCACATCCCCCGCTAACGCAAGTTTGCAACTTGTGTCCCACATCCTCCCACCACTCCCCCAAACCCCAAAAAACAACCCCCAAATTCCAAAATGAACCACTGATCCACTAGAAAAACACCCAAATCAGCCCATTTTCCACTTCACTTCAAACGATTTGTACCCGTAATAAACCCCTCTTAGAAGCCATTTTGAGCCCATAATTGCACTTTTTTTATCTTTTTGTGTAGGAAAGTGGGAGAAAGTGGTTGAAAATGTTGAAAGTTCCCTTACATTTGTTTCGGTGGTTTATATTTTTCAAGGCTCAGTATGGCGTTTTTTACAAGCGAGTATGAGTGTAAGTTGGATACCAAGGGTAGGTTGGTTTTACCTGCAAAGATTAAAACCAATCTCCCCGAGGTTTCCACTAACGAACTAGTCATCCGGAAGGGATTCGAGCCGAATCTCATTCTGTACCCGATGGTGGAATACAAAAAAATACACCACAAGATTTCATCACTGAGTGAATTCAACCCCGAACAGCGAAAGCTGAAAAGAAATTTTTTCAGGAGCATAGCCCAGGTAGAGTTGGATAGTGCCAACAGAATTTTAATGCCAAAGACCATGCTCGCTCATGCACAAATAGAAAAAGAAGCAATTCTGATAGGCATGGGCAACTATATAGAAATGTGGAACCCGACCGTATTCAATGATCATTTGATCGAGGATATGACCGAGTATTCGGAGCTGGCTCAAAAGTTTTTAGATGAATAACCATGAGCCAGTACCATCAGCCCGTGATGCTGCAAGAGAGTCTGGAAGGGCTGGATCTGAGATCGGACGGTGTATACGTGGATGTAACGTTCGGTGGTGGTGGACACAGTCAGGCCATCTGGAACGTACTTGGTACGGGACACTTAATTGCATTTGACCAGGATAAAGATGCCCTGAAGAATGCGCAACAGTTCACCGAAGCTTCGGCCAAGGCGAACGATAAACGTTCTTTCACATGTATTGAGTCAAATTTTCGATACCTCAGGAAATACCTGCGATTTCATGGGATCGAAAAAGTAGATGGCATACTGGCCGACCTTGGTGTTTCTTCTCACCAGTTCGACGAACCGGAAAGAGGATTTACCACACGAGCCGAAGGCATGCTGGACATGCGGATGGATCAGGGAGCCGGTAAAAGTGCCCGGGAAGTGCTGAATGAGTATTCGGAAAAAGATCTGATCCACTTGTTTAGTGCCTATGGCGAAGTAAAAAATGCCAGAACCCTGGTCCGTGAGATCGAGAATTTCAGGATGAATGCGGAGATCACCACGAACAAGGAGCTGAAGGAGATCGCATTGAAGCACGCCCCGAAAGGGAGAGAAATGAAATATCTCGCGCAGGTATTTCAGGCCATCCGGATCGAGGTGAACGATGAGATTGAAGCGTTGAAAGAATTTTTGACTCAGGCAGGAGAGGTGCTGAAGAAGGATGGCAGACTGGTGGTGCTGAGCTATCACTCTTTAGAAGACCGACCCGTGAAGAACTTTATTAATAAAG
>JANQEC010000201.1 GCA_028278585.1 Cyclobacteriaceae bacterium | reverse complement strand
CAAAGAAGCCTTTTTCAGCAAACTCAAAGAGTCTGGTATCACCGATGAAGAATATGAACACGCTAGATTGGTGTGGCGAATGTTTGGATGTCGAAATATACAGGATTATCATGACTTCTATTTGAAAATGGACGTCCTTCAATTGGTCGATGTATTCGAGAATTGGCGAAATCAATGCCTTCTACCGGACACATATCAACTCGATCCAGCCCATTATGTCAGCGCCCCTCATCTAAGTTGGGATGCCATGTTGAAGGAGACGGCAGTTGAGCTCGATCTCATTTCAGATCATGCCATGTTCGAAATGATCGATAGCGGAATGCGTGGCGGTGTTTCTGTGGTTGTCCAACGATATGCACGAGCTAACAACAAGTATTTGCCCGATTATGATTCATCACAACCTTTGACATATATTTCCTATTGGGACATGAACAATCTCTACGGGTTCGCGATGAGAATGTTCTTACCAACCAGTGAATTCAAATGGTTGAATCAAGAGGAAATCTCACGAATCGCATGGGTTGATCAGGTGGAAGAGCAGGAACTAGGCTACTTTATCGAATGTGACTTAGAATACCCTGCGAATATTCACGATTCACAGAATAACTATCCACTTGCACCAGAAAGAATTCTTCTGGAATCTGAAATGTTGAGCGAGACTCAGATCAATATTCGCCGTCAGTACGACAGGACAAGAAACAAAGAAAATGTTAAATTGGTACCAAATGTGATGCCGAAAACCAAGTATGTTACCCATTACTTGAATTTAAAGTTCTTCCTCGAGCTTGGTCTTATCCTTAGCAAAGTGCATCGTGTTATCCAATTCAAACAAACTCCATTCCTGAGAACCTATATCGACAAAAACAGCAACCTAAGAAAATGTGCAAGCAATTCTTTCGAAAAGGATCTGTTCAAGTTGATGAATAATGCTGTATATGGGAAAACATGTGAAAATCAGAAAAAGCGGACAGATATTCGCTCGGTCACAAATCGCCAAAAAGCATCAACGTTGTTGGAGAAACCACATTGCTTGAATTTCCGGATATTTGACGAAAATCTTGTAGGAATCGAAATGCGTAAAGTTCGGGCGATGATCAATAAACCATTTTATATTGGTTTCTCAGTCCTTGAGCTTTCAAAACTAAAGATGGCCGAATTCCACTATCAAGTCATCAAGGTCAAATACGGAGAGAGGGCTCAACTTCTGTTTACAGATACAGATTCTCTCATATATAGTATCCAAACTGAAGATGTATACCAAGATATGTTCAAGATGAAGGATCGATTTGATCTTTTCGAAATGCCTCATACAAGCCCTTATCAAGATGTTACGAATGAAAAAGTAGTGGGCAAAATGAAAGATGAAACTCATGGTGACCC
>JANQEC010000155.1 GCA_028278585.1 Cyclobacteriaceae bacterium | reverse complement strand
AAGTCCAAACAAGTACCAAATCGCAAATTTCAGTGATTCAAAGTTTTGATTCTTGAGATTTGCGGTTTATTTGAGTTTTGGTAATTGGGATTTAGAATTTAGAATTCATATTTCATGCGAATGATTAAGATACCTCTTTAGCTTAAAGGGTTGATACTAGCCAAAAGTGATTGCTACTCCGTCGCAAGCACTTCGACTGGATTTATTCGTGCGGTTTTCAAAACATGGTAGAAGATGGTTAAGGCTGAAATGACCAGACTAAATAAAACTGAAAGTAGGATGATCGAGACAGGAACGTCGATTCGGTAAGCATAGGTATTTAACCACCTGCTCATCAGGTACAGGTTGAGCGGGATGGCTATCACGTTTGCAATCAAAACCGGCTTCATGAAATTAAGAATTTGCTGTTTGAAGAGCTGGGACTCATTTGCCCCGACCACTTTGCGGATGCTGATTTCCTTAGCTTTCTGAAATGCATGAAAGGTCGTAAGACCAAAAAGCCCAAGAATGGCTATCAGCACCGAGATCAATGCTGAAGCACTCAGGATACTTCGAATCTTAAGATCTGACTCGAACAATCTTGAGAATTCCTTATCCACGAATGAGTAGGTGAAAGGTATTTCCGGGAATAATTTTTTCCAGGTTGATTCTATCAGGTCAAGATTTGAGACTATATCATCTGAAGGCACCTTCATTTGAATGTTGAAGAAAGATGTCGCATCAATTTGTATGACCAGAGGAACTATTTGCTTTTGTAGGGATTCCAGGTGAAAATCATTAACCACTCCTATCACAGGTCCGTCAAAATCACCGGACAGTTTTTTGTTTATTGGATTTTCCAGCCAGGAGGGGTCTTTGGAGCTAAATAGTTTGACTGCAGCTTCGTTGATCAAGTAGGCAGTAGAGTCTGATAAATTGTTCCTGTTAAAGTCCCTTCCAGCGATGATTTCCAGATCGTATGTTTTTCCAAAATCATGATCAGCGTATACCGTTGAAATAGAAAATTTTTCATTTTTGGACCATCCTTCAGGGACGTAGCTTGCTCCCCAGGTGACTTGCCCTGGTGTGGATGACGAGGCTGATACGGCATGAATCTGGCCGGTTTTTATCAGTTCGTTTCGAAGCAGATTAGTTTTCAGGGGATCTGAGGCAATGACTCGTACGTCCTGCATCACGAGTACCTGGTCTTTATTAAATCCAAGGTCCTTGTTTTGCATAAAGGTGACTTGCTTGTAAATCACGCCTGTACCACCAAGCAATAAGATGGTGAGAATGAATTGTGTGATCACAAGGTATTTACGGATGTTCCCGGCAACCCCTTTGGATCGTGAAGTTAAGATACTTGTTGGCTTGAGCCCGGAAATTAAAACAGCCGGATAGGCTCCAGATACCACCCCGACAAGTATGGCAATGGCCAGGAATAACAGTGAGGTATTCAGATCTACGATTGAAAATGGTGTGAACGACTTACCCGTCAATGCATTGAACGAGGGGAGGAGTGCCAGAATAGATACAATCACAACGCACAGTGCAATAACTGATAACATTACTGACTCAAGAAGCAATTGAACGATCAGGAGTTTTTTCGATGAACCCAAAATTTTCTTCAAACCGATTTCCTTGATCCTTCTCAGGTTTTGAGCAGAAGTCAGATTCACGAAATTGAAGATGGCCATTAGTAAGATTCCGAACCCGGTGATGATTAGTATCCGTACATGCTCGAAACTCCCCCTAGGTGGAAAATCAAAAGCAATATTGGACTTGAGGTAGATGTCTTCCAAACGTTCCAGGTCAGGGTCGAATTTATCGCGCAAACGTTCTCCACCATTCGCAAATAAGAAGTCTTTTAGGTAGGACCTTACCTGGTCCGGGGTTTCCCTGTAATGCTTTGAGGAGTTGAGAAGAACGTAAGTATATGCAAATCGTGTTGTCCAGGAATCAAATGCAGTTGGGCTAAAAAAGTGCTTTCTTACATAGTGAATAGGGATTAGGAATTGAAATTGAAGATGAGAGTTAGCTGGACATTGAACGATGCCTTCAATCTCGTAGGTTATATATGTTCCCCACAAGCTCACTTCTAATGTTTTCCCAATCGGATCCTGATCGCCAAAGTATTTTTTAGCAGCTTGTGGAGTGATCACCATTTTGTTAGGAGTTTTTAGTAGACGTTCTTTCGGACCCTCTATAACCGGGAAATCAAAAATGTCGAAAAACGTAGAATCCGCTCCTACAAAACCATGTTGGGCATAAACCTCTTCATCTTTTCTTACTGTCAGCGCGATCGTAATTTTTTGAATGGTAGCCAGGCGCTCAACTTCCGCCCACTGATCCTTGAGCGCATTGCCCCACTGGTAGGGCACAATGGCTCCCGATTTTCCATCTCTGGAGGTGATCAAGCGATACGTTCGATCGCTTTTCTTGTGAAATTTATCAAAGCTTAGCTCATGCCTGATATAAAGTAGATCGAAGAAAAATACCAAAAGACCTATAGCGAGGCACCCGGCATTTATTACCGAAAAATATTTCTGGTTTTTCAGGTTTCTGAAAGCTAGACGTATCAATTGTTTTAACATGGCCGAATTGGATTAGCTGACATAGCTAAATCCATTTTCGGAGATAGGATAGAAGGGATTTTACCTTTGGTATTTAATTTACTTTCCGGGCTTAGAAATCTTCTTTTTTTTATAAACACTTGGAGGCATCCCTGTGTGTTTCTTGAAAATCCGTGTGAAATGGCTTTGGTCTGAAAATCCGGTGATAAGGGCAATTTCCGCCAGGGAGTATTGCGTACTTTCCAACAATTTTATTGCCTTTTCAATTCTCAACTTTCTTAAGTATTCGCCAAATGTCAGATCATCAAAATACTTAGAGAATTCGCGAGACAGATAGGAAGGGTGAACATCCAGATTACTTGAAACCTCTTTCAGACTCAAAGTTAGATCGGTGTCTATTTTGTCCTGGATCATTTCTTTCAATTCCCGAACCCATCCAGGTTCTTTTATTGACTCAGATTTTTCTTTTAAAAATTTACGGTAGATCTCGATTAATAATCCCTCTGTTGGATTTTGAGTATGCTTTTCATGCTGCAGATATTTTGCCCAGGAATAAAGTGCATCGTAAAGAATGAAGCCTACATCCAGCAGCTCCATATCATCATCAATATTGTGCGCCAGTCCTGCTGTTATGGACCACAAACCAGCTGATTCGATGGCGAGATCATGCCGATCAGTATCCGCGGCTCTTACGATCAGGGCGATTTTCAATAATGCAGGTTCGTTCAACTTGTGTTTTTTTATGAAATAGTCGAACGTACACTGATCTTCATAGTGTGTATACTCAACATCCGGGATATCGAAGGGAACGGCCTTTATCTTTTCTGCTTCAGATAGAACTTTTTCAAAGGGAACAAAATGGAATTCTGCTTCCCGGTCAATGAATCTTTTGATTAGCCAGGGACAGG
>JANQEC010000111.1 GCA_028278585.1 Cyclobacteriaceae bacterium | reverse complement strand
ACTACTAACTACTAACTACTAACTACTAACTACTAACTACTAACTACTAACTACTAACTACTAACTACTAACTACTAACTACTAACTACTAACTTATTTATCCCAATTAGGATACCCCGGCTGCTCAATGTCAGTTCCATCCTTAGCCTCTTTCACCATTTCGCGAACATCCTTCAACAATTCCTTTGCATCAAATACAATCCCATCTTTGATGGTGTATTTCACTCCTCCAACACGGGTCACCTGGTTGTCTTCCGTAAGTTTGATTGCCCCTGTTCCATATAGCACTTTGAGGTTTTGGAGTGGATTTTCATCAATCAACACCAGATCGGCAAGTTTTCCAACTTCAACCGACCCTATTTGCTTGTCCATACCGAGCGCTTCAGCACCATTCAGGGTAGATGATTTGATCACTTCCAATGGATGAAAACCCGCTTCACGGAGTAATTCCATCTCTCTGATGTAAGCAAAACCATAAAGCTGAAAAATGAAACCGGAATCTGAACCAGTAGTCACACGTCCACCTCGATTTTTATACTCATTAATGAAGGTCATCCACAGTCGATAATTCTCCTTCCAGGCCACTTCTTCTTCCGTGCCCCAAAAATGCCAGTACGAGCCATGGGAAATTTTGCTCGGTTGATAGAACTTCCATAAAGATGGAAGTGTATACGCCCGGTGCCAATCAGCATTCCGTGCCCGCATTAAATCTCGACTTGCTTCATAGATGTTAAATGTTGGATCTAACGTGAAGTCCAGTTCTAATAGTCGGTTCATTACCTCATTCCACTTGTCTGAATAGGGAGGTGCTGCTTGCTTCCACAGTCGGCCTGCTTCACCAAAACGGTGCTGTTCGTTGTTGTAATTGTAGTCAAGGGGGTAATCCTGAACGACACGATCTGTGAAGAGTGCTTCCGGCAGCCCATACCAATGTTCCATTGATGTCAATCCGGATTCTGCAGAGTTAAGTACATTCCAACGCGCCACACTCAACTGGGCGTGATGGCAAGCAGACCTAAGTCCGAGTTTTTTGTTTTCTCTTAAAGCCGCATCCATCACTTCTGGTGATGCACCGAAAAATTTGATCCCGTCCGCGCCTCTTCTGTAGTTCGCTCTAGCCCAGGAGATCGCCTCGTTGGCATTTGTTATCGGACTTTTCAATACCTCAGATCCAACACTTCTTTCTCCCGGAATATTTCGTATTGATTTCACATCTTCCAGGTTTTGACCAAAAGAGGTGTAGGCCAGAATCCTGGGAGCAGTAATTTCATTACGTGCACTTCTTTGCTTATGTCTTAAAACCCAATCAAGGCCGTTTCCTGCTGATGGATCCCGTATGGTGGTGATTCCATGTGCCAGCCATAACTTAAACACATATTCAGCAGGAGTCCCCTGGCTCGTTCCACCTATATGTCCGTGCATGTCCACAAATCCAGGAAGGACATACATTCCATCTGCATTTATCTCCAATCCATTCCCATCAAATTGTGGCCTTCGCTCTTCATTTATTTCAACGCCGGGATATCCGACCACCTGCACTTCGGTGATCACATTTTTTTCGATCACAATATCGACAGGCCCGATTGGTGGTGCCCCATTCCCATTGATCAGGGTGGCTCCACGAATAATCAGTTGGTCAAAAGGACCTTGACCTTCGGTTCTGGTAGGAGCAGACGTTATCTGTGCTAAAAGGGAGATACTTATGATAAGAAACAAGAAGGTACTAACAGATTTTTTCATGGGTTTTGTGAATTTCAAGATCGTTCAATTTTGATTGTATGGTTAAGTTATTGGGCTGAGCATTATGCTCATTTCATGAGTTGGTGTAATATTGTCGAGTTCTAAGCCGTTAAAAATAAACAAACTAATCCCAAAGCAATGGCCCTCACCCCATCGACAATGATGCCCCTTGGAACGGATGCCCCTGATTTCAATCTTACGGATGTAATAACCAATAAAAACAGATCACTAGCCGATGTAAGAGGAGAGGAGGGACTGGTAGTTATGTTCATTTGTGCTCATTGTCCATATGTGAAAAACATAGAAGAAGAACTTGGAATTGTAGCAAGACATTATCAGCATTTGGGAGTTGGATTTGTAGGAATATCATCCAACGACGTGGAAAACTACCCTGAAGACAACCCGGAAGGATTAAAACTTCAAGCAGAAAAACACGGGTTTGATTTTCCCTATCTCTATGATGAAACCCAGGAAGTGGCTAAAGCTTATGATGCAGCGTGTACACCTGACTTTTATCTATTTGATGCTGATCTGAAATGTGTCTATAGAGGACGGTTTGATGAAAGTACACCAGGGAACAATGAGCCTGTCACAGGTGAAGATCTAAGTGAAGCCATTGATGCTCTAATCGATGGTCAACCGGCACTTAAAGAACAGCTACCAAGCATAGGTTGTAATATTAAGTGGAAATAGTATTTCACGACTTTTCTACTTATTTATAGCGAAGGCACATTTCAAACTCCCTCCTTCATTGTGTAAATTGCGCTTCCATTTAATGACATGAGCGTACAGAAAAACATCAAAGTAGTGACTACTCACCAGCTTCAGGAAATGAAGTCAAATGGTGAGAAAATAACCATGCTGACGGCCTACGATTATTCGATGGCCAAGATCATCGACCAATCTGGGATTGATGCAATACTAGTTGGCGACAGTGCTTCTAACGTAATGGCTGGAAATGAAACAACCTTACCTATTACATTGGACCACATGATCTGGCATGCTACATCGGTAGTCAAAGCTGTGAAAAGAGCCTTGGTGATCGTGGATGTTCCATTTGGTAGCTACCAGGGAAGTTCTTCAGAGGCTTTACGATCGTGTATCAGAATTATGAAAGAGTCAGGGGCGCATGCAGTGAAAATGGAAGGTGGTGTTGAAATTAAAGAAAGCATCCAGCGGGTCCTTTCTGCCGGTATCCCGGTAATGGGACACCTTGGACTGACACCTCAATCCATTTATAAGTTTGGCACTTACACGGTCAGGGCAAAAGAAGAGGCGGAAGCTAGAAAATTGCTGGAAGATGTTAAACTTCTTGAGGAGTTGGGCTGTTTTGGGGTGGTCTTGGAAAAGATCCCATCAAAGCTTGCAAAACAAGCCGCTGAGTCCGTTTCTATCCCGATGATTGGAATAGGAGCAGGACCAGAGGTTGATGGACAGGTGTTGGTGGTACATGACATGCTTGGCATCACCCAGGATTTCAAACCAAGATTTTTGAGACAATATGCTGACCTGAACCAAGTGATAACTGACGCTGTTAAGAACTATGTTTCAGACATTAAATCCAAAGACTTTCCGAACGAAAAAGAAAGTTATTAACCTAACTAAGTACGAATAGAATTCAATGGCTAAAATTATTTACACGCATACGGACGAAGCTCCGGCTTTGGCAACTCAATCTTTTCTTCCTATTGTAAATGCTTTCACAGCTTCTGCAGACATAAATGTGGAAACAAGGGATATCTCCCTGGCAGGTAGAATTTTAGCAAATTTTTCAGATCACCTTAGCGAAAATCAAAAAATAGGGGATGCGTTGGCTGAATTAGGCGCTTTGACAAAAAAACCGGAGGCAAACATTATCAAGCTTCCGAACATTAGTGCCTCGATCCCACAGCTGAAAGCAGCAATCAAGGAATTACAATCACAAGGGTACGAATTGCCTGATTACCCGGACGAGCCGGGGACTGAAGAAGAGAAGGAGGTTAAGGCCAGGTACGATAAAGTGAAGGGAAGTGCTGTAAACCCGGTTTTGAGGGAAGGTAATTCTGACAGGAGAGCTCCCAGGGCTGTAAAGGAATATGCAAGAAAACATCCGCATTCTATGGGTGCATGGAGTTCGGACTCCAAATCTCACGTATCAAGCTTAAGCGACGGTGACTTCTACGGTAGTGAACAGTCTGTTACTATTGCTGAAGCAGGAGCAACGAAAATTGAATTTATAGGAGCAGATGGGAGCAGTGCTGTCCTTAAGGAAAACATTGCAGTACAAGCCGGTGAGATCATCGATGGTTCAAGAATGAGCAGAAACAAGCTTATTTCCTTTTTTGAGAAGGAGATCGAAGCAGCAAAGCAAGAAGATGTTTTGTTTTCTGTTCACTTGAAAGCTACAATGATGAAGGTATCTGATCCGATCATCTTTGGAGCTGCCGTTTCAGCCTTTTTCAAACCTGTTCTCGAAAAGCATAAGGCAACCCTGGACGAACTTGGGTTTAATCCTAATAATGGAATTGGCGATCTTTATTCAAAGATCCAAAACCTGTCGTCTGATAAAAAAGCTGAAATTGAGGCGGACCTGAAGGCATGCTATGATAACCGACCGGAAATGGCAATGGTGAATTCTGATAAAGGGATAACCAATCTTCACGTGCCAAGTGACGTGATCATCGATGCATCAATGCCAGCAGCCATTCGAACTTCCGGGCAGATGTGGGGTCCGGATGGAAATCAAAAAGACACAAAATTTGTCATACCAGACCGTTCCTATTCAGGGGTGTATCGCGAGACGATTGATTTTTGTAAGAAAAACGGAGCCTTTGATCCAACAACCATGGGGAGTGTATCCAATGTAGGATTGATGGCGCAAAAAGCCGAAGAATACGGCTCGCATGACAAAACTTTTCAGTTACCAGGAGATGGAAAGGTACAGGTGGTTGATGCGTCCGGAAATGTGGTGATGGAACACGACGTTGAGGAGGGAGACATTTGGAGGATGTGCCAGGTGAAAGATGCACCTATTAGAGATTGGGTTAAACTGGCTGTAAACAGAGCCAGGGCAACGGATGCCCCTGCTGTCTTTTGGCTGGATAAAAACAGGGCTCACGACCGGGAGTTAATAGAAAAGGTGAATGTTTACCTTAAAGATCACGATACAAGCGGGTTGGAGATACGTATACTTTCACCTGTTGAAGCAACTCAGTTTTCATTGGAAAGGATCATTGAAGGCAAAGACACGATCTCCGTTACAGGAAATGTGCTAAGAGATTATCTCACTGATCTATTCCCAATTTTAGAAGTGGGGACAAGTGCAAAAATGTTATCCATTGTTCCGTTAATGAATGGTGGTGGGTTGTTTGAGACTGGTGCAGGTGGATCTGCTCCCAAACATGTGCAACAATTTGTCGAAGAAGGCCACCTACGTTGGGATTCACTCGGTGAGTTTCTTGCTTTGGCTGTTTCTCTTGAACATCTAAGCAACAATTTTGATAATCCGGGAGCAAAAGTTTTGGGTGAAGCACTTGATGATGCTACGTCACGATTGCTTGAGGAAAATAGGTCACCATCCAGGAAGGTGAACGAAATAGATAACAGAGGAAGTCATTTTTATCTTGCCATGTACTGGGCAGAGGCCTTAGCGAATCAAGATAGTGATGCAGAGCTAAAAGCGAAGTTTGGCCCTGTTTTCCAAAGCCTCCAGGCAAACGAATCTAAGATTAATGAAGAGTTAATTGCTGCTCAAGGTCAGTCCATTGATATTGGAGGGTATTATCAACCGGATACTGGAAAAGTAGCAGAAGCAATGAGGCCGAGTAGCACCTTGAACGATATTATTGATGCGATTTAACTGAAGACTATGGCGCAAGATCCATCCGAACATATTGCAGAATTACTTACATCTAAATCTGGTGCTAAACAAGTCACCTACAGGAATATTTGTAAGACCTTCAAAGCACTCAGGAAGGAAGCTTCAAAAGTCATAGAGAATATCAATGCCAAAACCAATGACAAGGATGAAGATATTGTTTTGTCTGTGGAAGAAATAAGTGATCATGAGTTTCATATAAAAGTGGCTGGTGATTTACTTGTCTTTTTCCTGCATACTAACATCATCACATTAAGCGGTGACTATTCTTACAATAAGAGTGATTATGTGCTTGAAAATCCTCTAAGAAAGTACCTGGGTCAAATCAATGTCTACAATTTCATGTCGGATTCCTTGAAATACAATCGGGTAAATGATCCAGGTTACCTGGTTTCCAGGCTAATGGTAAATTTTGAGAACAGATTCATTGTTGAAGGTGATGGACAGATAAATTTTATGTTCGAAAGTGTTTCCACAAAAGAGCTGGAACCTACTGATCTAAATGTTCTTATCCAGTTGATCATTACTCAAGCTGTTGAAAATGATTTGGTAGCACCACCATTTCAAAAGATTAGGGGACTCACACTTCAGCAAAAAATTGCTAAAACAGAAGTATTAGGAGCCGGCAACAAAATCGGATTTCAAATGAGTTCTCAACAAGAGGCGGAATAGTTTCCAAGGAACCTGTTCCAGGAATTTGGATTAGCCAATCCTAGAACCATTCTCAACTTCCCTTTCAACCTGTAAAAGGACTACATTATTTCCCTCATACACGCCCATCACCAGACATTCACTCATAAATGGCCCAATTTGCTTGGGTGGAAAATTAACAACTGCGATTACCTGTCTATTTATTAATTGTTCCTTTTCATATAACGAGGTGATCTGAGCAGAGCTTCTTTTCACACCAATTTCATCACCAAAATCAACTTTCAACTTATAAGCAGGATTCCTCGCCTCTGGAAATTCTTCTGCTTCAATAATCGTCCCTACACGTATATCCACTTTCTCAAAATCTTGCCAGCTTATCATTTATATAATTTTTTAAGATTTTTAGTCAATCGTTTTAGATGATATTCGTTCGTCAAATCCAGCCTTCGTTCCTCTAAAGCTGCTATTAATTCTAATTTGTCTTCCGGTTTGATCACACCAAGCAATCGTTCAGTATACTGTCCTAGTTGATTGGATGGCGCTTTTCTTATTTGTTCCAACAAAATGAAAAGCATATCTGACGAATACTGGTCAACTACATACAAATTGACAAGGATCTGATACCCATGGTCTCTGCCAACAATGCTTCCCATATCCATTGCATCCAATATCTCAGGCAAGTTTTCATACATCTGATCGATTACAAGTGGTGACACATGTGACAATGCAATCATACTTCCCCAGGATACACGATCTATGGGATCCTTTAATTTTCTAATTAAAAAATCAACATGAGGAATCAACATTTTAGGAAGCAGATCTCCTACATAGGCCACGGTCAGAGCCGCATCCATTTGCAACCTGCGATGGGGCTTACTTTCAATAAACTTGATCAATTCTATCAATCTCTCAGAATCCTCGGCTGAAGTAATTTCCTGTGCGAGTAACTTATTGGGAACCTGATCTTTTCGTCCCTGGGAATATGCAAGTTTGTCTGAAATGGACATAAAAAAACCGTCCCAATGGCTATCGGGACGGGGTCAAGTTAAATTCTTTTTGCGAATTAAGTTGCACAGAATTCTTTCAACCTTCTGTTCTTACCGGGCTCTCTTAGCTTCTGGAGCGCTTTTTCTCTAATCTGTCTTACCCTTTCCCTTGTAAGCCCCATCGCATCACCAATTTCCTCGAGCGTGTATGGGTTTTCGTATCCAATGCCAAAACTCATCATAATAACCTCTCTTTCCCGGGCTGTAAGTGTAGAAAGTGCGCGCATCGTTTCAACTTTCAATGAATCATTGAAAACAAGGTTACCATCGGTAGGCCCGGTAGTAACATTCTCAAGGACATCCAAAAGTGAACCACTTTCATCTTCTCCAAAAGGAGCATCCATTGACATTTGCTTTACTTCAGCACCTAGCGTATTTCTTACTTCACTAGGCTTCATATCTAAGATATCCGCCAACTCTTCTTCTGTAGGCTCCCGCTCAAATTTTTGTTCCAATTCAGCATAGGCTCTTCTGATTTGGTTGATTGCACCCGATTTGTTCATCGGAAGTCGTACAATCCTGGATTGCTCAGCTAGCGCCTGCATAATTGATTGACGAATCCACCATACGGCATAAGAGATAAATTTAAATCCCTTGGTTTCGTCAAATTTCTTTGCAGCTTTTATCAGACCCAGGTTTCCCTCATTGATCAAATCGTTCAAAGGAAGGCTCCTGTTTTGGTATTGCTTTGCAACAGACACAACAAATCGAAGATTCGCTTTCACCAATTTTTCCAGCGCCAAGTCATCTCCTTCCTTGATTTTTTTGGCAAGAGTCACTTCCTCATCAGGAGTAATCATTGGCACATTGCTTACCTCAGTAAAGTACTTCTCAAGCGTATGGCTTTCCCTTCTATTGGTTATCGACTGGGTAATTTTCAGTTGTCGCATATGTGTTTTGTCTACTTGTTATTATGGGTCCAAAAAAGCAATCTGCAAAGATAGACCCATTAAGCGAGTATTTACAATAAATACGATCACTTATCTACTTTATTTCAACCAATTTTTTAGTTGCATGGTTTCGATTTTTCGAGGTATTGGTAAAAAAAATCTATTAAAAGAAACTCTGCCAAATCAATGGAGGTTTAATTGTGAAACTTCTAAAAGAAATAAATATGAGCTACTTAGAAAAAGAACAAGAATTACAATCAATGGTTGGTCAAGGTCAAATGCTGGAGGCGTTTGAAAAGTTTTATGCTGAGAATGTGGTGATGGAAGAACCAATGTCGGGCCGCACGGAAGGAAAAAAAGCAAATTGGGAAAGAGAAACTCAATGGATGGAGAATCTGGCAGAGATGCATGGTGGTGGTGTAACCGGGATTACCTCAAATGAAGACGATGGGATCACAATGTCGGAGACCTGGATGGATGCGACATTCAAAGATGGGAACAGGGTGAAAATGGAAGAGGTGTCAGTTAAGAAATGGGAAGGAGACCAAATTGTGCACGAACGCTTTTACTACAATTTGGGAGGTTGATACACGCGATTGAATTAAAAAATTAGCCCGCGAAATGCGGGCTTTTTTTATTCATATCTAATTGCCTTCACCGGTGGCGAAGCGGCAACCTTTCGGCCTACCAGAAAAACAACAAGAACGGTGGCTAAAAGAATAAATGAGATCACCATGATAAAGGTCAAGGGAGATATCCCGATTCTGAATTCAAAATTCAATAGCCAGGAATATGCAAACCACCAGCTAATTGGGATA
>JANQEC010000107.1 GCA_028278585.1 Cyclobacteriaceae bacterium | reverse complement strand
AATTACTGTAGAAAACAACCCTGAACAACAAGGTGTCACTTTTATATTAGATTTCAATACATGAGGCTTGAATACAAAATAGCCTGGATTGACGATGATATAGAAACTTACATAGATCTTGGTATCAAAGACGAAATTACAGCTTACTTGGAGAGTTTAGCTTTCAAACCAGATATCGAATGCTTTGAGACATCCGAAGTTGCAGAAAAGAAGATAACTTCTAAAGAATATGATCTCATTCTGTCGGACTACAATATAGATGGGAGTAAAAGCGGAAAAGAACTGATTGATCATATTCGAGAAGGTGAAGTATTCACCGAAGTACTTTTTTATAGCGCCAAACCGGATTTTGACAATGTTGCCAAGAGTCTTTATCAAGATCGGGTTTCATATCTGAGTTTAGTGAATGATGATGGCTTTAGAAATTTCCGCCAGAAAGTCGTATGGCTAATTGATTTAACAATTAAGAAACTACAAGAATTAAACAGTATTCGTGGACTAGTAATGGCCGAGACGAGCACCCTTGACAATGAAATTATTGACATCCTCGGGTCCTTTTTAGCCAAGGATTCTGAACACACAGAAGGATTGCTGGTCTCAATTCTCAAAAGAATTTCGGACTCATGCGAAGCCAACAGTAAGAAAGCCGAAAAACTAGCCAAAAAGTTAAATAGTGATATTCTAGAAGAACGATTATTCGATTCTGACAAAAAGGCCAGAAGCTTAAACCGGCTAATTGAAATGTTGGAAATTGAAGATGCAGAACTGCAAAATTTCTACTCGAATTATAAAAAAGATGTATTAGATGTTAGAAATGATCTTGCTCACGCTAAAAGCGATGTAATTGATGGTGTGGAGTATCTAATTCTTTCAAGAAAAGAAGGAGATCAGCATGTGAAACTAGATCAAACTGAGTGCATCGATATTAGAAAAAACTTGATTAAATACTCGGATATTCTGCAAAAAGTAAGACAAAGTGTTATTTCGAAGGAATGAACTATAAAGAACTAGATTTAAGTGATATGATGGTTATCAAGGATTCACTTGAATATTTCAAGTATCATATTGAAAATCATGATAATAGTAATTATCCAGATTATGCTATCAAGAGAGAGAAAATAGACAACATTGAGAAAGCATTGGAAAAAGTAAGAGACATTATAAGAGATTAGTGAATGTTGACATAGTTGACATAATAGTAACTACATAAAGAGCTTAAAACGCATTCCGAACACCTTGGCATTCGAGCCTTACATATCCTGGAGGCAAAATCCAGAATTGCCCAATTTAATTTCTTGGGATATTGCGTTTCTTCAATTATCCGTCGAGCAAGATTTTGAAGGTACGGATCATATCTAATATCAGCTAGTTTTCTTGGTTCAAAGAATCTTTCTAATACTCTTGCCATATTTACATCCAAAAGAGGAGAGGGCTTATTGAGAACAAAAAGCTCATATGCGTTAGTGATATACTGTCCCATCATAGCCATTTCACTGACTTTCTTGGGGTTGGATGGAAACCTGCCTTTACGATTTTTCATATCTTGAGCCAGCCGAAAGAGCCTTGCTGCTCTTTGTTTATGAAGGCCAAGAGGTTTTAAAGCAATTTCTAAATCCACTTGTGAGGCTTCACCCAATCTTCTCCAGGAGGGATATATTTCTATGAATTTTGGAAAGTAATTTGCTACAGTCTCAGCTTTTGTTCTTTGAAGCAAGACTTCTGAAATTATCCTTATATAATTGGAAGCAGATTTGGCTCTCCAGGGAAAGCTCCTACCATTTAACTTAAACCAATCTAAGATTTTAGCTTGAAAGAAAGTCAGCTTCTTTTGATCTATAGACATACTTAAGTAGTATTGACTAGCAACTCCCGAATATCCACTTCCAGAATCTCAGCCATTCGTTTCAAATCCTTCAAGTGAGGCTGAGATTTATTGTTACAAATAGCAGTCATAGCAGTGGTACTAATGCCCATCTGTTCTGCCAACCATTTTTGGGATTGGCCTTTAATAACAAGAATTTCCTTAATGCGATTAATGCGCTCTTCCATGGTCACTTGAAGTGAAAATAGGGGTAAAAGCGCAAAAACGTAAGATCAACTTACATAACCAAAAGGCATACTTACGTTAAAATAAACATAAATTCAACTAATTCTTGTTGATATAAAAGTTATACTTATCTTTATAAAAGTTGAACTTGATTGTAAAAAATGTCAAAAATTATTGAGATTCCCGATCATTCACTCGTAACAAAGGAAACGATCCTGAAACTTGATCATTTGTTCGTTACATCTCATCCAACAAAACTCAAAAATCATCTCACACTGATCTTCATGAAATACATGAAGAATGAACACGAGGTGTTACCGTCAATTTCGAAGACATAGCTCTTGATCTTAGTATCTTAATTGAATTTCTAATTGTCTCCGAAAGGAATTAGGAGGTATATGAGTCGCAATTTCAATCAAATATGGACTTAAACTTAGGGCCATAAGCGAGCGTAATTCCAACCTCATCGCAGAGTTCTTTCCAGGTATAGTAGGTGGGAGGTCTTTTTTCCACAGCTAGAATTGCTCTTATTGTTAGTTCCGGACAAGTTTCTATAAGCTGTCTTCTATAGTGTAAAAGTTGGCCAATGCCAATACGCATTTGATCAACCTCGTTTCCCGTAGGTAGAGATTTCACTTCAACTACATGAAATGTATTTTTAATCCGCCATGCTAAATCATAATCTGGTCCACCTGATGGAGAGAGCGGATCTATTCCACGAGATTTTGCAATTTCAGCAATACTGTTTTGGATATCAAAATGTGTTCGTGCTGCCTTTTGTAGTCGCTTTGAATCTTTGATGTAAGATTTGGTTTCCTTTTGAATTTCGAATTGCGGATCTGCAATTTGGTAGGCCTTACCAGGTACAAGTTCGACATTTTTATACTGTATAGCAGAAATGCACTCCCACAGAGATTCAACATCGTCCAACACTATTTGTGGAGTAACATCTAAAGTTGAGGAGTATACAATAGAGGCTACATTAGCTTCCTCATATCCCTTAGCTAAATCTCGCCCTGTTCTAGGAGCAAATAGCTCAATATCTCTAACAGAAGATGAAGGAAGCAGTTGACTGGACTCCAAGTATGTTCTCGCCATAAGCTTTCTTGCACGAATTACATGGAAATCCTCTCTTTTTAAATCACCCTTAATAGTCTTATTCGTTCCATGATTTAGGGATAAGTAAATAGAATCGCCTTTCAATGGAAATAGTATGACTACATACCATCCTGTTGTGGCATTGGGAGATGACTTGGGATCGAAAAACCTAATCCAAGGAACAAGAGCATTTGAACCTAGACCTGAACTTGATTTAATACTAATGGAGGGAGTAAGAGAACGACTAAAAAGTTCATCTCTAAGTATTTGAGTTGCACTATTGATATGCTGCTTTCTAAGATTCATAGCTTCATTATTGGCATTGGAGTAATCGGATTGAAGCCTAACAATTTCAAAAAATTCTTCCTTGAAAGTCAAAATCTAATTAGTGGGTTTGGTATAAGTTAATTCAGTTTTATGTAACTACAATAAATCCTCATATTATGTTTATTCTGATAAATGCAAGTAGATTTCAAGCTATTTTGACAGTTCTTGGATCTTGAGGCAGGTATTCAAAATCAAAGGGTTTACCACTACTCACAATTGCATAAATCATTCGGAGTAGCTTGTTAATTACGTTGTTCATCACCAGAAAATAATGCTTACCCTCAGACCGCTTTCTGTCTTTGTAGATTCGAAATTCTTTGTTGACTCTGCAAACAGATACAGCAGCCATATAGAGTGCTGATTTCAGTTTACGATCACTTCTGGGATGTATCCTGGATTTGTATGCTTTGTTGCCACTTTGGTTAGGAAAAGGACAAACCCCTGCATAAGACGCAGCCTTCTTACAAGTATCTAATTTCTTAAAATTACCTGAAGCGATGAGGAGTTCAATAGCAGTGATTTTTCCAACTCCTTTAATACTTGTGACCAGCTCCATGTTTGTACTCAAATGGGTGCTGCCAATGAGTTCAACCATCTCATGCTCCAAAGCTTTGATATGTTCACTTAATTGGACTATTACTTGAGTTGTCGTTTTGTGAACAGTCAAAGAATTAGACATTGCTTGTTGGCTGGTCGTCTTGGAAGTAAGGATCATCCTTCGTTGTTTAACAAGCTGATTACGAAGGTTATACAACTCCTTCAATTCTTGTATTTCCTCATTGTCAGGCTCAAAAAAGGTGAGTTTATCTGTAAATCGATTGCCATATTCCCAGATTCTGATTGCATCAATAGCATCTGATTTTCCCTTTTCATTTCCCATGCTGTGGCGCAATGTGTAGCCGTTGATCAAAGATATACTGATGGAGAGCTGGTGGCAGGTAAAAGCCAACAGATCACTGTAAACACCTGTGAACTCAGCACAGATAATTGCATCCTTTTCCAGGCAAAGCATGAAAGCTTCAATGGCCGTTAGGGTATTGTTGATTCTCTTCTTGATGACTTTTCCATTTGAGTTAAGACCATAAATGTCGAGGTGAGTTTTGGATATATCGATCCCATAGATAGTACGCATAGAATGATTTAATTTAGAGTTAGACAATAAAAGGCTCCCGCTGTTGAGGTTCTGTAACTGTAACTACTGGGTTTCACCCGGATTATTCTCTGGACTTTCAACAATGCGCTGTTCCTAAAACATAACTTGGATTTTATCCATAAAATAGCGAAGGGTAACGCAGCGCATGGGAGTTCTTTTTAACTGATCAATCTAATGTTTCTTTCGATTTTATTGATCGGAGCTAAACTAACAGTTAAATAGAACTGCCTCCATTAAGGCGAGCTGGAAGACAGAATAACGAGCCATGCGTTGGACCGTGGGTGGAAGCTTTATTCTGACGAATCGTGGCACCACTAGAGAATGAGCTCCGTACGGAGCGTATCAAAAGCAAAGTAGGTGAAATGTCTACGAGATTCTCACGTCGTTATCATCCCGAATACTCGGGATTGATAACTCCTCAGAATGACATCGGCGGTGAAGATTGGAAAGGTATTTGATATAAAAAATGGGGAAAAATAACGAACGTATACGTACAATCAACATCACGGAGGCGCCTGGAATTAAGTTTTACTATTTTCCCTCCTTGAATTAGTGGTGTAGATCACGTAAGTTTTTTGAATTGAAACTGGATGCCACTAAATCCAGTTGTTTTAGTTTTATGGCTTAATTTATTTGATGAGAAACGCATGAATTTAAAACTGGTCGCATTTTTTACTGTTTTTCTGGTTGGCATGTCCGAACTGTCTGCCCAGCGGTGCAAGTTTTTGGTGGATGACAAGGACCCCATTACCGATGATATCATTCGAACAATTAAAACCAGGATTACAGGCCCGATTACTGGTGTCACTCCCTATTACTACTTCTACTATCAACGGGTGGGCAAGAAGTACACGTTTAGGGTAGAGATTGCTGACTATGGTGAATTCAAACACACGATCCCCGAAAAGAGTGAACTGATCATTCGGCTGGAGGACGGTGAACTGATTAGAATAAATGCAATTCAGGCAGCCTATCCTACACCCATTAAGGATTTTGGCAAAGAGCTGACTGCATATGAAATTTTTTATGAGATCCCGGAAGCAGATATGGGCAAGATCGCAAACGCGGGCATCACCTTTATTCGCGGTACAGATTTCAAGAATACCTTCAGCGATCAACGCATTCCTACACCCATTACAAAGCAATCCAAAGAAAATGCCATGTGCGTCTTCAATGACTAGCTGGTTACTAAGCCAGTGTACCGATCACTTGTAGCGCCCGATCGATTTCTTCCTTCGAATTGTAGATGTGCACCGAATGCCTCATGAGCTCTTCGCCCACAGATCTTGGCTGGAGTTTTTCTCGTTCCCATAACGTTTTTTGAAGATCGGGGCCTGACAGGCCATCGACGGCATACGTAGTAATTCCGGCCGCCAGGGCCTCATTTGTAGATGAATGTATGTTCACATGATCAAATTCCCGCAACCCTTTGCGTAAATAGGCACCTAATTCTTTTATTCTTCCAAGCCATCGGTCTTCCCCGATGGTGTCGTAGAAATCAACAGCGGCATCAAAACCGGCAAGTATGGCCGGGTTTCCCGTCCCGTTTTGCATCAACCGGAACCCATGATCTTCCTGGTTGTCCCAATTGTAGCTTGGGATTGTGGCCCAGATGTCTTCCACTACCTCTTTATTGACATACAGAATGCCACTCCCTGAGGGAGCCAGTAGCCACTTGTGAAGGCTGGAGTAATACGCGTCACAACCAAGGTCCTTTACATCTACTTTCACGTGACCCACGCACTGGGCTCCATCGATCACCGTAAAAATTCCTCTTTTGCGCGCTTCTGCACAGATCTCCTTGATTGGCATGACCGTCCCGTAAACGGAGACGATGTGAGGGATGGCAATTACTTTCGTTTTTTTGGTTACTTCTTTAAGAACCGCATCGATGATTTCCTGCGGATCATTCGCAGGCATTGGCATGGTCGCTTGCTTATAGACGCATTCCTTTCGTTTGGCCAGCAACTGCCAGGCTCCGAATCCACCTCCGTGTTCCTGGTTTGTGTTTAGCAATTCATCCCCCTTTTTCAGGTCCAAACCCATCCCGACGTAGTTCATTCCGAACGTTGCGTTTTGGGTGAGCGAAATTTCCCCGAACTCACAATTGATGATTTTTCCCAATTTCTTTCGAAGTTCTTCATAGGGAAAATAGCCGGTCAGTAATTCAGGCCCTGATCCATTTTTGTAATCCACTTCAGCGCCATGTTCACCCCAATACAGCATGTGATGGATCATCTTATCAAGCGCGTATCCCGAAGTGGGACCCATGGTTCCGTTGTTGAAATAGGTTTGCCCTTCTTTCAAAGGGAACTGTTTTCGAACCATCTTCCAATAATCTTCATTATCCCCTTGATCAGATGTAAGTACGTCAAGCGACCAGTCCTTCTTGAAGTCGAAAGAAAGCAGGGGTAAGGAGAGTGCACCTATTGCACTTCTTTTCAGAAATTCACGTCTTTGGCTCATAGTGATAGGTTTGGAGGTCAAGTTAGGAAATTTCGAATTCAAGAACAGCGTTAACAAAAAGTTAAATGATCTGGCTCAGAATTCACTCACATACGCATCTTCATTTAGCTTTTGAAGATGGTAGGGATCAATTTCCGAAACCGTTCGTTGATTCAGCTTTTGGAAGAGGTGGTATTTTTCCACAATCTTTTTCAGGTCCGGATTCTTGGTCACAAGAAGGGTGTAGTAAAAATGGATCAGTACTTCCTGTTCAGTAAAATGAGATTTAAGGATGTTGTAGTAAAACGCAGGATCTTCACTTTTACTTTTTATAAAAAGGAGAAGCGCCTTGTAGTTTTCCAGGTAGTGTTGAAAGGTGTTTTTGTAGCCTTCGTACACGGCAATGAAACAATGCTCGAATGATTCGTCGGATGGCTTGCTTACACCTGCGTCGGATTTCCTTCGTTTTTTCAGCGTGTTGGTTTCTTTTCTGAAGTCGTTGTACAGCGCATCGAAGGCGTTCATTGGTTTCCTGGAAGATCCGTTTGACGTGTTTCGGATTTGAATGGCCGCATTGATATGAAAGTTGAGGAGCTGAAAAAAAGTATTTTCAAACTGCTGAATGGCAATGGTCTTGGATTGAGATTCCATGATTTTCCTGCTTTCATGGAGCTCCATTCTTTGAAGGACCAGCTCTCTTTTTTGATAGATAAGTGCCAGGAAGAAAAGAATAACTCCGGCCAACGCCCATAT
>JANQEC010000034.1 GCA_028278585.1 Cyclobacteriaceae bacterium | reverse complement strand
TTTCAAATTCTGTTTAAGCTTGATTGCTTTTTCCCGGGGATCATCCAGGGGCAGGATAGTGTTCTCTAAATAATCCAAAAGAGCTAAAGCATCTTTTTTATCAAGTTTCTTTAGCTCTTTTTTGATTTTGGGTATAAATTCAATCGTCCAGGTCAAGTGCTTCCCTCATTTCTTTTAAAGAGATCGTTTTCTTGCCGCTTTGCTTAAATTCTTCCATTGCTGTTTCTGCAAGGTATATATCTTCAAGCTCCTGAAAATGTCGATTGAAAAGCTCTTTTACATAAAATGATTTTGGCCGTTTGGTTTTCTCGGCTAAGTTATTCAATCTGTCTTCAAAATCATCTTGCAATCTTACTGATAACATGGGTGCCTCCTTCTCCCTATGAAAGTTTCTTGAGAAACGATCTGTCATATATGTAATACGTATGTGACAAAATGTAAAGGAAAAATACAATACCTTAAAGAGGAGATAAAATTGGTTTTGACACCATTTTTGACACCACTGAAACGAAAAAAGGACCTTCAAGCCTATGCTTAAAAATCCTCTATTCTTTGTCAGTGGCGGAGAAGGAGAGATTCGAACTCTCGGTACAAGTTTCCCCGTACACTCGCTTAAACCATTCTTATTCCATGAGATCCATCTTCATTCACTATTTTTCCAGATCGTTTTAACTGCAACAATGATTTGAGCGCTTGAAGATTATCTCCGAAAATCAGCTTATTATGCCAACTCCCATTTTTACCAAAGGAACGTATAGGTTGAAGGGGGACTGCCATTGTTTCTGCAATTATATCTTCCTCACGTTCTTTGTTTGCATAAACCAACTCATATTCTTGTCGATCTGGGGGGAATAAAAGGTGTTTGAAATCAATTGGTAGCTCTTGATCATTGAGAAGTAAATCAATTATGTAATCTTTTTGTGCCCTATTCAGCTTGCTCATATTGTTTCCTAACTGTCGTTAGCTGTGTCCTTTAATAAAGCTTATGATATCAAGTAGTTATGATATTCGAGGCGCTTTGAAATATGGTGAAGAATATAAATTCGATCAAGCTTTGTCAAGAATACCAATTGGGTCGGAAAAAATATATTTGACGGTCAATATTTTTAAAGGCTCTTTGTGCATAACAAAGAAGATTTAAAATAATATTAAATTACTTTAACTCAACACATAATTGTCAAAATGTATTGAGTTCGTTGGATACTAACTACGGAAAGCCTTGATTCTTCGCTTGAAATCTATCGAAAACTCAACAGAAAACAATTTAAGCATCTTGACAGGCACTCTCATTTATAATTAAGTGCCTGATATAACACATGGGTTGTTATTGTATCCTAATCTTTCATTCTAAAAAGGAAACAACCATGGAAAACATGCTTCAAGTACTCAAGGATAAATTGATTAGCTATCTGTTATAGGGAGGTAACATGAGCGTCTGGCTTATAAGGGCGGGCAGAGACGGTGAATATGAATCTAAATTTCTCAATGAAGGTAACGTTTATGTTACGTGGGATGGGTTCGACAGGAATTTGAATAGCTTTGAGGTGCAACAGGATTTAAGAGAAGCCTTGGCAGAAGTTTATCCCGATGTAAAGGCCGGTGCTATTAAGAACTGGGCGAGTCAAATATGGCCATTTGCAAAAAGAATGAAGATTGGGGACTGGGTGGTTTTACCCAGCAAAAAGAAGGGGTCAATCCATTTCGGGAAGATAACCAATGAGTATCAGTTTGTTCCTGAAGGACCAAACCCATATTATCACAAAAGGACGGTGGAGTGGTTTGCACAAGACATACCCAGATCAAACTTTGATCAGGATTTGCTTTATTCCTTTGGGGCCTTCATGACGATTTGCAGAATTAAAAGGAATGATGCAGAAGACCGACTGAGAAAGATGGCAGAAAATAATTGGAAATCCACTTTTGCTATAAGCCTCCCAGACGTTGATGATATCGAACCAAACGAGGAATCTGGAGGATTGGATGTTGAGCGGTTCGCAAAAGATCAAATTGCAAAGTTCCTGACAGCTAAGTTCTCAGGGCATGGTATGGCAAGGCTGGTCGAGGCCGTTCTGGAAGCTAAAGGTTTTTTAACATACAGAAGTCCAGAGGGACCAGATAAAGGCGTTGATTTGTTGGCCGCACCAGGAGCGCTTGGTTTCAACAGTCCAAAACTATGTGTCCAAGTAAAAACAGGTGATACACCAGTTGATAGGCCTACATTAGATCAGCTTATCGGTGCCATGCAAAACTTCGGTGCTGATTCTGGATTGCTGGTGTCTTGGTCTGGGTTTAAAGGTAGTGTTGATAAAGAGCTTCCATCACAGTTTTTCCGGGTTCGGTTATGGGATCAAGACACCCTGATTGAAGAATTGCTTGGGTGTTATGAGAAACTGGACGAAGAGTTAAAGGCTGAGCTTCCATTTAAGCGTGTATGGACGATTGCTAATCCAGAGGGGTAGTTCTTAAAAGGAACAATGTCGAATATTTTAATTCCAGCAGCCAGTCCAGAGGATTGGAAACGTTTTCTGGCTGATCCCGAGAAGCATTGGAAGAAGGGATACTCAGCAAGATCATTGGCCTACTGCTGGCATGAGGCTGATGGTATTCCAAAAGAAGTAATGACCGTATTGACTTCTGTTACTGCTTTGGCCAATCTGAAACCAGTATTTATAATTCCAGAATATAAAGTTCCGTTGCCTGGTGGTGTTGCCGCTTCACAGAATGACATATGGGTGCTGGCCGAGGCTAATTGCGGCCTCGTATCTATGACCGTTGAGGGCAAAGTCTCAGAATCCTTTGATGTCACAGTCGGGGAATGGTTTAGGAATCCATCACCAGGCAGAGAAAAACGACTTCAGTATCTATGTGATGAACTTGGATTGTCATTCCCAGCTCCAGACCAAATAAGGTATCAATTGTTGCACAGAGCTGTATCGGCTATTATTGAGGCCTGCCGTTTCAACGCTTCTGAATCGGTTATGATAGTTCATTCGTTCAGTCCAACAAATGAGTGGATTGAGGATTATCAAGCCTTTACTGAACTGTTCGGGGTAACTGGTGGTGTGAATGAGGCCGTCACTGTTAAGATCTCAAGCGGTAAAACTTTACATCTTGCCTGGGTTCATGGTGATGAGATGTTTCTTGAAAGATAGGTACTATATTATATCCTACGCTCGTTTCCTGTAGTTTGTAACCCAGTTTTGGAGTGCCTCAATATCCTTTTCAATCACTCCGATATCTGGTTGTGCCGGTTTTCTTTCAGGAGCTTGATCATGAGGATATAGAGAATAACGGTCCATCAGGCAAACTATGTCTAAAGAAGCTCGAAATTTTACCTAAGATCCGGGCTAAAATCCCACGTTACCTTACCTAACCGAAAAACAGTCAGGTACCATAGAACAAGAAAAATCAGGTCAATTATCGTGAGACAGCAGGAACCGCGATATGCCTTTCATCCTTCTCCCCCCTTTGGGGGGGATTAAAGGGGGGGCATGTG
>JANQEC010000026.1 GCA_028278585.1 Cyclobacteriaceae bacterium | reverse complement strand
TGAAGGATGGGAAGTTCATTAATTTGAAGAATTAACCAACTGACCGATCTTAAACCAATCGTTTATTAATAGTCAAAACAGGAATTGAGGAAGTCTTTGTCATTTTCGTTGCGAATGAATGTTGGAAGAAACGGTATAAACCGGACCGAGCTTCCGATAATGTGACGATCAATCCAGCGTGCAACTGTTCCGCAAATTCCATTAACGCTTTATTCTCATTTTTTGCACTGATAACATCAACCATATAATTTTTTAACCCAACACCTCGGGCCAATTTGTTCAGGTTGCTCATTAATGCTTCTGGTTGATCGGATTTAACAATGTTAACCACGTGAACGCGGGCATCCAGGCCTTCACTTATCACCTTAACCATTGTAAAAGCTTCTTTCGTGTAATTCTCATCAAGCAGATCAAGCCCGAGAACAATGTCCTTTATTTCGTCATCCGCTTGATGCTGGATAGAAAGCACTGGAACATCAAGGTTTTCAATCAGTTGTTCGGTGTGGTTTCCGGAAAACAACTCCTGGATACTTTCTTCTCCTGTCGTGCCCATAACAATGAGATCGGCTCCATTTTTTTCAACATAGTGCTCAATCCCTTTTAGAAATCCACCGCCTAGTTGCTGACCAGTTACCACCACATCTTTTTTTGAGTACTTTTCTGATAGATCTCTTAGCTTATTTTTATTGGCTCTGAACAACTGCACATTGTATAAATCATCTTCTGAATAACCTCCCTGGCGCGCTTCTCCTGTTAAATGAAGCGAGGTATCGGCCAACGGAACATCTTCCAGGTGCAGGATTGTCACTTCCGCCTGTAAATCTTTTGCAATACGAACCGCAAATGCTATTGCATACTTGGACAGTTTGGAAAAATCCGTGGGTACAATTATTCGTTTCATGACGGTGTTATTTAAGGATCTCAAAATAAATCCTCACTCAGATTAATCCACGGAGAAATGTCAGTCCTGCTACTGTTTCTTGTCAGCTTAAATGGACTAGAACCCATTTTGATGATACCGCTCGTTGGCAGCTTGTAACAGGCTTTCCCGGTGTTTCGGATGGGCGATTGACGTGAGGAGTTTCGCACGCTCCACCAGGTCCTTCCCGAAGAGATCTACCGCGCCGTATTCAGTTACAACCCAATGAACATGCGCTCTTGTTGTCGTCACACCTGCACCAGCCTTAAGCAAAGGAGCAATCTTGCTATCCCCATTCTTGGTACAAGAGGCAAGTGCAATGATTGGTTTTCCACCTTCAGAAAGTGAAGCGCCACGAATGAAATCCATTTGACCGCCAACCCCGGAATACTGATAGATGCCAATACTATCAGCACATACCTGACCTGTCAGATCAATCTCGATTGCGCTGTTCAGAGCAATAACTTTTGGATTTTTACGAATGATCGTTGTGTCGTTGGTGAATGAAGCTTCTCTAAATTCCAGGATCGGATTATTGTCAACAAAGTCGTACAAGTTTTGCGAACCTATAGCAAAACAACTCACAATCTTTCCAGGAAGCACCTTTTTAAATTTCCCATTGATCACCCCTTTTTTAACAAGAGGTAAAATACCGTCAGTAAACATTTCTGTGTGGATACCCAGATCCTTGTGGTTGATAAGTTGAGAAAGAACGGCATCAGGTATTCCTCCAATTCCCATTTGCAATGTTGAGCCGTCTTCAATTAGCTCAGCAATATGTTTCCCAATTTCCATTTCCTCTTCTGAAAGTACCTTCGGATTTACCTCAAACATTGGATCATCACTTTCGACCCCAAAATCGATTTGATTTGTATGAATAAACCCCTCTCCGTGAACTCTTGGTACATTTGGATTGAATTCAACCACTACATATTTAGCCGCCCGAACAGCTGCAAGCGTAACGTCAACAGATGTTCCTAATGAGCAATAACCATGACTATCTGGTGGTGAAACCTTAAGCAACGCAACATCGATTTTACGGCTACCACTTGTTAATATTTGATGGATTTCACTTAAGAAAACAGGGATGTAATTGGCTTTAGGATTTATATTGATCGCTTTCCGAACGTTAGACCCTACAAAGCAGCTATACATATTGAATTTGAATGAATTGTCATTTATATAGTCCGCCTCACCTTCTGTATGTATGTGAATCAGGTTTACATCAGGTCCCGGGCAATTTTGCGTCAGTGCTTTTACAAGTTTGTTAGGCGTCATGGCAGCACTATGGACAAAAACGTTGTTGCCAGGCTCAATTACTGACAGGGCTTCTTGAGTATTTGTTATTTTCATTTTCAGCTTGAGGTAAGGAGTTTTTGTCACACGTTTGATTCCACCCTGCGTTTTATTTCCTTATCATATAAGAAGTGTTAAAGATTTATATAAACAACAAATGCGTGCCATCTCCTTTCGCACGGGCATAGAAATCCCCCACTGTAATCACACCATCAATGTTGTCAATTAGTTTGTCATTGTTTAGATGGAACATATCCATTGCGAGCTTACATGCCCAAAGCTTGGTGCCGGATGCAGAAAGGATTTCCAGAAATTCATCCACTGGAGGGATGTCTAGTTTCTCCATTTCATTTTTCATCATCTTGGTTGCAAGTGCTTCCATACCCGGCAATCCGCCTAACATGGTTGGCATATGCATTGCAGGATTACCAACTGTTGCGACATGTAAATGATTGAGCTTGTCTTTTTGGATGGCCTCCAATCCAAAGAAAGTAAAAAATATCTCAGATTCTATGCCCTCCATTCGTGCTCCGTTAGCAAGTATGAAACAAGCATATACATTATCAATGGTTGCCTTGGATAGAATGAGCATCATTTTCTTGACTGGCTTTTCCTCCTTTTTGGTATCTATTGATTTTTCAAGTGTTTCCATTGTTTTGTATTTATAGCTATTAAAAAATCAGATACAGCTTACCGGTTTAGGTATACCTGCGATCCTGCTTGCTTTTTTCAGAGGCCCTCCCGGAAAAAGCTGGTAGAACGTTTTTATATCTACTATGCCACTTTTTCCAATTTTGCGGATGGTCAATGGGACCTCTTTTCGGTATTGGTCTTGTATGTAATCAAGTACCTCCCAGTGCTTTTCTTGCAATTCGATACCTTCTTCTACTGCAATATCCATTGCAACATCTTTGTTCCATTGATCCAGGTCAGTTAAATAACCTTCTTCGTTACAATCAATGTTAATTTCGGCGTATGTTCTTTCGCTCATGATTTTACTTATTTAATTGGTTAAGATTCTACTTGTTCGGACTCCTCTATCTCTTTGCCAGCCAAACTCATTGTTGGTGTGACAAAAGGGATGTGTTTTCCCTGGATCAGCATATTCCAGTAGATCCAGCGAAAGGCCAGTTTACCTAAATGATTCATATGTGTTTCTTTCAAAAGGCTCAATGGGCCCACACCTGAAAAGGGAAAAACTCCCCTTACTGGTTCCTGGGTGTAATTGAAGTCTATTAAAAGCGCCTTGCCATGTCCGGTTTCAACAAAACAGTTGGTATGACCATCAAACTCTTTTTTCAATTCTTTGCCCTCAATGTATCGCTGAATATTTTCTGTGAGAATTTCTGATTCAAAGTGCGCAACAGAACCAGCCTTGGATGCAGGCAGATCAGTTGCGTCACCGATGGCAAAAATGTTGTCCTTGATTTTAGTTTGTAAGGTATTTTTATCTGTGGGCACGTAGTTAAGATCATCTCCCATACCAGATCGTGCGACCATTTCATCTCCCATGTTGGTCGGAACTGTGACCAGCAAATCATACGCAACCTCCTGTCCGCCATAATCGATGATCTTGTTGTTTTCCGTATCAACCCGTTCAATGTTGAAGTCGGGGACAAGTTTTATGTTTTTCTGTTCCAGCAAGTGACCAAGAGCTTCTGTAGCTTTTGGCTTGGTAAAGGCCCCGGACATTGGAGTTACATATGTGATGTCCGCTTTTTCTCGTATTCCTTTGTTAAGGAAGTAGGAATCTGAAAGGAATGCGAATTCCAGTGGGGCCACAGGACACTTGATTGGCATCTCGGAAATATGAACCACAAGTTTACCTCCCGGCCACATCCTAAGTTTGTTTCTAAGATTTACTGCTCCTTTGTAGGTATAAAAATCGAAGATTGATTCTTGCCATTGATCTTCCAGCATTCCCTCTATTTCTTCAGGGGCAATGTGGGTTCCTGTGGCTATGATCAATATATCATAACTCAGTACCATGCCATTTTCCAGGAAGACCTGATCATGTTCCTTGTCGATCCTATCGATGGTTCCATGAACGAGATGTACGCCTTCCGGAATGAATTTTTTTATCGACTTTTTTAATTGTTTGCTTTTGATCAGGTCAAAGGGAAGGAACAGGAATCCAGGCTGATAATAGTGGGTTTCATCCTGATCCACGATGCTTATTTCCCACTCCTGATGAGGCAATACTTTGTGCATGTGATTCGCCATCATCGTACCTGATGTTCCTGCTCCTAAGATTAATAACTTCTTCATTTTAGTTTACTTTAATTAGGTCAAGTTTTATTTAAGCGTATAGCTAGATCCTGCCATTATCATGGAAGTGGTCCTATCATAGGATACCTCACTTCCGGGGATGACTCCATATGGAGGAGACATTCCGATGAACACAGCTCCGGCACCTTGCATTAGGTGTTCGACCTGTGAAAAAGCGAATGTTGCTAATAGCAAAAACCAAAACCTGGCATAGAAAAAATGAACTGCCTTTTCATAAATAAATGTTTACAGTAACATTTATTTACTATTTCAAAAGTGCCTTTGCTGCGTGGCAACAACTATGACATCCATCACGGAAAGACCTATTGTTCTTCAGGTATTCTCTTGCCTAAAATCAGAAACCTGTCAAGTCCTGGTTACTTCGATACTTGATTTCAGATTAACATTGGATATTAAAAAGTTGTACTACTGGGCCTGTTTAAGGCTGCAAATCTTTTAAGAGACACGATTGAAAAAATTCGCTGGTTTAAATGTGTTGGTTTCCTTAAAACTTAGCGGTCAGAATTTCAAGGTTACTCCAATGATGAATACCTTTATGGTCCAAACCTAACTCATGAAGCCTTTCTTATTTCTTATTGGGCTAGTTCCTGTTCTGTTATTTGCTCAAACCAGCACCATTGATACCAGCGTGCGTCCAAAGCATAAATCTTCACAAATAGAGGAACTTCCTGAAATTGATGGAGAGGTGATCAATGATCCTTTGTGGCAGAAGATCGAACCCATCAACGAGTTAGTGCAGATTCAGCCCAATTTGGGAAAACAGGTTAGTGAGCCCACGGAGATACGGATTGCTTACGATGCACAAACCTTTTATTTATCGGTGGTTTGTTATGATTCGAACCCCGAACAACTGGTGGTGACCGATGCCCGAAGGGATGCATCACTGGATGAAGCGGATGCTTTTTTATTCATTCTTGATACGTATCATGACAAGCAAAACGGATTTGTTTTTGGTACCAATCCAATTGGTATCGAATATGATGCCCAGGTAGATAATGAAGGGCAGGGCAATTTCAATGCGAACCGGCAACAGGGGGGAGTAATTGGAGGCTTCAATCTTAATTGGGATGCTTCCTGGGATGTTAAGACTCAGGTAGGCGATTATGGGTGGAGTGCAGAATTTGCAATCCCACTAAGAACGATCAGGTATAAATCAGGAGAGGACATAACCTGGGGTGCTAATTTCAGGCGTAACATTCGGAAGACAAATGAGATCGCCTATTGGGCACCGATGCCTATTCAGTTTGATATGAAGCGGCTGTCACTGGCGGGAACACTGTCAGGATTGTCCTTGAAAAAACCAGGAAACCTGAAAGTTATTCCTTATGTGCTTGGAAATGTTGAGCGAGTAAAAGGCGACGAAGAAACTGATACGGACACCAATTTAGATGCAGGATTGGATGTCAAATATTCGGTGACTCCCAGCTTGACCCTGGACCTGACATACAATACTGATTTTGCACAAGTAGAAGTTGATGAGGTGCAGGTCAATCTAGATCGATTCAACCTGTTCTTTCCGGAGAAGCGACCTTTTTTCCTTGAAAATGCTGGTTTGTTTAGTGTTGGTAGCCCTGGAGAGGTTGATCTTTTTTTCAGTAGAAGAATTGGCATCAACGATGATGGGAGTATTGTGCCGAT
>JANQEC010000423.1 GCA_028278585.1 Cyclobacteriaceae bacterium | reverse complement strand
GTTTCGTACGGAGGTGAGGCCGCCTGAAGGTTACTCGTACCATTGACAATACGAGGCAACTGAACTGCCGCCATTGGAGATCGGTATTTGACAAAAAGTGAAGTGATATCCTCCTCACCTAATTGCTCATTCGTCACTTCCAATCCCAATTTCTCCAATGAAACTAAATCATGCAATTCGCTTGCTTCGTCATGTGCATGCTCTTCGCTATGTCCATGTACATCCCATACGCTCTGAACAGATGTCACAATAAGATTGTCTATCACATTTCCAGCAGGACGTAGAACACCAACAACTTCATATGGATGTTCATCATGACCTCCACCTCCTTCGGACAAACCATGATCACTTTGTAGTTCATCGCCGATTCCCAGGCCCAATGTTTTGGAAACATTTGCCCCTAAAATGGCTGTCATTTTCTGATCAAAAATTTCACCTTGGGCTAATTCTGCCTGGTACAACTCCACGTATTTGCTTGTAGTACCGACTATTCGATATCCTTTATAACTATCTCCCAATGAAAGTGGAACCGCAGATGCAATCAACCGATTTTTTACAAGATTATTTGCGTCGCTCAAGGAGATATTTCCAGTTGGAAAATCGATGTGAAAAATACTTGCAAGAATGATTTGAAGCGGACTTCCTTTTGCACCAACAACCAGGTCGATGCCAGCAGCGTTTTTGCTTATCTCATTTTTCATAAAGCTGCTGGTCAACAAAATGATGACGATGATTGATACGCCAAATCCAAAAAGTAATACACTGAGCAAAGAGCTTAAGGGCTTTGCTACAACATTTTTAGCACTTAATGAAAAAACATTCATAGCGTCAACGTGTTTTCAAGTTCTCCCCTTACCCGATGATCATGGGTAGCTACAATCAATGTGGAGTTGTGCGCTTCAGCTTGATTTTTTAGCAATCGAATCACCTTTTCACAATTTTCATCGTCAAGGCTGGCAGTCGGTTCATCGGCGAGAAGCAATTCGGGTTTATTTAAAAGCGCACGTCCAATTGAAACCCGCTGAGCTTGTCCCTGGCTGATTTGGTGTACTTTTCTCATTCTCAATCCTTCCAGGCCTAATTGATCCATCATTTCAAGTACATCCTTTTTATTAATTCTTCCTTTTCCCAAATACTGGGAAAGGGTAAGGTTTTCAAAAACGGTCAATGAACTTACCAGGTGGGCTTTTTGAAACACAATTCCGATGTGCGAGCCTCTGAATTTATCCAGAGAAGACTGTGTCAATAATGAAATATCGGTTTCTTCAATTTTTACTACGCCTGACGTTGGTCGAAGCAAACCTCCAATGATGTGTAGGAGTGTGGTTTTTCCTGAACCGGAATTTCCAAGAATGACAGAATGTTCCCCCTTGCCTACCTTCCAATCAGGGTATTCAATCTTTTCTGCTCCGTTATATGAGTGAATCAGCGAATTAATGGTCAACATCAGATACTCAGCTCCTTTCTAATTCGGTTGATTTGATGAACGTGGTGCCTCTGGTGATAAATAAATGAGTCAATGGCCTGGATCAATGACAGTCTGCCGGCCATTGGATGCTTATAGACAGCTCTATTAAGCCATTCATCGGGATAGTTGTCTATGTAATCATGAATTTTCATTCGAGTAGCTTCCCACTTTGATTTGATCTCGCTCAACGAATAATCTCCATTCGGATTGGAAATATAAGAAGGTGCTTTCCATTTCAGACCTGTCTGCAAAAAACCACATGTAACCCACATTCGAGCTTTATTGATCATATTCACCTTTTTCATTTTCCTTCCCGCCAACATTTTTTTCTTCATATACTCTAGTGAAATTATTTCGGCCATATTCAAGTGACTCAGGACCTGTATAATTGACCATCCCTTTCCATTTTTCCTCAATAAATCATGATCCAGTGACTCCAAATTTGCGAAAATATCTTCTGTTTCTTTTTTGAGTAAAAAAAGCCTTTTTTCTATGTCATTTTTCACTTATTGTAGTTTTTTGCTAAAAATTATAAAAAAAGTTATCTTCGAGTCTGTAAAATGCCTTGTTAAAAGGTATAACCCACCGCAAACCATGATTCACTTAGGTGAATCGAGCATCCTGAAGTGGCTGCTCTGCCTGCTAAATTGAGCTAAAACTTAAAACGAACCTAGTTGTTTGTCTTAATATTTAGCTATTCTCACACTCAATGCAACGCAACAATTCGCCATACGATTAGTTTTGATAAAGTTATTACGCAGGATTAAGCCTGCATAAATTGCAATAAAGTGAGTATTCTAGATATAATCGCCTTATTCATATTCCTTTCAGGAGCATTTATTTTTATTAATACATTCTACCTGAAATTGCCATCTTCAATCGGACTGATGATTTTGGCGCTTGGCTTGTCATTCCTGGTTCTTGTAGTTGGGAATTTATTCCCGGAACTACATTTAGCAGAACACGTCAAGGAATACGAATTTGAAGAAGTTCTCTACCAGATAGTCTTGACGTTTATGCTCTTTTCCGGGGCATTAAATATAGATTTCAAGAAATTGAGTAACCAGCGCAAACCTGTTTTGGTTCTTGCGATCATTGGTGTGCTTATCTCAACATTTGTGATAGGAACGCTCGTCTACTTCATGTTGCACTTCATGAATATAGAGCTGCACTACATGTATTGTCTGGTTTTTGGTGCTTTAATATCCCCAACGGACCCGATTGCGGTTACCAAAACGATTAGAAGATTCAATCTAAAAGAAGATCTGGAGATAAAAATTGCAGGAGAATCACTCTTCAACGACGGAATTGCAGTAGTGCTGGCATTAACTATTCTGGACATTGCCCATGCCAGTGATGACCATACGCTAACCTTCTTTGAAACTGTTTACATCGGGGTGGCTGATATTGGAGGAGGAATTTTCATCGGGTTGTTCCTTGGATATATCGGTTATCGATTGTTGAAATATGTTGACAATGATGCGGTTGAGGTTGAGGTACTGATCACCCTGGCCATCGTTATGGTGGGATCACAACTTGCTGAATTTATTCATGTTTCCGCAAAACAGGCTGCGGTTGTTATGGGCTTGGTGATAGGAAATGAGGGTCGAAGCACCCACGTTGCAAGTGCTGCCGGTGATTATGTTTTCAAATTTTGGAATTTGTTAGAGGAAAC
>JANQEC010000420.1 GCA_028278585.1 Cyclobacteriaceae bacterium | reverse complement strand
CTCTCCACTAGCACCTGCAGCAAACTCATCCATGTTTGCCATTCCAATGATCAATCCTCCTTCCTGCTTTATTTTTTTGACAACAGTGGCATCATAAGGAGCCCTATAATTCTCAAGGGTTTTAGAAGCGCAATTTGCAACCAGGTTTTTAACACTGATATTTGATTTTACAACAATGGTTTTTCCCGAAAGTTTTCCTTTGCCGTTAACTTTATTAGCTTCCTTTAAAACATTTGGATTCAAACTTAAAATTGCATTTATCTTTCTGCCTGTGACGTTGTTTTTATTTATTTCAGATAAATAATTTCTAACTTTTTCAGAAATCTTAAATTCTACCATTTTTTCTTCTCTGCCAATATAAAATTTTTATTTTTCTTCTGCTATTTCCGTAATATTAAAAACAGACCTTTCCGTCCCTTCAATTTTGTTAAGTAGATCCTTAATATAGTCTTTATCAATAGTCATTTGCTTCATCAATTCGTTTAGTGAGACACAATACGTTATAAGTTAATGAATATTGAATTTGGGAAGCCTTTACAAATTCATTTAAAATAAAATTGTGTTCAGTATTAAGATACAAAGGAACCCTAGAAGTATTGTCCCCAGCCAGTTAAGAAATCTAATCTTAATGTGCTTTTCAGAATGATCTTTAGTACCTATCAAAACTTGTTTAGCCGTGATTAGAATTCCGAATGGCCAAAAAAGCAAATAGAGTACAAAGTAAAACACTTGGACTCCCTTGACTAGATCTCTAGTTAAATGGCCCTGCTCAACACCATATCTAATTGCTTTGGAGTAAGCAGCACCACAAAGAGATCCAATGAATGCGTAATCAATTAGTTGATTGCTCAATTCCAAGTTGAGGGCTATGAATGGGTATGAAACAATTCCTCTGTAAACCAACATTATTTCGCTAAAAAAACTTCTCCATGCTATGACATCTTCTGAAAAACTTACCAGTCCTACTACCCCACATACTGTCGAGATCACATTCCATATAGTTCTAAGCGGATTTATTCTCATTGTTATTCAAAACTAAACTCAATTCCTTCATGCCGTTTCGTTTTGTGAGATATTTATTAACTTGAGTAAGTATTATTTTGATCAAGGTGCAATCACCACCAACCAAAAACTGTTATGGCGATTGAGGACAAAAGGAAGCATCTTGAATTCATACAAGGTGTGATTAACCGAATGGGTAAGAATTCCTTCCTAATTAAAGGATGGACTGTCACCCTAGTATCTGCACTTTTCGCTTTAGCAGCTAATGATGCTAATCATAGTTTTGTTGTTGTTGCCTATTTCCCATCCATTATTTTCTGGCTGCTTGATGGTTATTATTTATATCAAGAAAGACTTTTCAGAAAGCTTTATGACGCAGCTCGTGATAAAAATGAAATAGATTATTCACTCAACACTAGCAGTCACGACGATGGTTTTAAGGATTGGGTTAATTCATGCTTTTCCAAAACCTTGCTTCTTTTCTATGGTACCACAATTCTCACCTTGATCGTAACTATGTTTTATTTAAAACCACAGTAATCATGGCAAAGAGACAAATCTTTTACAGCTTTCATTTCAAAAATGACGTAATGCGTGTGCAGCAAATTAGAAATATTGGAGCACTTGAGGATAATAAACCAGTATCAGCTAATGATTGGGAGGAAGTCAAAAAGAAAGGGGATGACAGTATAAGAAAATGGATAGACGACAATATGAAATATCGTTCATGTGTAGTTGTTTTAGTCGGTGAAGAAACATCACAAAGACGGTGGGTGAAACACGAAATTAAGAAGGCTTGGGATGAAGGGAAGGGTCTCCTAGGTGTTTACATTCATAACCTCAGGGATCCAAATACAGGAACAAGCAATAAGGGTGATAACCCTTTTCTTCAATTCACATTCAAAGATAGTTATGGCAACATCAAAACTATTCCATGCAGGAACCCCTCAGCAAGTGATGCCTATAATGACATAAAGAATAACCTTGAGGCCTGGGTGGAAGAAGCAATTGAAAACAACAGTTGAGAATGGCTAGATATGTTTTTTTTAGCTTTTCATATGATGATGTAAAAAATTTCAAAGTCAACATAGTTCGGAATAATTGGGTTGCTAAGAACAATGCAGAAACCTTTGTGGATGGATCCATTTGGGAGAAAAGTAAGTCAAAGGGTGAAAAGGTTCTTAGGGGCCTAATTGCTGACGGACTTAAAGGAACTTCCGTAACAGCAGTATTGGTTGGCGAAAACACTGCAAATAGAAGATGGGTGAACTATGAAATTGTTAAGAGTTTTGAAAAAGGGAATGGTATTATTGCTGTTCACATAAACAGAATTAAGGGGAGAACTGGTCTTACAGCAAGAGGACAAAACCCACTAGATAGGCTTGGTTTTTCTATTTCAAGCGATGGAAGCAAAATATATTTCTACGAGCTTATTGACAGAAAATGGAAGTTGTACAAGGATCTACCAGAAATAAACAACAAGAAGTCAAACTCAATATATTTTGATTCTAGTTGGTTAGGTGGAAATGAATATGGTGAGTTTTTTCGATTTTCCGATAAGTTTCCTACTTATTGCTGGATATTCGACAATGGTAATAAAAGCTTTTTTGATTGGATTGAAGAGGCTGCCGAAGGAGCTGGAAGATAGGAGATTAACATCTCATTTGGGACGTGAAGAGGTGTCACAGGCATTTTTTAAAGTTGATTCTGTACTCCATTAAATCAAGTTCACCCTTCATGCATTGAACATGTGAAAATTCGTCTGTCGTCAAAATCGCCTCTAGCGCGGAAGTTACTTCCGTGCAAATTTGGCATAACCTACCTTCATCTGAGTTTTATTAAACGCCTATTTGTGAAACCCATTCATGAGACAGATGGTACTAAGAGTTAGATGTGGTTTAAAAGTGTTTCACACCCCCCCCTTTAGCCTATTCTCCAAAATCGAAAATTGTTGAGATGGCCGTCCTCACCCAAACTTTTCATCCGAAAGATTGAGCTTAGGATCTAAAATCAGATTTGTTGTCAATGTCTCAAGTTTCCGAATCTGAAAAAAGAGACATCCATAATATACTGATGGACTTAGGCACTTGGTACTATTAAGGTTTAAACTATAAGAAACTGTGTACTGCAGTGCTGTCCCGGTACTTTGTGGCAGACATACAGGAACCGACAGCACAGCATTGATTAAAGAAAATATAATGATTACACTCCTTCAATTGGGAAACCGGTATACCTGCTGTAGCAGGTGGTTGCTACCACTCATTATCTTTTTTGGAATGTGCAGCATCGGACTGGGTCAGACAGAAATTGGCTTGCTGACCGGGGAAAAAACCGGAGATGAGTTTGGTTTTTCGGTCAGTCAGAGTGCCGATGGTTCTATTGTAGCAATTGGAGCACCATTAAATGACGGCTTTTTGAACCGGGACGGCGGCCATGTGCGTGTGTTTAAAAATCAAGGTGATGAATGGGTTCAATTGGGTAGTGACATAGATGGCAAGCATGTCGATGATCAATCGGGTTTTTCGGTCAGCCTGAGTGCTGATGGGTCAGTCCTTGCCATTGGAGCAATATCCGATAAAATAAACTTTGTGCCCTATGCGGGCTATGTTCGGGTCTTTAAGTACGATAGTTCGAATGATAGCTGGACCATGATAGGAGATCAGATTAGTGGAAGGTGGTTCAGTAGGTTTGGTTCTTCGGTGAGTTTGAGTGCTGATGGATCCATAGTAGCGATCGGCGGACCCTATTATGATGGCCTGGAAGGATCTGATACTGGTTATGTACAAGTTTACAAAAATGATGGTGAGACCTGGTACCAGGTTGGAAATGATATTAAGGGAGAAGAATTCGCCGATCGCCTGGGCCTTTCAGTCAGTTTGAGTGCTGACGGGTCCGTTATGGGAATTGGAGTGCGTAAAAATAGCAGTTCCAGCCTTGTACGTGTTTATGAAAATCGGGATGATACCTGGGTTCAGGTAGGAGATGATATTGAGGGACCTGTCTTTTCTTCAGAGAAACGGTCGGTTGGCACTCCGGTTAGTTTAAGTGCAGATGGATCCGTAGTTGCAATTGGAGGGTCTCTGTACGATGGAGAAAATGGAATTGATGCTGGAGTGGTACGTGTTTATGAAAATCGAGGTGGCATCTGGACTCAGATTGGCGATGACATTGAGGGAGAAAGTGCTTATGACGCGTCAGGCTTCTCTGTGAGCTTAAGTGCCAACGGATCAATAGTGGCCATTGGTGCTCCCTTCAATGAAAGGAATGGAAATAGGAACTTTAGAAATTCAGGTCATATTCGTATTTATGAAAATCAATTTGGTTCCTGGACCCAGGTGGTAAATGACATTGATGGTTACACCTGGGATAATCTAGGATATTCTGTTAGTCTCAGTGCCGATGGATCGGTATTGGCTGCCGGAGGAATTGACGAAGGGGAATTTCCGGGCCATGTTAAAATTTTCGATACAGGCGTCAGCGAACTAAGTACTGACTTTCTAACCTTCACCTTTGAAGGACAAACAGAAGCTACCCGCATCAACTATGCAGATCACATCATTACTGTCTACGTTTCCGTTGGTACAAACATTGAAACTCTGGTTCCTGAATACATTCTGGTCTCCGGTGGAGCACATGCCATTCCGGAAAGTGGTGTTGAACAGGACTTTTCTTCTCCTGTTACTTATACCGTAAACGAACGCCACAATATAAGTCAAGAGTGGACGGTCAACGTGGTACGATATCAGGAAATCGACTTTGATCTTTTGAAAGATAAGACCTATGGAGATGATCCATTCTCATTGAGTGCAACTGCCAGCTCCGATCTTCCAGTAACTTATTCAGCTACAGGTCCTGTAACGGTGGATGAAAACGAGCTGTCCATTACAGGTGTAGGCACGGTGACCATCACCGCTTATCAATCGGGAAATGATCGCTTTACTCCGGCACCTCCGGTAACACATTCCTTTTCGGTGGAAAAAACAGCCCTATTTGTGGCCGCAGAAGACAAAAGCAGGGAGTATGGAACTCCCAACCCGGAAATCACCTTTATCTATACCGGTTTTGTTTACGGTGAAGACATCAGTACCATTTCAGGTTTTGAAGTAAGCCCGCAAGGAAAGTATGCGGAAAGTGCCACTATCCTGGCAGAGCCAGGGAGTACTCATGAGATCATAATTACAAACATGCGTGATTTAGTCGCAGATAATTACCTGTTTCTGCCTTCTGAAAAGATTGGAAAATTGGAAATAACCAAAGCTCATCAACAGATTACTTTCCCGGCTATTGCTCCTGTTGACCTTGCGGCTACAAACACTGTGACCCTAACAGCCTCCTCCGATTCAAACCTGCCGGTCACGTATGCACTTGAACAGGGTGACGGCGAGCTCAACGGTAACACGCTCACAGTTAATGACACGGGTAATTTTATGGTAACAGCGTCGCAGGGTGGAAATTCTTACTACCAGGCAGCTCAAATCATTTCGCAATCATTCTTGGTGCTAGACTCGCGAAAGAGCAACCAGTCAATTACCTTCGATCCCATCGACGAAAAGGAATATGGGGATGAATTTTCGTTGAAAGCGAGGGCTTCCAGCGAGCTTCCGGTCACTTACAAAATAACGCTTGGCACGGGAAGGATCAAGGAAGACGTTATGATAATCGAAGGAGTTGGCTTGTATGAAATAACCTCCTCCCAGGCTGGAAACCATGAATTCAATCCTGCACCTGGCGTGACAAGAACATTCAATGTGGTCAAGTCTCCACTGACAGTAATAGCGGATGATCATTCGATAGCAGAGGGAGATGAAATTCCAGACCTGACATTGACCTATGAAGGCTTTAAATTGTCAGACGATGTATCTGTATTAGATGAGGTGCCCAATGTCAGCACGATAGCAACGAGTCAGAGCGATGCAGGGAGTTATCCAATTGTTTTGGCAGGCGGCTCGGATGATCATTATATCCTTACTTTGAGAGATGGAATGCTTACCGTAAATGCGATTCTTGGCACGGACAAGAAATCATCGGTGGTGGTGTATCCGAATCCGGCCACTGATTTGCTGAGGGTAAAGGGAATCGACATAGATGAACTTGTAATCTACAATCTGAATGGCCAAAAGGTAGGCAGTTCACAATCAAGTACTATCCCGGTCAGAGGGCTATCTCCAGGTACGTATATCCTCAAACTCCTGGGAAAAGGAAAGATCTTGTATCAGCAGCGCTTCATTGTAAGTGACTGAATAGTCTTCCGTGAAACGCTCCTACTCTACCACGTCACTACTTAAATAGTCTTTGTTTTATCATTCGGATAATCCCTCCCAGAACAGGAACGTTTTCGTAGAACAATTCTCCTGCATCAAAATAATCACGATGATAAGTTATCTTATCTTCATAGGTCAATACCGAAATGCCCTTTGCAGAAACCTCTTTTTTCGGTCGATGCAATTCCACTTTCATAACCCATTCCAGGTAACATGTACGTTCAACAATTCTAACGGATGTAAAATTGAAACCACCCGATTTTAAGTTCTTGTTCAATTTTTGAAAATATGAGGTCACTGCTGAAATAGAATCGAGCCGGTGAATTGGATCCTGGAAGATTATTCTATCATCATAGATCCCGGAGAGAGAAGTAACCTCGTTATCATTTAAATTCTCAAAATAGGAAACAAACTTCTTTACGCAATCGGGAGCATCTTCCAGGTAGGTGCTTGGTAACATAATAGTCTTTATTTATTAGATCAAAAGAGAGGATCAAAAGTAGGAATAACAGGTTTTTTTCACATGTTTGTATGTGACCTCATGTCTAGTTGTCAAAAATGTACTTCCTCCCGTTCTACATTGAATATGAAAGTCAGAGCAATATGGAAATTTACGTTCAATTTCTTTAGCATCGTATTTCACTTTTTCATAAAGAATTGGTTTGCGTTTTATCTTTCCCTCGGTTTTTAGATAAAGCCGACACGTTTCCATAATAGGTATCACCTTTCATTCTTGCTCAAAAATGAGACGGGATGATCGATAATGCTCAGTTAAATGCTATATACAATTGCTTCATTAATCCTGAAAGTTCACTTACCAAAAAAGCTGAAGCATGAAAAAATATTCAATCATCGCCCTGGCCCTGCTACTAACCCTGCTACTTCTTCTACTTAATGGATGTCAACAAGATAGTGCGGATAATATCCAGGTAGACCTTGCTCCAAATGGGCCTTATGAACCCTTCGAGGTTACTTCCCTGGCAGAGGATAAGATGCTAAGAGAAATCAAAATGGGAGATTCTTAGTTCCCAAAAAGGAAGGGTCAATTCTGATTTTTTCAATCAATTCAATTGGGGATTTAATTACGCTTCTAAATACGGAGTTGTTCAAATAACACATTTCTACAATGAGTTCATGAAAGCTTATGGCTGTCATAGAGGAACCAGGAAGCCGTGTTTGATGAGCCAATAATTCATCACATTTTGCAAGAATTACAAATTCATATCGTGAGTGCTACTCTCCTATTTATCACCAGAACGATTATAGTAGCCATCGCTAATATGAATGACAGTTTAAATGAGACCCCTCTACTTGTCCTTTCTACTTTTTCTCGCCAATTGAAAACGATCAAAGCTCTGCGTTATCATTTTCGTCCTTAGGTCTGACTCATTCACACTAAAGTGTCTATAAATACGAAGGCTGGAATCAGTCTTGATCATAAAGACGTATCCCGTCTTAGGATGGAATGCGTGCGAATTCGAAAGCTTGACAAATTTGTGACAGCAACCAGACAGCAGAACCGTCAAAAAAAAGATCCCGAATCTCGTAGTTGTTTTGCCTTTGAAAATTGTGCTTCCAATACTCACCATTTTTGAAAGTAAATATTGAAATCCACAAAGCCTTGGGGTCCATGTTTCACTTTTTGCTTTTTGCAATGTTGATACTTTCAATCATTTGATAAAATGCAAGGACCTGACTCTTTTGGCATAGATGTTCAGTCACCTTATTGGAGTTTCGGGAGAGTCCAGAAAAATGAGATGCCGGTATTTGTCGTTCCTCCTAAACCGGAATGATGTTTAAATATGCCAACCAATCCACCAATTAACTAATCAACTCATCTTCAATTTTTCTCCATTCTCCATTCATCATTGTCAATTCTCCATTCTAATCCCTCATCATCAAATCCCCTCTTGCCATTTTTCGCATATTCTTTAACAGTTTTCGCACAATCCATACGCGCACTCTCTCTCCACATTTGCTATTACTAATAACTCAATATTGTTATAAGTACCTGTTTTTTCAACCCCTATAAGAATGAAGTGTGAAGGCGGTTGAAAGAGCAAACATGGTCGGGGGCAGGAAGCCAATGGCTTTCTGTCCTTCATTGCCTGGCAATGATCCAACGGGAAAACAGTCACTGGTACTTCAGTTTCTTGCGCCATAGCTGGCTACAGCAACGGAGCACGGAGTAAGGAGCAAAAAGGAGCTGTTCCCCTACGGTGATCGACCAAAAGCAGCCTGTCCCGCTAAATGCGGGAAAACTACGATCATAATGAAACTTCAATTATCTATCCATAAATACCAAGACCATGAAAAAGCAATTCCAATTAATAATAGTCACCCTCTTTTTAACAAGCCTCACAGGGTACGGCCAAAATGTAGGGGACGAAGGAGATACCGGTTACCTCAAATACAGGATTATTTCCACAAATCCCATTGCGGTAGAGCTCATTGGGCTGTCTTCTCCGGGTGCCAACTTGCAAATACCCAGAAGTTTCAATTTAAGCGGTCAATTATATATCGTTACCCACATAGCGGATGGTGCTTTTAATGGTAGCGGCAAAGCTGAGGAGCACAAGCTGACCAGTGTGACCTTCGAACATCCAAGCAATGTCACCAGTATTGGGAACCACCCCTTTGCCAATAACCAACTGGAGCGTGTGACCATTCCAAACAGTGTGACCAGTATCGGGAATAGTGCTTTTCAAAACAACGATTTGCACGAGGTGACCATATCCAATAGTGTGACTTATATTGGGTATGCTGTCTTTACCTACAACCCAAACCTCAGCCTGGTGACGGTCGAGCGTAGCAATCCACCAACGCTCCAGGCAAATGCCTTTCAAAGTTTGAACACCAATCTTCGTCCTCAAATAGATGTGATAGTACCAAGGGGTTCTCTGACGAACTATCAGAACAACACTCAGTGGACGGGCTTCAAATCCATCACCGAAGTTGCGGAGGTCGATGACGAGTTCATTGCCGACCATATCACCTACAAAATCACTGAAATAACCTCTAACAGGCAAGTATCGGCAACAAGCTATAGCCTTACAGGAGGTGAGGTGACTATCCCCTCCACGGTCCAATACCAGGGTAGTGACTATTCGGTGACTACTATTGCGGACAATGCTTTTAAGGAAAAGGAATTGACCCGTGTGACCTTCGCCCTTCAGAGCAATGTGACCAGTATTGGCGGGCATGCTTTTCAGGGCAACGAATTGACCACTATTGATATTCCTACCAGTGTCACCAGTATTAAGCACAATGCTTTTAGGGGCAACGATTTGAGCGAGGTGACCATACCCGATGGTGTTACAGAGATAGGCACCTTTGCTTTTTATGAAAATCAATTGAGCAGTGTAACGTTGGGAGCCAATGTTAACCATATTGGCTATGGCGCTTTTAGGTTCAATGAATTGACCAGTATCGTTATTCCCAACAGTGTTGCCTATATCGGTAATCAAGCCTTTAACAACAATCGAAACCTTGGCTTGGTGACGGTCGAGCGTGACAATCCCCCAACGCTCGATATAGATCCAAATGCAAATGCAGATGCAGATGTCTTTAAAAACGCAAACCGTGACCAAATAGACCTGGTAGTGCCCAGGAATGCCCTGGCTGCTTACAACAACTCAACCAACGGCTGGACGGGCTTCAAATCCATCACCGAAGTTGCGGAAGTCAATGACTTCTTCACTGCCGACCATATCACCTACAAAATCACTGAAATAACCTCCGACAGGAAGGTAATGGCAACTGAGTATGCGGGAGGCCCCATAGTGAGCATCCCCGAAACAGT
>JANQEC010000409.1 GCA_028278585.1 Cyclobacteriaceae bacterium | reverse complement strand
GTTCCGAAATGCTTCTCTGATATGTTCACATAGTAATTATGATAGGTGGTTGGGTTAGAATCAACATAAGTCAACTCCCCGCTTCCGGCACCTGCAGTTACTCCAAGTGTAAACTTGTTATAAATCCTTCGTTTCTCTTTTTTAGCTGTGACATTTACCTTAGGTACACTTAACCACAGGTTTTGCTCACCATATTCAGGTTTAAGAACTACGTTTATTGGCTCACTCCCCTCCTTTACTTTCATGGAGGGTTTATCATTGGTGAAATCTCTATCCTGATCATAGTCAAGGAAAAATGTGATGTTTTTGTAATTGTAGTTTCCTCCCAACCAGATGATTATGTTTGGATTTTCCTTTTCACCATATAAACCAACAAGAACAACTGTGTGATCAAAAGAAGAAAGATCCGGAGGAGTAATGACTATCGACTCAGGAACTGTATAATCTGTGTATTTATTAAGGAGCCTTAGATCGAGAGTAGATGTTCTATAAGTCAAGTGATAAAACTCAATATTTTCCTTGTTTGTAGCTCCTAAATTTACTCGGAACTCTTCCGGCATCATTGCTACTCCACTAAGCAAGCTATTATAACCTGACGATGTAGGTAACTGTTCCTGGCCAATGGATAGTAGTACGGTCCCGATTAAACAAACAAGTATTGAAAATATCTTTGATAGACCCTTAGCCGGATACATGTTTCACTTTTGGTTATAAATAATTGCAATCTTACTATGAAAAATACAATTATATGACACTTAACCACTATCGATTTGTTAACTTTTTCTCCTCATATTCTATTATTTCTCCAGGTAGTAAATCAATCAAACATCACTACATTCACAACATGAAAAGGCCCGTCCGATATGCGTTGTATTTTATGATTGGCTTTTTGATCTATCAAATCATTGATTCCGGCGAGACAAGTTTTACACATCAGGATGCAAGAGATTGGTTAATTGGGGCGATTGTAGTGATATTCGTATTGTTAGTTATTGTTCGCTTGATCAAGCAGCGCTACGATAAGTGATTGCACCATGGTTGCACAAAAAACCACCTTCCATCTAATCATCTTAGAAAGATCCATTTTAGATATGTAAAATTTAGTCTCATCCCATGTAAGGGTGTAGAGGTATTTCGATGTGTTAATCATACACCCAATCATCGAATGAATGTTTAACGATCATATAAGAAGATCAATTTATCTGTGGATTGCTCTGGTTGCCTTTGGTTGCGCCGGTGATGGGATTGGCTTCACAGAAACGTTTGAATGTGAAGAAGGCAATTTTGATTGTAGTGTCGATGCAGTTCTAGCCTCATATGTAAATGATTTTTTTACTGAAGCTGAATCCAGAGGGAGAAAATTTCCGAAGGATAATTTGGTTGTGACATTTGCTGATGCAATTGTGATTGACGGAGTTGGCTATTCAGGCAGAGGATGGTGGGATTATAACGGGACAGGTCAGAAAAGAGTGGAGATATTAAAAAATGCCTGGGGTACATTGAATGATTCTGAAAGAGAAATTCTCATGTTTCATGAATTGGGACATGCTATGCTAGAGCGGGGGCATCGAAATTCCAGATTTTCAAATTGTGATAGGGCCTCAATTATGTGTGGGGACATTTGTGATGGTTTTTATTTAGCTTATGTGCTAACTCATGATGAGCGGAGAACTTATTACATCGATGAATTATTTGATCCTTGTGTCGAACCTCCCTCCTGGTCAGAGACATCTTTGCCGGCTAGTACTAGTTCTGTTATTTTTCTGACAGATACGATCGGTGTTGAAAATGAGAATTGGGTTCCATTCTTAGGAGAGAATGCAGAAGCTGGCATCTCGGACAGTGTGGCTTCTTCTGGTAAATATTCCTTGGTGATTGTTGCCGGAGAGCAAGAAACCACTCACTCTTCAGTCTTGCAATACGAGATTAGAGATATTCCAGGCGGGGCATCGGGAGCTACATTTAAAGTCAAAGTTAAAGTGAAGACTGAAGATGTTGTTGGAAAATGGGCGATGAGTCTTCAAGCAAGAAATGCCTCTGATCGGCTTGTTTTTAATGAAAACACGCTAGCATGTCAGACTCTGGACGGGACTACTGATTTTCAGGTTTTTGAACTGTATCACCATTGCTTCGAAGACAATATCGAAAGCATCTCACTTAACATTGGATTTACTGGAGGCACCACAGGGACAATGTACATTGATGATCTGCAATTCCTTTATCAGAAATGATTCTTACTAGCGATATACGCATATGGGTTAATCCGGATCCCTTTTATAAATGGCACTAAATGTGGTTTTCCAGTTTTCACCTTTGTCTTGCGAGATTTGAATTAGTTGTCTCACATGTTTTTGAGTGTATGCGCTGACAACCCATCCTAGATGTAATTGAGTGTCAGTGACCCATATAATGTCATTTTAACTACCAATTCTCTGATGATCAATACTCAATTATGACAATCTGTCACATTTTACCGTTTGGCACATCCATTGATAAATGGAAAGAAGCAAAGAATTTAATCAGATAAAATAGATCAAAGAAATGGGTAAAATCATAGGTATCGATTTAGGAACTACCAACTCATGTGTGGCTGTAATGGAAGGAAATGAGCCGGTAGTGATCCAGAATAGTGAAGGAAGGAGAACGACTCCTTCGATTGTGGCTTTTCTCGATGGTGGGAAAGGAGAGAGGAAGGTGGGTGACCCTGCTAAACGTCAGGCCATTACCAACCCTCAAAACACGATCAGCTCGGTGAAGAGATTCATGGGTAAGAAGTTTTCAGAAGTGAAGGCGGAGATGAAAAACATTTCTTACAATGTAGAATCAGGAAGCAATGATACAGTGCGGGTGAAAATTGGTGACAGGACATATACGCCACAAGAATTGTCAGCAATGATTCTCCAGAAAATGAAATCAACAGCTGAAGATTTTCTTGGACAAGAAGTAAAAGAAGCAGTTGTAACTGTACCAGCTTACTTTAACGATGCTGAAAGGCAAGCAACAAAAGAGGCAGGACAAATTGCCGGACTGGATGTGAAGAGAATTATCAATGAGCCTACAGCAGCAGCATTAGCTTACGGCTTAGATAAGAAAAACCAAGACATGAAGATCGCAGTGTACGACCTTGGAGGTGGTACATTCGATATTTCTATTCTTGAATTGGGTGATGGTGTATTTGAAGTGAAATCAACCAACGGAGATGTACACTTAGGTGGAGACGATTTCGATGGAGTTATTATCGATTGGTTGGCAGAGGAGTTTAAGGCAGATGAGGGGATTGACCTAAGAAAAGATCCGATGGCCCTTCAGCGGTTGAAGGAAGCTGCTGAAAAGGCGAAGATCGAACTTTCGAGCTCATCGAATGCAGAGATCAACCTTCCATACATCATGCCGGTGGACGGTGTACCTAAGCACTTAGTAAGGTCACTGAGCAGAGCTAAATTTGAACAATTGGCAGATGCTTTGGTGAAGCGATCCATGAAGCCAGTAGAAGTAGCATTGAAAGATGCCGGACTGTCAACTGGAGATATCAACGAAGTAATTCTTGTTGGAGGGTCAACTCGAATTCCTAAGATTCAGGAAGAAGTTGAGAAGTTTTTTGGTAAGAAGCCATCGAAAGGAGTAAATCCGGATGAAGTTGTTGCAATAGGAGCCTCAATCCAGGGGGGTGTGCTGACAGGAGAAGTAAAAGATGTATTGCTTCTTGATGTCACTCCGCTTTCATTAGGAATTGAAACATTAGGTGGAGTGTTCACGAAGTTGATTGAGTCGAACACAACAATTCCAACCAAGAAGTCTGAGACTTTTTCAACTGCGGCAGACAATCAACCGTCAGTAGAAATTCATGTGCTCCAGGGAGAGCGACCAATGGCTAAGGACAATAAGTCAATTGGTAAGTTCCATCTGGATGGAATACCACCGGCACCAAGAGGAGTTCCCCAAGTTGAAGTGACTTTTGATATTGATGCAAACGGTATCTTGAATGTTTCAGCAAAAGATAAAGGAACGGGTAAGGAACAGAAAATCCGAATCGAGGCTTCATCTGGGTTGACCGATGAAGAAATCGAAAAAATGAAGCAGGAGGCTGAAGCCAATGCAGAAGCGGATAAAGAAGCGAAGGATAAGGTCGAGAAAATAAATCAAGCGGATTCACTGATTTTCCAGACTGAAAAACAAATGAGTGAGTTTGGTGATAAACTGTCCGATGGCAATAAATCTGCTATTGAAGGTGCATTGACCAAACTGAAAGAAGCTCATGGCAAACAAGATCTTGCTGAAATTGATACTGCCATGGAAGCATTAAACAACGCCTGGCAGGCGGCTTCTCAAGAGATATATGCTGCTCAGCAAGAAGCACAAGGTGGAGCCCCGGATGCAGATGCTGGAGCTAGTGAAGATTCTTCGGCTGGTGGAGACGATGTTTCAGACGTTGAATTTGAAGAGGTAGAAGAAGATAAGAAGTAAGTTCTTTCAGATTTTACCCTGGATATATAAGTTAAACCCCTCGCTTGAGGGGTTTTTTGTTGTTTAAAACTTCGATGCTTTTATTAGGATATTTTCTTGTAGACCTTTTGTAGACACCAATATCTACTCTGTCAAGTAATGAAAATCTACTTTTGGAGTCTTAAGTCTTGAAGTTATTGATGCTTCGAGTTTAACTCTTTTTACGGATAAGGAATTCTTGAGTGGTTATTAGCTGGTGACTTATACTCCTACAAACTTCCTTTGATGTAACGACCCTCCTTAATCTCGTTCGGAGGGTTTTTTGTTCTATGGAGATAAGAAAAGAATTCTGAGAATATTCTATTCCAATCATTATGGATGTTCAAGTTCAGGTGGAGTATGAATTTGAAGTTTTTATTCATGTAAACTTTCTGTATATACAAAAGCAATAAGCAGTATTATAAAGAAATCTAGATTTGACATACTTGGATTAAAAGGAGAAAACCAAATGCAAGGACTCAATAAGAACCCTCTTGATTTCGGTCGGAGGGTTTTTTTGTTTCTGAGCTTCACTTCTTTGCACCATTCGATGGCAGAAAAGGCTTCTTTTCCAATTTATCTGAAATTGCTTTATACAGATCTTTAGGGTTAAATGGTTTTGTGACCAGTCCATCCAATCCGGTAGATCCAAGTTTGGATGATTTGTCATACATTGCGGAGGCTGTTAACGCAAGAATCGGCAATTTAAAGCCCTTCTTCCTCAAGATTCGAGTAGCTTCATAACCATCCATTTCTGGCATTTGTAAGTCCATCAGTACGATATCGTATTCATTATTCTCTACCTTTTCAATGGCCTTCAGTCCATTTTCTGCCAGATCTACAATCATTTTCCACTTTTCAAGTAACCGCTTGGCAATCAAAACATTCATTTGATTGTCTTCGACCAGTAAGACGTGGTATCCGGATAAATCAAAGGCTTCGGTTTCTTGAAGTTTTTCAAGGACCTTGTTTCCAATTTTAAGTGATAGCGTAAAATAGAAAACCGAGCCTTGTCCTTTTTCACTAGAAAGGTGGATCTCTGAACCCATCATCTCAACCAGCTGCTTGGTAATAGATAAACCCAGCCCGGTTCCACCGTATTTTCTTGTAATTGATGTATTGGCTTGCTGAAAAGATTTGAATATGCGATCCTTAAGATCGCTGCTAACACCAATTCCAGTATCCTTTACTTCGAATAGAACTTTTACGGTTTTCTCCACACGTTCTTTCAATGAAATAGAAACGGTTACTTCACCTTTTTCTGTGAACTTAATGGCATTGCCAATCAGATTTGTCAGTATTTGATTAACTCTGGCCTTATCCAATTTTACCACATCGGGAAGTTTTTCATCGAATTCCAGTTCAAGATCAATTCCCTTTTGATTGGCAATTGGTTTGAACACGTTAAAAATGTCTTCACAGTAGCGTTTCAGTTGCGTATTAGACTCATCGAATTCTAATTTTCCAGCATCGATCTTACTGTAATCAAGCACATTGTTGATTAATGACAGAAGGTATTCTGAGGCATTTTTTAGATTTTTCAATTCCTGCACCTGTTCTTTCCTTGGGTTTTCATCGAGCAGGTGATAAGTGGTTCCTATAACCGTGTTTAGCGGAGTACGGATCTCATGACTCATAACTGAAAGAAAATCGGAACGCACTTTCATGGCACTTTCTGCTTCCTCTTTAGCCTGTCTCCACGATGAAGTGAAATGCTTTGACAGAATGAGTGATTGAAACAAGAAAAAAATGAGCTGGCCCAACATGGAAACCCATAAGATTTCCTCAACAATATTTAGATAGGCAGTTGTTCTCATCACGAACACAACAATGATTCCAACAGTGCTATATATGGAATATCGTGCTCCACCACGTCCTCTTACCAAGGCTTTGATGTAGACAAAGCTGATAAAGAACATTCCAAAAAGAAGAATGACCAGGAACGGATCATTTATTGATGTGAAGACGTATACCGGTAACAAAGTAAGGGCTGCCCAAAGGAGTGACAAATACATAAATATCTTGGCCAACAACTTAGGAGTGTCTTCCGGGAATAAATTCTTTAGGTAGGCTGCAAAGAAAAAAACGGTCAAATAAAGAGTAGAATATTCTATGACCATGCCAAGATGGTATGGCATATCCATAAGGTCATGAAGAACATAATTTCCCCAGCCAATGATCCGATATGCATAAACAAGACAGAAGATCGCAAAGTAGAAGGCCATTTTCTTCTGCCTCCCATAGAAATACATGCCAAGAAAAATGAATGCACCAATGACAAGGCCGCCAGCCATGAATACGTCATATACATCATTGATAAATTTTATTTGGATTAGATTATCCAATGTCCCAATCTGAATAGGTGATCCGAGACCTCCTTTGCTGTGAACAAAGTTTGAGATGTGAAACACAATATTTAATGTATCTGATTGTATGTGGGCCAGTGATACAGTTTTGAATTGACGACCAGGCTTTTCTGACTCCTTATCTGTTCCCGGACTACCCATACTAGCCTGTAACTTTCCATTTACGTAGAGGTTATATGCACTAAACTGGTCAGGGATTTGTAATGCCAAAGACTCATCAGTATCCTTAAGAATGGTGAGTTGATAGGATCCATATCCAAAAGCAGGTAACCCTGATTGATCCCATCGATTAGGGACATCTATCAGTGTTGATTCAGGCAGTTTTTCTGAGAGATTGGGAGAAATAAATTTGGATGGATAAAATTTCCAATTTCCGTTTAATGGGAGCTTAGTTGAAGAATTGAAATCATAATTTGACAAATCTATGAGACCGTTCTCCACTGATTGAGCATGAAGGAATGCTCCTGAGGATAAGAGAAGTGCAATTGCAATTCTCCGGATCATATGGGAATGAAAAGACTGCATTGGTCAGCTACTAAGATATCCATTTGAATTTTATTTGAATGCTGTTTTTTTAAGGTCGAGGATAGTGAAATAGCAGGTAAAGAATCAATAAAACTGATAATTATTTTCTTGTTTCCCTGGAAAAGAGTTCATGTAGATTTGCAGTGATGAAATTGACGATCAAGACACTTTATGGGTTTGAAGGTATTCTTGCTGAAGAAATCAAGGAACTAGGGGGTGAAAAAATTGAGAAAATCACAAGAGGCATAAAGTGTGAAGGAAATCCTGAATTTTTATATCGCGCGAATCTTGCGCTACGCACAGCACTGAAAATACTTGTTCCGATCCATTCCTTCAAAGCAAAAAATGAAAAGGAGCTTTATGAAAAGATGATGGAATTTGATTGGTCTATTTTTTTGGATGTTGATCAGACCTTTGCTATCGATAATGTTGTTTTCTCAGAGCTATTTAAGCACTCAAAATTTGTTGCTTTGAAAGCGAAGGATGCAATCGTTGACCAGTATCGAAACAAATACCGTCGAAGACCTTCAATCAATACCGATAATCCTGACGTTTTATTTAATCTTCATTGTGCAAATGATCAATTTACGATTTCTATGGATAGCTCAGGAGCTCCTCTCAACCAGCGGGGATACCGGGAAGATGGACACCGAGCTCCAATGAATGAAGTCTTAGCTGCAGGAATGATAAAGTTGTCCAACTGGGATAAGGGCAAACCACTGGTAGATCCAATGTGTGGCAGTGGGACCATTTTGATTGAGGCGGCAATGATTGCAATGAATATGGCACCTAATATCAATCGAAGAGATTTTGGATTCAGGTCCTGGCCGGAATTCAGTCCGGTTCTCTGGAGTCGGGTTAAAAACGAAGAACAATCTAAGATGCGTAAACCTTCGATGGATTTGACCGGACTTGACATTGATCCTAACGCTGTTGGAATGGCCAGAAAATCGTTAGGTAAAATTGGCCTAAGACGTGAGGTCAGAATAAGAGAAATGGACTTTCGGGACTTTAAGCCTTTGTCAGAGGATGGAATAATCATAACAAACCCACCTTATGGCGAACGCATAGGCGAGGATGACATAAATGCTTTTTATACATCAATGGGAGATGCTTTCAAACAAAATTTCGCAGGGTATGATGCGTGGGTAATCAGTTCGAATAAAGCGGCCATGAAGAAAATTGGACTCAACTATTCTGATAGACATGCGCTATTTAATGGTCCATTGGAGTGTGACTACTGCCATTATGAATTATATGATGGCAGTAGATAGCTAAAAGTTTAGTCTTACCAATTTTCCATTCCCAACTTCGGTACCAACGACAACGATTAAATTAGAATATTCCTTTTCGTTGAATTGGCTAAAGGTTTCTTCACCAAGCAATTTATTTGCAATGGATGGAATTGTGTTTGAATGACCAACAATGACTACCGTTCCGTTCGCATGATCGTTGTACAACCTTGCCAGCCAGTCTTCTCCTGCACGCGGCTCATATTCTAGCGTTTCTAATCCCTTTTTTTCGGCTAAAGGCTGAAGCGTTTCCCTGGTTCGCTTGTAAGGAGTAGAATAAAGCGCCGTGATTTCTTGATTTTCTAATAGTGAAGCAAGGCTCAATGCTCGTTTTTTCCCATCATCATTTAGTGGAGGGTTTCTCGTTCCATCATCGGCTTTTTCAGCATGACGAACAAGAATAAAAGTCGTTTGATTTTGTGCAAAAACAGATGTTGCAAGTGCAAAGGTTAGAAGAAGTAAGATTGATTTTTTCATGTTTTAAGGGTTACAAAATGAATCATTTGGTACGTCTTAATCATCTTAAGATGGTATAGCTCAATGATTAAAGTTAGGATAAAAAAGAATGTCACTCTAATGCAGTTTATGAGTGACATTCTTTGAATATAAGCCTAGTTTTTAGGATTTAGAATCGCATCAATTCGTTTTTGAATATCTTGAAGGTGAAACCTGGAGGTAGTATCTGATTGCCTGCC
>JANQEC010000389.1 GCA_028278585.1 Cyclobacteriaceae bacterium | reverse complement strand
AATCGATGGTGTCGACATGAATAAGCATGCCCACTTTGAAGCACTAAATAACTTCAATGGATCTTCCTGGAAGAAGAGGCTTACATCTACCCATACATACATACAGAAATTTCGTTCTTCTTCCATCTATGACCTTATTGTTTGCAATCCTCCGTTCTTTGGAAAAAATCTAAAAGGCAAACACAGTCATAAAAATCAGGCAATGCATAATGACCACTTATCCATGGAAGAGCTAAGCGAAAGTATTCATAGACTCCTATCAGAAGATGGAATAGCCTGGATACTTTATCCGGAGTGGGAAATGAAAGCATTTACAAAATGGATAGAAAAGAAAGGATTGTTTCCAATAAGTGAAGTGTCTATAAAAAACAAAGAAAACACACCAACTTTCAGAATGGCCCGAAAGTTCTCCAGAATAACAGGTGAAGTAGAAAAAATTGAAGTGATAATCAGAAAAAAAGATGGTAGTTATTCAGAAGAATTCTCTTATTTACTCAAGGATTATTATCTATAGTCAATGATCAATGAACTGTTTAAATTCGGTTTTCAAATTCTAAGACTCCCCCAATAATGAATGGAAAAGCGCTCTTAATTATAGACATGCAAAAAGGCTCTTTCACATCAAAAACACCGCGTTTTGATACCGAAGGGGTTGTAAATAGAATAAATAAGCTGGGTTCAATCTTCAGAGAACTTCAACTTCCGGTCATTGTAGTTCAGCATGATGGAACAAAGAGTAGAGAATTTGTCAAAAATACCGAAGAATGGGAATTGTTGGATGAACTGGAAGTAGAGCAAGAAGATGTCTTCATTGACAAATACGCCAATGATATATTTTACAAAACTGAATTAAAATCCAGGTTGTCCGAACTCGCCATTGATCATCTATATATCACTGGTTGTGCTACAGATTTTTGTGTAGAATCTACCATTCAATCTGCATTGACTAAAGATTATAACATCACGGTTGTAGCCAATGGACATACAACCGGTGAAAGGCCTCATCTTAATGCAGAAAAAGTCATTGAGCATTACAACTGGGTATGGCAAAACATGATCCCAACAAAAGGGAACATTGAAGTCAAAACATTTGATCATATCCTGGAAGAATTTTCTATGGTCTAATCTCCAGTCAATATCCTATCTTTCTACCCCTAATCATAAATCTCATGAAACGTCCGATTATCCTCTTATCCTTTCTGGTCATTGTTCTTTTCGGTTGTCAGCCTTCCCGGGACACACCTCCAACCCAGGGTTCCAATGACTATCGCGATCTTGTTTCCCTCTTCAAAGAATGGCGTGAATTCGAAAAACCTCCAATGCTTGATGGAGCCCCTGATTATACAACTGAGACCTTTGCGAGAAGGTGGACTGGATTTCAATCATTGCAATCGGAGTTACTAGCCATAGATACAGCAGGATGGCCTGTTAATCAGAAAGTGGATTGGATGATCGTATGGGCAGAAATGAATGGGTATGAGTTTAATCATAGTATCCTCCAACCATGGGTTCGGGACCCGGCCTTTTATAAGTCAGTCT
>JANQEC010000302.1 GCA_028278585.1 Cyclobacteriaceae bacterium | reverse complement strand
CAAGCGTGTGCCACCACTCAAATTGAAAAAACAGTTCCGTTCCGGTCAGTAAATTAAAAGTTGGAATAAGCAGCACGGTAATGATTGTTCCGATAAGCATTGCAACTAATGCGAGTACCAAACTTTCACTTAAGTATTGATAAATCAATGTCCCACGTACTGCACCAAGAACCTTTCTCATCCCTACCTCTTTCGATCTCTTCAATGATTGACCTGCAGATAATGTGGTGTAGTTGATACAGGCAATAATCAATACCAAAATACCTATAGCGCCTAGAATAAAAACATATTGTGGATTGGCCACTGGAGCAAAACCAAGAGGAATTTCCGGGTCCAGATGAATAGCAGTCAGTGGTTGAAACCCAATGTTATACTGGTCTCTTTGCATGGGGCCATCTCCGTAGCTCGCATCTCCCATCAACCCTAAAACAACATCCTGCATTTTGTTTTCCACCGATTCAACACTTGCATTTTCCTTGAGCAACACATATGTTTCCGGTAATACATTAAACCAGGCCGTATAGCTTCGTTCGCCAAATAGTTCTCTTCCGTTCACCGTTGAAATAGCCAGATCAAATTGAATGCTCGACTCTTTCGGGATATCCATGAATAATGCTGATATCGTGAAATCGCGGATCTCATTTCCAATTTCGATTGAGAAGTTCTGTCCGATTGGATTTCGATCACCAAAATACTTGGCAGCATAACTTTTAGAAATAATAAGGTTATCCCTACCAGGAAGCGGTGTTTCAATAGTTCCGTCGATCACCTCAAAATCAAATACCTCAAAAAAGTCCGGACTGATCATGGCAATGGGCTCGTTGATACGATCCTCTCCCCTGCCTACCAATCGTGTTTGCAGGATCAATTGTACGGATCGATCTACTTCAGGAAAATTTGATTCGAACATCTCTTCAAATCGAAGCGGAGTAGTCGAGTTAAAGAATATTTTTCCATCTCCATAATCTTCTTTCAGCCAGGTCCTGTATATACGATCTTTCTTCGTGTGAAATTGATCATAGCTAAGCTCCTGCTTCACATAAAGTCCAAGAAGAAGAAAACAAGCAATTCCAATGGTAAGTCCGAGTAAGTTGATCGAACTATTGAATTTATCTCTCCATAAAACACGAATAGCAATTTTGAAATTATTTCTGGTCATATCGAAAATTGAGTTTTTGAATTTTTGATTTTTTTTGATAGCTGACGGTCTAAATGATCGTAAGACCAACCACACGTATGTCCACTTTGCCTTGGATAGCCTTTTTTGCCTCACATATTTTTGATGGATTTCGTAGAGGTCACCTTCCAGATCCTCAAGTAGATGTGGATCACAATACCACCTAAGAAAGAGGCTGGCCCATTTAGGGGGTAATATTTCATGACTCTTACTCACTTCTTAAATTCTGTGCCGGATTAAGTCTTGTCAGTCTGAAAGATTGAAAGGAGATCGTTAGCAAGGTGATTACCAATATGGCTAGTCCTCCAAGCAGAAATATTGAAAGGTTAATGTTTATTCTATATGTGAAGTTTTCCAACCAGGATTCAGCAAGTAAGTACGCTGCAGGTATACTGATCAAAAGGGCAATGATGGCCAACCTCAGAAATTGATTGGCAAACCCATAAACAATACCTCCTTCTGAAGCACCCAGAACCTTCCTTACACTTATGTTTTTTCTCTGTTGCTCAGCACTAAGCGTAGACAGAGCAAATAAGCCAAGAGCAGCAATAAAAATGGCTAGTCCTGAAAAAATTGCAAAAACTTTTCCTGTTCTAATTTCCGCATCATATCGCTGATTGAGTTCCTGATCAAGAAAGAAAGCTTCGAAAGGGATAGAAGAAATTACATTATCCCATGAATCCTCGAGTGATTCCAAAGTTTCTAATTGAATTGAACCACTAAGTTTTATAGACAACAAGGAAAGTAATTGAGGTTCCTCGATTTGCATAACCAGAGGTTCAATTTCATTATGTAGTGTTTTGAAATTGAAATTCTTAACTACACCAATGATTTTACCTTGTTTTCCAAATTGACCAATCTGTTTCCCAATAGCGTCATTCGGATTCTCCAAACCTATTTTAAAAGCAGCAGCCTCATTGATAATGAATGCCTCCTCCCCATCTGTGCTCATTTTTTTATCAAATGCCCGCCCAGCTACCATTTCCAATCCATACGTATCAATAAAATCAAAATCAACAAGATAGCCGTACATTGAGGCATTTTGCATTTCACCAGGACTTGTCTCGAAGGTGGTATACCAATTCGCAACACCAGTACTTGGGGCATACCTCGAAAAAGTTACATTGGAAACAACCGGATTCTTTTTAAGCTCCTCCCGAAGTTCCTCCATTCTATCCTGGACGGATTGGTCATATGCAAAATCTATCAACAGCATTTGATCTTTATTGAAACCAAGGTTTTGATTTTGCATGTTATGAAGTTGCTGACTAATCACAATTGTACCCATGATTAAAATTGTCGATATGATCAGTTGAAAGACGACAAGCACCTTTCTTAGCAAGGTATTTTCTCTCCCGGTAGTAGTAGAAGATCTTAGCACCTTGATCGGTTTAAAATTTGATAAAACAAGTGCAGGATAAATTCCGGCAAGAAAACCTGTAAAGAGCACCAGTGTCAACCAAAAAACAGGCATTCCATTTTCGAAAAGATCTGAAGCCAGAAGCTCTTTAGTTACGATCAGGTTAAAAGAAGGCAATGTCAAAACTGTAATACCAAGTGCGAGAATGAAAGCGAATATGGTGATCACAATAGATTCAATTAAAAATTGTGCGACAAGCTGTCTTTTCACGGCTCCGACTACTTTTCGCAGACCAATCTCTTTCGCTCTTTTTGAAGAGCGAGCAGTGGAAAGATTCATGAAATTGACACAGGCAACAACCACAATGAAAATGGCAATTAATGAAAAAATATAGATGTACTGCATATTTCCATTGGTCCCGATTTCAACATCTCTATGAGACTTTAAATGGATATCTTTTAATTGTTGAAAGTGAAATTGATAGGTCTGTCCGGCACTTCTTTGTGCATCACCAATGTTCTTCTCGATGAAATCAGGCAATTTTGTCTGCAGTTCCGAAGTATTATAACCATCCGGAAGCATGATATACGTGAAGTAATCCAGGAAAAACCACTGCCCTTCCTGTATAACACCTAGTGATTCTTTCGTAGACATGGAAATCAAATAATCGAATTCGAAATGTGTATTTGTGGGAGCATCCTGAACAACAGCAACAACTGCAAACGGCTGTTCTACACCATCAAATTCCAATAATTTCCCTATAGGATCATCTTCACCAAAGTATTTTTTTGCAGTGCTTTCAGTCAAAGCAATGGTCAGTGGTTCAGCGAGTGTCGTTTGCTTGTTCCCGTTTACAAGCGGGATATCGAAGAAGTCGAAAAAAGACGGATCTACATATAATCCCGCCTCATCCTTAAATGTCTGGTTTTCATATTTGATTAGTCCTCTTCGTCTTGAAAGCCGAACAAAGTCCTGAACTTCAGGAAAGTCCTCCTTCAATCGAGCCCCTAAATGCGGAGGTGTAATTGCAAACTGAAAAAAGTTATCAGGTACTGTCAGGTCACTAACCACCCGGTAAATGTTATTACCCTTTTTGTGGTAATCATCGTAGCTAAGTTCATCCTTAACATAAAGAAAGATGAGCATGAATACAGCCATTCCTATTGCTAAACCAGAGATGTTAATGACTGAATAAAGCTTACTCCTTGTCAACGACCTCATTGCTATTTTAATGTAGTTCTTATACATGCCAAATGCGTTTAGTTGATATGATTTGGTTGGTTTCAGGTTCGCCCGGCGAAATGATCGAATGACCAGCCATATGAAAGTGAGGTTCGCTCTTGATCTCCCTTGATGTTCGTATTTTCTTTTACTTAACTCATGAAGGTCTCCCTGCAGATCCTCAAGTATCATGGGATTGCAATACCACTCTAAAAACCGATCGGCCCATTTTGGAGGATGATACATATTCAGACAGAAACAAAGGCCAGTTTTGGTAATTTATTGTACAATGTGAGCCTTAGCTCCATAGTATCCTCAATGACTCTTCGTCCGGCCTGAGTCAAGCTGAAAAAACGTTTTCTACGCCCTCCCCTTTCACTCGTAGCTCCGCCCATTTCAGAAGTAACAAATCCTTTTTTTTCAAGTCTTCTTAGCACGGAATGTATTGCTGTTACATCCATTTTCCGACTCGTATTTTCCGATATTTCGTCCAAAATTGCTACAGCATATGCTTCCTTATACAATGAACCAACGGTCAGTAAGACAAGCTCTTCAAGCTCTCCAATGTGTTCACCTCTCATAATTTCATTTTGATTTGTTGTACAAACGAACAAGTTAGTAATTAGTTGTCTATTTGTACAATTAATCTGTAGGGAAATCTTAGAACGTTCTTAAGAATTATGATTTTAATAGCAATTAATTAATTACACCCTCATCTTGGTGTCAAAAAAATATCAAGATGAAAAGAATACTATTAACAATTATTATTCTCTCCTATGGAAGCATAGCTCTCTCACAAGCAGAACGAAATCCGGAAATTGAGAAAGAGGTAAATGAACAACTCTGGGGGCCCTTTAAGAAAGCCTGGGAAACCAGAAATGCACAGGACTTCAATGATCTACACACCGATGATGTGCTGCGTGTAAGTAAATGGGGTGGAGTGAAAATTGGCAGTGAATACAAGGACCGAATTGTTGAGTCATACAAGAAGCCCGACAATAGAGAACGAACCATTGATTTTTGGTTAGAGCACCGTTACTACTCCGGGAACACGGGCTATGAGGTTGGTTATCTTAAAATCGTGATCAAAGAAGAAGGGAAGGATCCCAGGTATAGCTACTCCAGGTTTCACGTGGTCCTCAAGAAAGTAGATGGCAAATGGAAGATCGCCCAGGATTGGGACACCAACAATATCAATGGAGTAGCTGTTACGGCAGAAGATTATGCCAAAGGGACTCCACTGGACCTTTAAGTCGATTCAGCATGTTTCGCATCTGTACGAAACTGTGAGGGTGTTTTTCGGTGTGTTTTCTTAAATAATGTATTAAATGTAGGTACCGAATTAAACCCACACTCGAAGGCGAGCGCTGAGATTTTAAGATGATCATTTCTTGGATCCAGCAATCGCCTTTCGGCTTCCTTCAATCGAAAGGAATTGACGTAATCAGCAAAACTCATCTTAAACTCCTGGTTGATGACACGAGAAAGATGATGCGCTGGTACATTGATGGATGCTGCTAACACCTGCAAGGTCAGTTCAGGATTTAAGAACGGCTGTGAACTTTCCATTTCAGCTTCAACTGCATTCTTTATTTCCTCTACCTTTTCTTTTTTCAAAGAAGAGGTTTCATATTTAGTTCGGAAAATAGAAAGTGCCTCTTTATTGATCAGAATGAAATAACCTGAAACCAAAACAATGATTGCATATAAAATGGCACCACCCACGTATCCGATGTAGTGAAATAACGCCGGTGAATAAGCAAAAAGTAAAATGGCAATTCCTATGAGAAGACCTCTTAACCAAATGATAGTTCCTTGATCCACCTTGTCATTGTTTTTGACATAGGTGCGAATCGTCAATAGGAAATAGCTAAGGATTGAAAGATACGACATCCATAAACCTCCATACTTCCAAAAATTCCAGCTAATAAACGGTGTAATGAAAATCAGAATGAAATAAGGAATGAAATGAAGATAATAGCTCTTTTTCCACCCAAACTTGCTTTCTAACTTTGATTGAAAGTACAAGAACAACAACGGACCAATAGCAAATTGATGCGAAATCCCAGCGTAAACTGCCATCCTCCAAAATTCCATTGACTGAAACATTCCAGGATTTAGTTGCTGCAAGTGAACGAAGATATTCTTAGCGATGCGTATGCTTGTTGCCAGCAAAAGCAATGAAAACAACTTATTCGCGATGTTTTTGTTTTTCAACCAAAATACAACCGCAAACAAGATCCCCTGAAAGGTCCCAAGAAATGCCAGGAGTGTAAGGAAATCAACGTTGAAAGTCATTTCATATAATCTACGCGAATTAACCACATAAGCTATATAAAGACTTTAAATATTATGATTTTAAAAGAAAGGGATGGTCAACAAAAAGAAGGGACAGCCTCTTCTCTGCCCCATTCAGATTTACATGTCAATGCATTCATGCAACTCAATGTCACATCCTCCGGTCCACGCCAAATGAGGGTGACCTTTCAGCAAGGACTTTGCGTCGTCCATATCATTGGCTTGTAATATTGAATACCCAGTCACTTCCTTGGTGCTGTTTTCAGTGTTGCCATCAGGCAACAATCGTAAACCTGGCATCAAAGGAGCGCCAAAATCTACCAATTTATCGCCAACAGAATCCTTCCAGGCCAGCCAAGGTTTCATTCCTTCCATTTTTTGCTCAGGAGTAGCTTCAGCCATTGCAGCCATCGCTTCTGCTGGTGCATGATAAATAACAACGAATTTTTTCATAAGTGTAATCTTTTTGATTTCTATAATGACGACAGACCCGCTCAAATATGGACAAATCATTTTCCCATGGCTTATTTTTTAAAAAAACTGCAATTACGAATAATATTTGTAACTATTTTTACTGCAATTACGAATAATATCTCAATGAAAAAGACAAAACTTGGTGAATTTGAAGAAATGGTCCTCCTCGCAGTGATCGTTTTGAAAGCAGATGCCTATGGAGTAGAGATCAAAAAAGAGCTGGAATTAAGGTTAAAAGAAAGACTGAGCGTGGGCTCCATTCAATCGGCCTTAAAGCGAATGGAAGAAAAAGGATTCCTTAATTCAGAGTTCGGAGAGGCAACAAAAAAACGTGGCGGTAAAAGAAAACGAATTTATACGGCCACACCACATGCCTATAAGATTCTTAAGGAAATCAAAGAAATAAGGGAAGGTTTTTGGTCGAACATTCAACTCACCCCTATCGATTTGAAAACGATCTGATGGTAAACCAAATGAGACCACCTAAATGGCCGATCAGGTTTCTTCGACTAATACTTAAGTCAGATTACCTGGAAGAGATCCAGGGCGACATGGAGGAAGTTTTCCAGGATAACCTGGAAACTGGTTCACCAAAAAGAGCAAAACGACTTTTTATCCTCGATACCATCAAACTTATTCGACCCAGCCTACTAAGAAACTCAAAATGGATACTACAACTAAACATTATTGCCATGACTATCAATAATCTAAAGATCGCTTTTAGAGCACTTATCAAATACAAAACGCATTCTGCCATTAACCTCATAGGATTGGCCATCGGCCTGACAATAGGTGGACTTATCATTCTATACGTATCTGAGGAGCTTTCCTTTGATAAGTTCCACGACAAGGGAGATCGTATTTTCAAAATTGTATCAAGCTCTGACAGGGAAAGTGAACAAGGCAGTGCCTTGGAATCCAATGCCTGGCCGGTTGCACATAAGATGAAAACTGAATTTCCTGAAGTAGAGGCCGTGCTTTATTCAAGACGTGCATCACAAAGTCTTAAACTTAAGCATAACAATAAGAATCACGATCACAAAATTTTTTACGCAAGTGAAGACTTCTTTAAGATTTTCTCCTTTGACCTATTGGAGGGTGATCCCAAAACAGCTCTAAAAGACCCCTACTCTGTGGTCATTACAGAATCCATCAAGCAAGTCTATTTCGAGGGTGAAAACGTGATTGGAAAGACAATGACCTTTCGAGATTCTCTGGACTTTAAGGTAACTGGAGTAGTCAAAAATCTTCCACGAAATTCACACATTCAGTTCGAAATGCTTTTTTCCTTCGAGACTTTCGGAAAACTGAATTGGTTCAGCTATACCGAAGGATGGGGAAATTTCAATGTTCGTAACTATGTCCTACTCAAGGAGGGAGCTGATAGTGAAAGTGTAAAGGCCAGGGCCGCCTCTATCTATAAGGAAAACGTAGGTGATTGGCTAGAAAGAATGGGTGTATCTATGGAAGTGAATATGATTCCATTAGAAGATATTTATCTAAGGTCAGGCATTTACAATGGATTTGGCCCTTCGGGATCGGAAGACCAGGTAAAGACCGTCTCATTGATCGCCATTTTTGCCATTATCCTGGCATGCATCAATTACATCAACCTAAGCACCGCACGCGCTGCTTTTAGAGCGAAAGAAGTAGGGATAAAAAAAGTAAGTGGTTCATCACGGTTTTCGTTGATCTCACAATTTCTCCTGGAATCATACCTCCTCACCATTCTGGCATTCATTATAGCAATTATCATGATGTACTCGTTGCTTCCATTCTTCAATCAGCTCATTGGCAGAAACTACTTCATCTCATATTTCCTTAGTCCAACGTTTACCATTAGCATTTTAGCCTTGGTGATAATCATCGCATTCCTCGCTGGCTACTACCCAGCCCTGGTAATTTCGGGATTTAAGCCATTGGAGGCTATCAAAGGAAATCTCAATTCAAACCCAAAAGGCCTGGGGCTAAGAAAAATATTAATTGTCTTTCAATTTTTTATTTCTGCAGGTCTGTTATTGGCCACATTTCTTGTGCTCAGCCAGATCAACTTTATGCGGGAGCAAGATCTTGGTTTCGATAAGGAACAGATACTTGTAGTTGATGCCATTAACGGAAGAGGTAATGCCTTACGTCAAACCTACAAAACAGAGTTGGAAAGGCTTACCAATGTTCAACGTGTGAGTTTCACAAATGCGCTTCCCGGAAGGCCCGGCTGGCAAGGTCAATGGGCCTACGCAAGTGAGTTTTCAGAAGAACATGTTGACACCGAGTACATGGCCATTGACGAGACGTACATACAGACGCTCGGGCTCAAACTATTGGTCGGCAGAAATTTTGAAAAAGAAAGAACTTCTGAATTACAAGACGGTTTGATCATCAATGAGATGTGTGTGAAAGTAATGGGTTGGAAAAGTCCTGAGGATGCTATTGGTAAGAAGATCGTCTCTCCATCTCAACGGCCAGCCGGG
>JANQEC010000251.1 GCA_028278585.1 Cyclobacteriaceae bacterium | reverse complement strand
TGTGATACCGCATACGCACAATAGCCTCCAAACTGGGGCGCATATGCTTCCGGAGTTTTTTTAAAAGCAGTTAAATTTTCTTCGTTAGAAAAATACCAGGTTGCATCCATCCAGTTAAATGTAAATTCTTTTAAGCCAGGCGTCGGTTCACCTGATTCAAAATATGCGACAGGATCGTACCCTTTGATTGCTCCTGCTTTCGTACTGAAGACTGGACTTTTTTGCGCATGAGTCGAACCTGCCAGAAGCACAGCAATCAGAAGATGAATTGTCTTTTTCATATGGCCAAGGTAAAAAAGGCTGATAACAAAAATGTCCCAATGAAATGTTTCATTGGGACACATGTCTTTGGTAGAACACTCGAAAAGCTAATCCAGTCCGGCAAGACCAGGCCAGTTTTCCTCGGCCTTCTTGATATACTTATCGGTGTATTTTTCCCAATTTCTTTTTACACTTTCATTGTAATTGAGATAAAGTTTCCCATCCAAAATTTTCCACGCTGTAGGATCAATTTTCGCCGTATATCCTTGTGCTACAGAATATGCACAATATCCACCGTATTGGGGTGCATATTTTTCGGGATCCTTTTTGAATAGATTCAAGTTTTGCTGATTTGCAAAGAACCAGGTTACGTCTTTCCATTCCATGGAATATTCTTGTGTCCCTTTTACCGGCTTATTTTCTGTAAAATAAGCCACAGGGTCATACCCTTTGATCGCTCCATCCTTGTCCTGATAATAGTAACTTTTTTGACCATAGGAAAAGCAAATCGTGAGCGCTAATGCCAATGTTAAAAATAATTTGTTTTTCATGCTGCTGATTAATGTGTTTAATGTCTCATGCCGAAATTGAATGGACATCATTCATAGATAGTTGCTTGTTCATGTTCTCTCATATAGTAACGTATAGGATAACCTTTACCCTACTGAATAACTGTAATAAGTACAGTTCTCATTTAAATTCCCCTAAGAGTGGTTGGTTTAATAATGGATCGTGGAAATCCATGCAAAATTAGCCAGTTGTTTCGAATTCAAGCATAAGACACTCAGTTTCTTTAAAAAGTTGAAATGCTAAAACTTTTTCACTTCAACTCCTGTAACAGTTGTCACAGACCTGGATCAAAACTTGAAAAGAAGAACTATGAATCCATTTATCGAAGAATACACAACGGATACAGCTGATAAAGACCTGATCGAAAAAGCCATAGAAGGGGATAAATCGTCCCTGGAGAGTTTACTTAAAAAACATCAGCCCTATGTTTTCAATATTGCATGGAAAATGGTCCACAATCCGATTGATGCTCAAGACATTACTCAGGAAGTTTTGATCAAGGTGACCACAAAGCTGTCGCAATTCAAATTGATTTAGTCAGGAAAATGGAGAATGGTCAAGGGTCCTCATACCATTGACACTAAGGAGGAGTCATGTCTTTTGATAAACCAACGTGTTCTCAAAATGGGTAATAATTTTACATGAGCAGGTTTGAAATTAATTGACAGAAAAAATGTTGTACTAATAAAATCGTAATTCATATGAAAATACCGATCTACCAGGTAGACGCATTTACAAACAAGGTATTTGGAGGCAACCCTGCAGCCATTTGTCCATTAGAAGAATGGCTACCGGATGAAACATTATTAAATATCGCCAAAGAGAACAATCTGGCTGAAACGGCATACTTCATTCAAAATGATGACCGTTTCCATTTAAGGTGGTTTACTCCGGAAATTGAGATGGACCTTTGCGGACATGCCACGCTGGCTTCTTCACATGTTATTTTTCATCATCTCGGTTATACAAAAGATCAAATTTTCTTTGATACAATGAGTGGTGAATTGATCGTGAAAAAGAATGCCGATCTACTGCAAATGGATTTTCCTTCCAGAAACCCTGACCCAGCAGAGGCACCTCAGGTTATCCTAAACTCGATAAGCATTCAGCCAATAGAAGTAAGAAAAGCTCGTGATTATTTCTTGGTTTACGAAAGTGAAGAGGATGTGAAGGATCTTGTTGTGGATGAGGCCAAACTTTCGTCGCTTAATCTTGGAACCGGAGGGATCATTTGCACTTCTAAAGGCAATGAAGTGGATTTTGTGTCTCGATTTTTTACACCAGGAGCCGCTGTTTTTGAAGATCCTGTCACAGGTTCTGCTCACTGCTCACTAATTCCTTATTGGCATCAACAATTAGGCAAGAAGGAAATGCTTGCCCATCAGGTTTCCGCTCGTCTGGGTGAGATTTTTTGTACCGACGAGGGAGAGCGAGTGAAAATTGCTGGCAGGGCACTTACCTTTCTACAAGGAACAATCCAGGTTTAAAAGGACAAAAAAAACCCCTGCATAGCAGGGGCCTTTAAGCGTGATTAGGGAATTATTCTACAATGATGTGACGTTTGAAAATCTTCCCATGGTCAAAGTAGATGACAGCAGAATATCTTCCTTTTCCATGTTGAGCCAGAGGGATAGTTGCTTTTTCTCCTGGTTCAAATGAACCGGAAAACACTCTTTTTCCATACCAGTTGAAAATATATATGGTCATTTTGCTTTCCATGTTCCCATCAATATTTACCACATCAGGGGTTGGATTCGGATAGATATTGATATCAACAAGAATGGGATCAGAGTCTTCATAGCTTGTATCATCACATCCACGGAACTTGAGTTTGAGGGCAGCAATTTTCAGGTATCTGCGCATACCTTCTTCTCTTGGCGCCAGGCTTTCGGGTGTCAGTTTGGTAACACCTCTTCTTCCTCTGCTCTTCACATAAACGAAAGGTACACCTCCCTCAACCTTCAAAGAGATAAGTCTTCCGTCCTGTCCCAAACCATTCGTCATTCCTATAGTAGTCCAGCCATCGTCATCACCACTGTCATACTCATCTATACCAGCTTCAAGATTCCGTTGAATAAGAATATTTCCATAGAAAGAGTTTGTCTGAACTGCCCGATAGACACCTACCTCGGCGATCCTGAGATTTCGTTTATAATAACCTTTGTATTTATGATGATGATTAGAATAAACTCTTTCAGCATCTGCACAGCCATCTAAAATTTCTCCCATCGCGCCGAGTGCATTGATAAATCCGTGACCTGTCTTAAGATCGTATCCGGTATCAAAGCCAGCGGTTAATGGGTCATCCATGTCTTCAGCTGTATTGCTTAAAGCTTCTCTTACATCATCATTGGTCAGGGATTTATTAGCCTGGAGCAATAATGCTGAAGCAGCTGCTACATGAGGTGCAGATGCAGATGTGCCAAAGAAGTTGGGGAACCCATCTGGAGCGAATGGCAGGTCCGCACTGAAAAATGAGTTGTTAGTACCATCCGGCCCAACAATGTATGGGTTGTCTGTGATCAGGGGATCGATTGGAGTTCCATCTGATGCTAATAAAAGGGGAGTACCACCAGCTGAAGAAAATCCATTGATCACGGCAACGTCCAATGGAGATGCTCCAAGACTTATTCGAAAATCGTTGAATTCAGGCGTGTTGAAGTATGCCGACGCTCCTGTTGCAATAGCTCCTTCAACATTGGAGTGACCTACACAAGTGCCAGCATTCACACCTTGAGTATCAATGAATACTACGTTCTCAGCTCGGTCAATGTATTTAAGCCTTCTAGGGTCCGGACCGGTGAATCTTTCAATCAAAAGATCTACGGTTTGGTCTGCTCCTGTGGTATTGGTGTATTGGATCAGTTCGATATTGAAGCCTCCACCTATGTTGTCGAAAGTACTTGCTGTAAGGAAAGCAAAGGTGGTTGCGTCAAAAAGGTATGCATCCAGATCAGATTGAGGAGCTGGATTTGGTTTGTCATCAAAAGCCGGAGCAGGATCATCCCACATGATCCATAGACTAATATTGGCACCATCAGGTATGAGGAAGGTGTGAGCAATGTCGCCACCTCCAAAGTCGTGCATACCTTCTCCACCGAAAAGCCCTGGTATGCCAGCCGACCGATACTCATCTTCATAAGAAGCACGGTCTGCATTTCCAGCAGAGGAAAAATAGGTGACTCCATTATTGGCAACTTCATTCACAGCTCCTCCGATGGCACCTTCCTGGAAGTAACTTTCGGCAAAATAACTGACATCATCCACGATAATATCACATCCCGCAGAATCCAATGATCTTATACCATTAGCAAAGTCAAAGATCCCATCGAATGCTGTATAAAAGAACAATTCTGCTCCAGGTGCTACATCATGGATCAACTCTGCCATAGCCCGACCTTCATCAGAGCCACCAACAATATCTTTCAATACTACAACCGGATCTACAAAACCATTCGGATTGTCGATGCCGGGAAGATCACCTTCGGTTACAGAACCGTCAGCCCCTCCAAGAGAGTTATAGCTGTCGGAAAGAATCCCAATTTTGATTCCGTTCCCATCAAAACCAAGGATGTTTCGGACGGAGTCCGTCACCATGGATCGGTCACCTTCACTGTCAACAACTCCTACATTCAGTTTGGGTTTAAACTCAGGCATGGCCAGTTTCAATGCCGGCAAAGTTTCCAGGTTTAAAATAAGGTCAATCGAAATACGACCACAGACCAGATTGTTAAGAACAACACAATCTTTTGCTCCGGCAGCAACCAGTTGACCAAGAAGCTCGTCGGTGGTTGTGTTAGTTGTGGCGATGAAATTAAGCCTCCCATCTTTCATGATGAACCTGTCCGCCTGGGATGGATCATCCATTAATTCCCTAAGACCAAAGCCTAGCTTGGACTTGGATTTCATTGCAGAGATCTGAGCTCTCTGCTCTTCTGTCAGCTGATAATTTTGTCCATTGACAGGGGTAATTATAAAAGCAAATAGCACCACTGTCAATGCGGTAGATAAAACTGTTCGCATATGGTTTAATTAATGTGTGATAAAAAGTACGAACTAAAACTAATGATTTATTCGCCTTTTTGACAGCAAACGGTAGGAAAAAGCGAAAGAAAAATGACTTTTAATTGGATTTTGACGGGAAGATTATTTTACAATATTTCGACAAAATGGTAAGCTCTTTTTCCTGTACCATCCAAAATTTGGTGACGACAAGAAGTACCGTTTGCAATAATGATGGTGTCCTTCTCAGCTTCTCTGACTTTCGGAAACAGCACCAACTCACCTATTTTCATGGATATTTCGAAATGCTCTTTTTCATATCCAAAAGATCCGGCCATGCCGCAACAGCCACTTGGTATCATTTCTACTTCGAAATTTTCCGGCGCTAAAAGAACTTTCTTAAGTGGAGTCATTGAAGCCAGCGCTTTTTGATGACAATGGCCATGAATCAATATTTTTTTGTTTTCTCTTGGAAAATCTGAGGGACTCAATGTCTCATTATCGAGCTCTTTTGCCAGAAATTCATCGAGTGTGAATACAAATTGAGCAACCGATTGAGCTGTTTCTTTTTCGTCACCACGGAGCAGGTCCGCGTATTCATCCCGAAAAGTAAGAATCGCAGACGGTTCAACACCAATGAGGCAGGTATCTTCATTGAGCAATCCTTTAAAAGCTTGAATGTTTTCTTGTGCAAGTTCTTTGGCTTCTTCTAATAAACCCTTTGAAAGATACGCCCTTCCGCTAGGAGCATGTGGGATTTCCAACACCTGGTAACCAAGCCGATCCAACAGCATAATCGCCTTCTTCCCAATTTCTACATCCAGGTAATTGGTGAATTCATCAAAAAAGAAATAGATTTTTTTCTTTGGCTGACGCTGTAAGGAATGAAATTTTTTGCGGAACCATGACCTCAGCGACCGGCGTGCCATTTTCGGAATGGAACGGCCACTTGCAAAGCCTAACAATGGTTTGCTCATATTTCGTGTGAGGTTATAGAGAAAAGGAGCCGATTCAAATTTCACGATACTTTTTGAATAATTGGCAATCATCCGGGTCCGCCAGGAAACACCGTTGGATTTATAAGACTGGTATTGCCATTCTGCCTTGAGTTTAGCCATATCGACATTGGACGGACACTCACTTTTGCACCCTTTGCAGGAAAGGCAGAGATCCATGACCTCTTTTATTTCTTCGTGTTCAAATGGATTTGATTTTTCGGAGTGTGTCAAAAATTCACGAAGGATATTGGCTCGTGCTCGGGTGGTATCTTTTTCATCCCTGGTAGCCATGTAGCTTGGACACATGGTTCCTCCAGTTAATGCGGACTTTCGACAGTCACCCGATCCATTGCACAATTCTGCAGATCGTATGATCCCCTGGTTTTGGGAAAAATCCAGCATGGTATCAAGTTCTTTTGTGGATTGTCCTTTTTCGTACCTCAAGGAAGTATCCATGGGAGCTGTATCAACGATCTTTCCGGGATTGAAAATATTGTTCGGATCCCAGGCAGTCTTGATTTGCTTAAGCAAGGCATAATTTTCCTTACCGATCATCTGAGGGATGAATTCGCCACGCAATCGGCCGTCTCCGTGTTCACCGGAGAGAGAGCCTTTGTACTTTTTTACTAAGGAGGCTATTTCTTCGGCAATTGTTCGAAAAAGCTTGATGCCTTCTGCAGTTTTTAAATTGATAATGGGCCGAAGGTGTAATTCACCAGAACCAGCATGTGCATAGTGAACACTATAGAGGTCGTGCTTCTGTAAAATTTTGTTGAACTCGGCAATGTACTCCGGAAGTTCTTCCACGTCCACAGCAGTGTCTTCAATGACAGGAACAGGTTTTTCATCACCCGGAACGTTTGAAAGCAGACCTAGCCCTGCTTTACGGAGCTCCCATACTTTGACCATATCCTCCCCTTTGACCACCGGATATGCATAACCTAATCCTTTTTGACCCAAATCTGCAAGCAGGTTTAGTACGACAATATCTGCAGCGTCTTCTGAATCCCTGATAATCTCGACCACAAGAATTGCTTTTGGATCCCCTTCTATGAAAAATCGGTTTTCACGTTGTGCTTTGTTGCGTTTGGTCGCTTCGAAAATGTAATGATCCATCAGTTCGCAGGCGTGGGGCTGAAATTGAAGTGCGATCAGATTGGCTCTTAGCGCTTCGTCAATGCTGTCGCAATGAATACACACCAGGCGCTTGTGTTGAGGAGGTAGTTTTGTCAGCTTGAGTTTGGCAGCTGTGACAAACGCCAGGGTCCCTTCCGAACCAGCAATCAATGAGCAGAAATTAAAAGCACCCCCTTCCGGATTGAATGGTTTCATCTCTCCCAGCAGATCGAGTGCATAACCAGTATTTCTTCGGGGAATATTGGTTTTGGGAAATTCCTTTTTAATTCTAATGACGTTTTCCTCTTTTTCAAGGATGTCTTCGACTGTTTGATACAACGTGTTTTCAAAGGTGGTAGATCCCGCCAATTTTTCAACCTGACCAAAGTGTGCCTCAGATCCGTTTGAAAGAACAGCTTCTACTTCGACAAGGTGGTCACGAGTGCTACCGTATACCACTGAGTTTGAACCACAGGAGTTGTTTCCGATCATTCCACCAATCATTGCACGATTAGCCGTGGAGGTTTCCGGCGCAAAGAAATAGCCGTACTGTGCAAGTTCCCTGTTGAGTTCGTCACGAACAATACCAGGCTGTACTCGGACCCATTCTTCTTCGACATTGACCTCTAAAATGCTGGTGAAATGCTTCGAAACATCCACTACTATACCATCGCCCACCACCTGACCTGCCAGGGATGTTCCTGCTGTTCTGGGGATAAGTGATGTCTTATTCTCAGTAGCGAATTGTACCAGCTTCTGGATATCCTGAACAGTTTTAGGAAAGGCGACACCAATGGGAACTTCGCGGTAGGCAGAAGCATCTGTTGCATAGATGTGCCTAACAGCACTACGTGTGCTGAACTCTCCATCTAATTGGTTTTGCAGCTTGGTGAAGTCCATGTTTCAAAACTACACTTCGAATTCGTCAAGACCTTGTTTTAAGCTACGGATTTGATTCAAGCTTCTCTAAGAAGCCTGACTAAATAGACGCAGATGAGTAAAAGGATTGGTGCTGTAAGAATTCCAGGCGTATACCCTTGCTGAATAACCGTCCAAACGGGATGACCTATTCCATTGATCAACTCCAGAGCGATCCAAAACCAGGTAAGTACCAATCCTAGTTGGGTGTTTCTTCGGACATGGAAAATGTAAGACCAAATTCCGAACAAGAATAGCCCTATGTTAATCACGAGGAATCCTGTGACAAGATCATCAGATATTAGACTACATAAGAAGGTTGCAGGAGGAAAAGTATCCCACAACCTGCCCTGATACTCTTCTATGGAGTGCAGTCCTTGAACCAAAACGAGTACCAGAAAAGTTGACTTAACTTGATTATTCATCCTCAGAATATAGAAGGATGACTGGTTTCTTTTGTTACATGAAAAAGAATGACCAGGGTGTCGCGTCTAGCTATTTCTTGCGGTCATCCATCTTTTTCTGTGTATAAAACTCTTTCATTTGTCCCTTAACATCACCGCTTCCTTCAAGATAAAAGAGTACCAACGGTGCACTGGATTGATTATTGAGTGCATCCTGCCACTTGGGCAAACGGAAGCTTTTCTTCAAGGTCATGTAATTCACATCCGCCTTAACCGGTGATTGTATAAATCCATTCCAGGATTCATTTATCATTTTTTGGGCACTTGCGTTTTGTGAAGGGTTCGAAACTGATGAAACCTTGATCTCACCTCTGGCTTTTGCAAAATTCACAAACATGACCTGGGATCGATTTCCGTCCTGAAGGCGGGTACGATTGATCTTAAAATTGTTGGTCATGTTTCGCTGACAGGTCAGCAACTCCAATTTTCCGCCTTCATTCCGGATACTTGCACCAAACCTCATACCTGGAATGTTGGCTAATAATTCTCCTGCAGTTTTCAATGTTGGAGGGCCGATGGCCACCACTTGTGCATACACGTTTCGTTTTTGAACCAATGTGCCATTCGGCTCGATCAATTTGAAGAGTTTCACTTCATCTGCACCTAGTTCCATGCCTGAGAAATGTGGTAGTTCCTCTTTGGACTTATCAAAATAGAGGCCCCAAATGGAGTTGTCAGACGCGGTGATCAAATTCACTCCGGCACCTGTACCGAATCTTGGATATTTTGCAATGGGTTCTTTTTGCCATGAGTTGATGTTTGCGTTGGCTGTTTTATAGATAACGACTCCTCTTTCGTTTCTATCGCTGTGGTCCTGGTCTGCAAACAGGTACCAGCATTTTGCCTGTGGGCTGTATGCCAGCCCCCCACCGCCGGAGTTTACATTATCCTGCCTGATACGGGCCACTTCAACAGAACAATTCGGGTCTTGTGCCAGGTCATAGATGATAAACATGGAACGCTCCTCACGCTCAATGCCCACTTCCTGGTTTGTGCCATAGGCCGCTTCAATCGTTATTGTCAGGTACTTTCCTGTAACCTGGATAGAACAAGGATGGGCATATCCCTTCACCAGTTCTTTCATCTTGCCCTGTTTCGTTTTCGTGTTGTAGATCCAAAGTTTTCCAATGGTATTGGCTTGATCTTTTTTTGTTGCCAATGTTTTTGGATCCAGCAGTTTCCCATCACTGAAGGCTATATACACGTAATCTCCGTATTGTCCTACTGCTTGTGCGTGCCATCCTCCCAATACTGTACCTGCACTTAGGCTGGTACCATTTAAGGTTTCTTGTGAAACCGAAGAGTTGGCCATCGCACTCAACAATTTCGGCTGGTCGCCGGTCAGCCATTTGATATCAATGGGTTTGGGATTTTGTGCTAAGGCAGTTGTGCTAAGTACAGTTAGAATTGTAAGTAAAAGATTCCGTGTTTTCATTTTTTTTCGTTTTGTGGTGAGATCTTAAAAACAGTTTTTGGCGGTTGTTTTGTGAACGGAAGTAATCTAGTGAATTTGCATCATAAGTGCAATGTGAGATTGTTCTAAGGTGATTCACAAGGTTGCGTTTCAAATAACTAATATATTCTTCATAACGTGATGAGTTTCTTGTATTTTAGATAATCCATAAAATCAACAACCATGACACTAAAACATCACCCCATTTTAGCAAAAAAACTAGCGATTTTCACTTCCCTTCTTACGATAGCTCTCATTGTCTTTTTTTTCTTCTTTTATAAACAATTATTGCCTAGTGAGCTGAATGACAATCTGAAGAGTCAGTGGGGAGCACTATTGGTCATGCCTTTGATGTTGACCTGTGGTGGAATTGGCGGATGTCTTTATAACCTAAGAGGGATAACAAAACATATGCAAAATCAAGACTTTTATGAGCAATATGAGCTCACTTATTATTTAAGACCATTATCAGGATCATTATGTGGACTTTTTGTTTTTGCATTGATGTATGGAGGTGTATTAACCTTAACTTTAGGAGCCTCGGAAGTAGATGTAAATGACCAATCCGTTTTTCTTTATATCGCAGTATCATTACTTGCGGGCTATGGATCACACGAATTTCTTAGAAAAGTCAAGGACATTAATCGAACACTTTTTGCATTAAGTGAGACAGAAAGTCGAGAGAACAAGGAAGAAATGAGTACCTAAAATGGAATTCGATTTAATCGACATATCCATTTAACACATCACGGAAGTCGAAAACAAATTTCATCTCCTCCATGAAGTGCTTTAAATCTGGGTCAGGGCGGCTAAAATAGTACGTTTTGGGTCAGACTTTGCCCGAAGCAAATCCCTTAGCTACCCAGACGGGATTGAGGCAAGTATCCTTTTTCTTTAACAGAAATGAACCTGTCAGTCTGAGGCTCTCGAAGATGGCATTGGACCGTGCCCCTCCTTATCACCCTTCGAGAACCTCAGGGTGCCCCTCTCGCAAAAAAGAAAAAGATACTGCCGAAAGCGCGGATATCTGTTGGGGCCAGGGAAACATCCTCTCTCTTGTTCAAAGATTCCTCACATTCGTTCGGAATGACACAGGGTTTGACAGGCAGCGAATTCAAAAATTTTCATTCTCCATGTAACCTTCCGAACTTAGGTAAGTTTCCCTGTCAGAATTGCCGAATGAACCTGTTAGAAGATCACTCATTGATGCTGAAAGTAAAGGAAGGAGATGTTGAAAAACTGAACCTTCTCTACAAGCGATACAGTCGACGTTTTTTTGGATTCTTCTACGGGATGACAAAAGATGGGGCGACGAGCGAGGACCTGGTACAGAATGTTTTCATGCGAATACTGAAGTACAAGCATTCGTATTCTGAGACTGGTGATTTTGAGGTGTGGGCTTTTCAGCTGGCGAGGAATGTTCACAAGGATCACTACCGCAAGAACAAGCGGTACGCTTTCCAGGAAGATATGGATCCATGGGAACAGGAGCTTAAGGAAACAGAAAATAAGGAAATAGAAATGGAAAAGTCAGATGAACTGAACTATTTGAAAAAGGCCCTTGAAAACTTAAGCGTTGAAAAGCGGGAATTGATCGAGCTGGTGAGGTTTCAGAAAGTGAAATATGCGAAGGTGGCGGAAATGCTTGGTGTAACAGAAAGTGCGATCAAAGTGCGGGTACACAGGATATTGAAAGAACTGAGAGAATCATACCTCGAACTAGATGTGTGAATGAGGTTGGAGGCAGTAAAAAAATAAAGATATGAAAAAGGAAAAGGCGTTGGAATTATGGCAAGACAAGCTCACTGGGGAGATCAGTGAACAGGACGAGAAAGCCCTGGAGACTTTTCTAAAAGAAAAACCCGAAGTGGCTTCTGAATGGGAAGAGCTTGAGCACACCTGGATGCTGTTTGATGATATCAAACGACCAGAACCGTCCCCTCAAATGGATGCCAGGTTTGAAGGTATGATGGCTGGCTGGAGGTCTTCTGGAGAGCAGCAAACAAATGTTCTTGATGCCATCGCAGCCTGGCTATCCAGAAGTTGGCAGGTAGGGTTGGCCGCCATGGTGTTGGGGCTCTTTGTTGGGTGGTGGATGCTTCCTTCTCAGAATCAATCCCAAAACATCTCGCAACTGAGCAGCGAAATTCAGGACATGAAGAAGCTCATGATGCTTACGTTGATTGAGCAGCCCAAAGCGCAAGAACGGATCCGTGCCGTGAACATGGCCTCAGAGCTTCCTTCTGCGGATGAAAAAGTAATTGAGGCACTGATCACTACACTGAATATGGATGATAACCTGAATGTCCGATTAGCTTCCCTGGAGGCACTCTTGAATTACGGCAATGTACCTGAAGTCCGAAGTGCCCTGATAGATGCCTTGAAGATGCAGGAATCTGCGATCATGCTGGTAGCCATTGCGGATGCCCTGGTAGTGATCCAGGAGAAGTCATCAGTTGAAGCAATGGAGCAGCTTAGAGATACCGTCGAAGATGACCTGGTAAAAGACAAGCTGGATGAAAGTATAAAATCTCTGACAAGTATTTGAGAACCTTAAGAAATTTAAAATGAAACTATTACTACTTCTTTTAACATTGACCAATCCTGCTTTCAAGGAGGATGTGGTCAAGATCAGTAAAACGTATGAAATTGAATCCCCGGAGGATTTTACGGTGCTGGTTGACAATATTTTTGGAGACGTTGTATTCGAGACGTCCCAAGACGGAAAAGTCTACCTGGAATTGGAAATAGAAATATCAGGAAGAACAGATGCATTGATTGAAAGGGCCAAGGACGAACTAGAACTTGGAGAACGATTTGTTGATGATTCCCTCATTTTTTTTACGAAGGCACCCTTTGTGAAAATGTGTAGATGGGGAAACAGGACGGGGTATAACATTTCCCGGGGGCCTAATTACAAGTTCAGATATCAATACAAATTGAAAGTCCCTCAAAAAATTGGGGTATACGCAAGAACCGTAGACAAAGGGAATGTGCTGATCGAGGACATTGATGGCATTGTAAGGGCTAACAATGTAAACGGCGAAGTAGCTATCAGGAATGCCAGAGATGTACGGGAAGCATCCACCGTGAATGGTGATGTCACAATCAATTTTCTGGAAAACCCGAAAGAATCAGTGGATTTCAACACGGTGAACGGCGATTTCAACTTTGAATTGCCAACAAATTTCAAGGCGAAAATTTATTTCGATTCAATGAACGGAAACTTGTTTTCAGCTTTTGACTACAAAAAGCTGGATCCCAAAATAGAGAAAAGTGAGGAAGGGGGAATGTTCAGAATAGGCACCAAAAGCGGAGTTGAAATAGGTTCCGGAGGCCCGGAATTTTCCTTCAAGAGTATCAATGGCAATGTGTATTTGAAAAAATCAGGTACACGGTAATAATTTAAAATTAAGATAGAAATGAAACATATATTAATCATAACACTCCTGGCAACCTCAACCATTCTGTTGGGGCAGGATTTCAATGAAAAATTGGTAGTGCCCTTAAGCCAACCGGGTTCTTCGGGCGTTCTGGAAGTAGGACAGGTGAGAGGTGATATCACAATAGAAGCTTACGATGGGACTGAAGTTATAATCGAAGCAACTTCCGGATCTGATGATTCAGACTGTGATTCTTGTGGGGAAAAAAGAAATGCTCCGCCGGGAATGAAAAGAATAGCCTCAACTTCTGTGGAGCTTGAAGCCTCTGAGAAGAATAATAAGGTGGAAATTTCTACGAACTCGTGGAAAAAGCCCATAGACCTGGACATCAAGCTCCCGGCAAATTTTGACCTGAATGTTTCTACTGTGTATGGTCATATTAAGATATCGGGGGTGACCGGAGCAATGGAAATTTCTGGGGTCAACGGACCTCTTACTTTTAATGATATTTCTGGTTCGGTGGTTTGCAATACGGTAAACGGAGCGGTAACTGCCAATTTTAAAGAAGTAACACCCAATGAACCCATGTCATTTGTGACCTTGAATGGAGATGTGGATATAACTTTTCCTGGCTCGATTAAGGCAAAGGCAAAAATGAAATCCGATAGAGGTGAAATATTCACTGATTTTGACATGACTGTAGACAGGTCTCGCCCTGAAGTGAAGTCAAATGAAGGGGGCAATTACAAAGTATCCATCAACGCTTGGGTGTATGGAGAGATCAATGGTGGCGGACCGGAATTCACCTTCAAGAACATGAACGGAGACATCATTATCAGGAAGGAATAGAATACTTAATTGCATATAAACCCCGGCTTTGTTGTGAAGCGGGGGTTTTTTGTTGTTAGCAAATCAACGGCTTGGTTAGCCGGGTCGTTTAACATTCCGATGCTTGATCAAAACACCCAGCGAGCCTGGCAATTCGTATTAGCCGCTTTTGCCATTACCTGGACCATTGGATTGGTTGCAGCAGTGGTGCTACAACCACTGGATCGGATGATCGATAGCGAAGGAAAGCGAATCTCACTTTTCATCGGACGCTATGGTCCTACACTTGCTGGTTTCCTGATGATGTACTTGGCAGCAGGATTCAGTGGAGTAAAAAAACTATTTAAGCAGACGTTCATTTGGAAGGTAAACCCACTCTACTATGTCATTGCCATTTTTCTTCCAATTGCAGTGAAGCTGGCTGTGCTTAAGAGTTTTGGCGCAACCTTTGAAACCTATTCGTTTGCATTCAATGACCTTGTACCTTTGGCTTTGGCTGTCGGAACATATCTTTTTCTCGGCGGTGGATTTGGCGAGGAGTTTGGATGGCGTGGATACCTTTTACCGATATTGAACGAGCGGTACACTCCGTTGATTACCTCGATCATTATTGGTGTGGTATGGACGGCCTGGCACGTTCCTGCTTTTTTGATAAATGGAGATGCGGAAGAAACACCGTTGGAAGTGTTTGCAGTTTTTGTTTTAGCCACATCAGTTTTACTGACCTGGCTTTACTACAAGACCGATCAGAGCGTTCTTTTGGTGGCCTTATTCCATGGGTGTTACAACGCCTCAGGAGATTGGGTAAGGATCCTGTTTGGAAAGGATGATTCCGAATTTGATGTTTCAGGAGCTACGCTTGACTGGTATGAAGCATTGGTTATGCTGGCTCTTGCCTTCGTTCTGGTTTTTCTAACAAAGGGAAAACTTGGCTTTACCAAACCAGCAACTAACTCCTAGTCTTTCTTACTCCGTTCTTCCACTTCTTCTGCGGTAAGCCCGTAAAGAGGAGGAGTTTTTACTCCCAGGATTCCCAAATACATGTAGATCTGACCTCTGTGATGAATTTCGTGTTCAATCATAGCTCTTAGCCATTTCCAAAGTGTGATGGAGGTACCACCCGGAGTGACACATTTCTTTTGAAGATCTTCGGGTGACAGTTTGGAGAAAATATCAATGGAATCCTGGTGAAGTCGATTGAAAAATTCCAGGATGTTGTCATAACCGGATGCAAGATCAGTTCCGCATCCCGAATATTTGCTTGGTTTGAATTGAGCATTTTCCGCATACATATATCGCTCAATAGTGGCAAGGTGTCGGATGATATCACCCAGCGTGAACTTGCCTTCCTTATATGTCCACTCAATTTTTTCGCGAGGAATTGCTTTGATTACTCGAAGTGTCCTGCCTCTTATTTTTTCATAATAGGGCAGAAATTGGCCGATAGTAGAGATCTCCATAGCATAGAAATTTTATTAGGACTTAATCTAACCAATCAATGAATTATAATCTTCCTAAATTGACAGTTATATGGATCCAATCGATGAAGTGGTTCTGAACTTTAGCGAGGAGAACCTCTTTCTTCTTAATATCACCCTTGGTTTTATAATGTTTGGTGTGGCCATCAACCTGACACCTGACGATTTCAAGAGAGTACTAAAGGCTCCCAGATCAGCGTTAGCGGGAATGCTTTCCCAATTTTTCGTGCTGCCACTTCTCACCTTCCTCTTGGTTTTAGTACTCAAACCGCAACCAAGCCTGGCATTGGGAATGATGCTTGTAGCGGCTTGCCCCGGTGGGAACATTTCCAATTTCATGTCTTCGATGGCTAAAGCGAATACAGCACTTTCTATCAGTTTGACAGCTATCTCCAGCTTGCTGGCAATTGTTATGACCCCACTCAACTTAACGTTATGGGCTTCCATATACGAGCCGACAGCTGTGATCTTGAATGAAGTCAGCCTGGATTTCTGGAAATTGCTGAAAACCATCACAATGCTGTTGCTGATCCCGATAACCCTTGGGATGCTGTTAAGACAATACAAGCCAGTAATTGCAGATCGATTGCACCCAATCATGCACTACAGTTCGATTTTAATTTTTGCAGCGATCGTTTTCATGGCATTCCAGGCGAACTTCGACCTGTTTCTCTCTTATGTACACATGGTTATTTTTTTGGTGTTGGTACATAATGCCATAGCCCTAACTTGTGGATTTCAGATAGCGAATTTGTTCAAATTGAAAACCGAGGATAAAAGAACACTTGCCATCGAAACTGGTATCCAAAATTCCGGATTAGGATTGTTGCTCATCTTCACCTTTTTTGATGGTCTGGGCGGGATGGCAATTGTGGCAGCATGGTGGGGAATTTGGCACATATTATCTGGATTGAGCCTGGCGTGGTTTTGGAGTCGAAAGTCTGCGTTAGTAACTAGTGGTGCCTGAAATAGTTAATTGGTAGAATAGTTAAATAGTAATCAGTTCTAAGTGGCAAGGGACAAGCCACAAGTACGGACCGACTGTCACCTGTTAACTTCGAACTGTTAGCTAATAGCCAATTACCTAAATAATTTCTTATTTTTGCCGACCTTAAAAACAGGACATTACAAATGGCACTAATTGGTATACTTAGAAACAAGATGGGAAAGATCGTAGTGGGAGCGATCATGGTTACCATGCTTTCATTCATTATGACCGACCTTATAGGCAATTCTACGCTTCTTGGCGGTGGTCAAACCCCGGACATTGCGGAGATGGCCGGTGAGAATATTACGAATGAAAAATTTCAGGCAAAAGTTGACTTACTTTCTTACAATTTTGGATTAAACACAGGCCGAAATCCGGCGCAACAAGAACTGGACGGGATCAGAGATCAGGCATGGAACGCATTGATCCTGGAATCTGCTTATCAGAACCAATTTGATGAATTGGGACTTGACATCACATCCTTAGAATTGGTGGATATGGTTCAGGGAAATAATATTAGCCCTGAGATTCAGCAGTTTTTTAGAGACCCACAGACAGGGACTTTTTCTAAAGAAAACATCACGAACTTTTTAGCTCAAATGTCACAAGCGGAGCCACAGCAACAAGCGGCCTGGTTATCGTTTGAAGCATCCTTGGAACCTAGCAGGCTTGTCAGTAAATATCAAAACCTATTGGTCAAAACCAATTATGTAACGAAATATGAAGCTAAAGAGGAATACCAGGGACAAAACTCAAATGCAACATTGGAATATGTTTACGTTCCTTACCTCTCTGTGAGTGATTCATCGGTTTCTGTTACGGACAATGAGCTTAGAACTTATCTTTCAAATAATGCCGAAGAATATGACAGAGAAGAGTCCAGAAATCTTGAATACATTGTGTTCGACATGAAGCCTTCTTCTGAAGACAGTGCTATTGTTGCCCAGGAAGTTGCTGATTTAAAAGACGGACTGATAAACAGTACGAATGATTCGAGTTATGTTGTTGTCAATTCAGATGATCAATTTTCATTCCTTACGTATCAAATTGATAATCTTCCCAGCCAATTGAAAGATGGAAATGATGCAGTTGAAGTTGGTTTCGTATCAGAACCTCAGATTATAAACGGCAACTACGAATTTTACAAACTGTCAAGAGCCGATCGAATTACCCGTGATAGTGTTTTATATCGGGTCGCCAAAATCAGGAAGGACTTTTTCATTTCCGACGAGACAATCAATGCGATCTACAGAGAGGCCGACTTGTTCGCTGCTTCAGCCGGAAATACTGAGGAATTTCGAACAAACGCTGAAGCGCAGGGATATCGGGTTTTGAAGGCGAATGGAGTTAACAGAAATGCAAATAGAGTTGGAGTTATTAGTGAAGGAAGAGGTCTTGTGCTATGGTTATATAATGAAGCGCAAATGGGTGCAGTTTCAGATGTACGAGAGATCGAAGACCAGTACATTATTGCAAGTATGACTGGAAAACAAGAAAGTGGTCTTGCGAATCTTGAAAATGTCAGGAATCAATTAACCGTTGCTGTACGAAATGAGAAGAAGGGAGACTTGCTTATTGAACAACTTAATAATGTTGGCAGTAATGATCTCAGTGAAATTGCTTCAACGTACGGAGAGGATGCCAAAACCGGAACAGCTGATGTTCAACTTTCTTCAAACAACATCACATCTGTTGGCTATGCACCAGAAGCCATTGGTTTGGCGTTCGCATTAAACGAAGAAGAAAACACGCGTGCTTTCAAAGTAAGGGATGGTGTATTGATGGTTAAATTAGTTACTAAAGACGTTCCGGAAGATATTGAAGATTATTCTTCTTACAGTCAACAGCTAGCTCAAAGAAGAGTTGGATTTACAAGCGTCATTGCAGATTTTCCTTACACCTATTTTCGAGTGTATGTAAGTAGAAACATAGATGATGCGATAAAAGAATTTGCGGAGATTGAAGATATGAGGTATAAGTTCTTTTAAACGGATAAAAAAATTTAACAAAAGGTCAATTCACATGCTGGATTGACCTTTTTCATTTTAATTCAAATTAACTTCAAGTAGATGAATGCAGAAGAAATTGCTTTTAAGGAAAAACTCGAAGGCGCTCATAATTTTCCAGGGTTGTACAGCTTCAAGTTTATTGTGAAGACGGAGCAGCAACCAGCAGTAGAGCAATTGGTAAAAGGAGCAGAAATAAGAATAAAGCCAAGCTCCGGAAATAAATATGTGAGCGTAACCTTGGTGAGGCAGATGGAATCCAGTGAGGAGGTTATTGAAGTTTACAAAGAAGCCAAAAAAATAGAAGGACTAATAGCACTATAAATAACTACCGATTAACTAGCAACTAGCAACTATCAACTATCAACTGACAACAAACTACACAGACTTCCATCCAGACAGACTAACCATCTATCAGAAAACAGCCTCTTAATCGGGCACAGAAGCCCATACATGCACATGAAATGA
>JANQEC010000240.1 GCA_028278585.1 Cyclobacteriaceae bacterium | reverse complement strand
GGTTTTATCAACCGTAACCTGCTTGTTTCAAATCCCAGTATCTAATAAAAGTAGTCAACACTCTAATAGACTGGTCATTGTGAAAGCAAAAAACCAATTTATGATATTAATCAAAGAATTAGATCAACTTCAAAAGTTTCCATTTAATGAATAATTCAAACGTTAAAATAAACTGGATATTGGTGCTAAGCATTTCCATGTTCGGCCTGGCGCACGGGATCCTATCTTTGTTTGGTCTGGTCCAAGGATGGGAGATGACAATTTGGATAAGTTTGGCGCTCCTCTCGGTTGTGATTCTGGTAATAAAGGTGAATTCAAAAATATTCTTAAATGGGTTATTGGCAGGACTAGGCATTACCCTGTTTACGGGCCTCCCACAGTCTCTTTTCTTGGACACTTACCTGGTGGCAAATCCTCAGTATGCGGAAGATCTGGATTCTGAAAGGAACTATTCCTTGTTTATATTATGGTTTATACCGGTATTTGGTAGTATTTACGGATCCTTAATTGGTTTTATAAGCTTGGTTCCGCGATTTTTTCAGAAAAGTAAGTCCTGAACATGGTTAAGTCTGGTGAAATGATTCAAGATCACCGTCCTCGAAAAGTTGATGACTGGCCTTGAGTGCTTTTGGGAACATTATATTGTTTTCCAGGTGGATATGCTTATGTAGATCTTCTTCAAACTCCTGAAGTTTTGCATAAAGTACGCTGTAAGAATTACAAGCCCCTGGTGGAACATTGTAGTTGTTTGAAAGCTTGGAGATTGTTTTAAAGATATTGCCCGCATTTTCATGTTCAAGCTCCATCATCCTGATCGGATCCTGAATTGAGATGAGATCAAATTCTTCAAATCCTTTAGCTTCTTCCTTGATACTTTCAATTTTCTTAATAAATGGGAACAAGATCTTCTCCTCTTTTTGCAAGTGAGACAGAAGCTCGTCGGCAACCATTTGGAAAAGCGTTTGAATCTGGACCACATCCTTGTCATGTTTGCCATGGGCCTTTACAACAGTGTCTAGATATTCGGAGATCACAGGGATATTTTTCAATA
>JANQEC010000224.1 GCA_028278585.1 Cyclobacteriaceae bacterium | reverse complement strand
GCACCACCAATTCGGGCGAGTTAGCCAGACTAGGCTATTATGTGGTTCTTTTCGAAGTTTTTGATAGTTCAGGCAATTCTGATGTGATTAAGGAGACGGTGGTTGTGGGGAGGGATTTTTGAGTCACTCACTGCGCAAATTCTCGTGTGATGGATCCATTTACAATAGTTAAATACGCAAGATTTATTTCATAAAACCTTGCACATGCAGGGACTACTTAAAAAAGAAGATATAAACTTGCGATTTGCTTTTAATACGACACTACTTTAATACTCAAGAGTCAAACATGAAATTACTCACCATTCTACTCTCATTGGTATGCTTCACCACCATTGGTCAAACACTGAATTATACTTCACCAGTAGACCTGGCAGTACGGAATCCCATTTTTGCAGGTAGTCCGCTTGACATAAGCGTTGAATCTAATGAGGCATATGGAATTGCTTTTAACCGAGACGGCACAAAGTTGTTTATACTAGATCGCATTGATGACGATATAAATCAGTACAGCTTAGCTAATCCCTAATACATACAATTCGGATTGTTCGTGCTGATTTTGACACTCGATTCCCAATTTCTCATCCATTCTGGGTATTTTCGCCATGCTAAATCATTTTATGGACTTTAAATGCTACGAGAATGAGTGCAAAGAAGGCTGCTAAGACAAGATACACTGAGAAAGAGCTCAAGGAGTTTGAAGACCTAATAAAAGAAAAGCTTGAAAAAGCGCAAAAAGAGTTAAGTACGCTAAAGGCCTCACTTACCAGGGATTCGGATGATTCCGGGGACAATTTTTCTTCGGTTAAAACGCTGGAAGATGGGGCGGATACTGCTGAGAAAGAACAGCTGAGTCAATTGGCAGGCCGGCAACAGAAATTCATCAACAACCTGGAAAACGCCTTGGTACGAATAAAGAATGGTACCTATGGTATCTGCATAGATACCGGGAAACTCATTTCCAAGGAAAGACTAAGAGCTGTGCCACACACGCAACATAGCATAGCTGCCAAGATGAACAAGTCCTCCTAATGGACTACCTGGCGAATCATATTGAAGCATTGGTGTTTTGTTCTCCTAAGCCCATCACAGAGGGAGAAATACAAAACTGTTTAAAGGAAATGTTCGATGCGGATGTCCCTTCAAAGGATATATCAGAAGGATTGACAACCATCCAGGAAAAATTTAAAGCTGACGCTTTTTCGTTTGAATTGACAAAATCAGGTGGAGGATACCAGTTTTTGACAAAGCCGGCCTATCAGGCCAGTATCGGAATCCTTTTGAAGCAGCAATCAAAGAAGAGGCTGTCAAATTCGGCGCTCGAAACATTGTCAATCATCGCATATAAGCAGCCGGTAACAAAAAGTGAAGCAGAGCAGATCCGAGGAGTAAGTTGTGATTATTCAATTCAGAAATTACTTGAAAAGGAGCTCATAGAGATCAGGGGAAAATCTGAAGGCGTTGGTAGACCACTTTTATATGGAACGAGCCAGAAATTCATGGATTACTTTGGTATAAATGACCTGAAAGAGCTCCCAACTCCAAAAGATTTCGCTACCGAGGAAAACTCGATTGGTGAGGAGAAGGAATGAAACGGCCAAAGAAAAAAGTTTCGACTTCCTCTTCTTCAGAAATACGTCTCAATAAGTTTATTGCGAATGCAGGTGTTTGTTCGCGCAGGGAAGCTGACAACCTGATCACTGAGGGTCTGATCAAGGTGAATGGGAAAGTCGTGAAGGAGATGGGATTGAAAGTGAAGAAAACGGATAAAGTAGTTTATAAAGGTCGGACATTAAGGTCTCAACCTCATCAATACGTTTTACTTAATAAACCAAGAGGTTTCATAACCACTACTAACGACCCGCAGGAGCGAAAAACGGTCATGTCATTGGTGGAGAAAGCCTGTGACGAACGCATTTATCCAGTAGGTAGGTTGGATAGAGATACTAGTGGACTTCTTCTCTTTACCAATGATGGAGAAACCGCGAAAAAACTTACTCACCCTTCTCATAAAGTAAAAAAGATCTACCAGGTTGAGCTCGATAAACCGATTGGGAAGGAGGACTTCAGGGCTGTTTTAAAAGGGATTGAGCTTGAGGATGGACTCGTACCGGTAAATGAACTAGCGATTATTGGCGATGACAGCTCTGTTCTTGGAATTGAGATACATATCGGTAGGAATAGGGTTGTTAGAAGAATATTCGAACACCTTGGATATGATGTAAAAAGACTTGATCGTGTCATGTTTGGATCTTTAACCAAAAAAAATCTCCCAAGGGGTAAGTTTCGTCACCTCAGTCCTAAGGAGATCATGGCTTTAAAGGGCATCAAGTAATGCTAACTAGCTAAAGGATCAAGCGAATTAACGACTGATCTTAACTGATCCTCGTTGAGTAAACTTCCTTTCAGAACTACTCTGTAGTTGGATTGAAATAGCCTTACTCCATTGGCATATTTACTCCAATATGAAGTGGAATAAAGACTTAGCCTCTAGGAGATACCTGATAAGAGCTATCGTTTCCTTTATCTCGTTGATTTTTTTTACTATTAGTTTCATTTTTCAATTACTGTTTTCGTGATGTATTTAATTATTGAACCATTAGCAATGATTTTGTAATGACCCAAACCTTTGGCGTGTACAAATGATGCTTCTGGCCATTTGGCTTCAAGTTCTTCTCCTTTGGTGAAAGGAACCATTTCATCATCTTCGCAATACATGAGATGCGTATTGATATGACTTAGATTCGCAGTTTTATCCCGGAGATCGAAGTAGTCAATGTTTTGATAATAATAGGTTTCGACCAAATCACACATGGCATCATACACTGCATCATTACAGCCTATATCGTTGATGAGATCCCTGAAAAAGTAGCGAACGTATGGAGGCGCCGAAAGCAGGTAGTAATGCTTTGGATGCATCACTTGTGACAATTCATGGAGCACAATACCAGAAGCAATACCCCCCAGGGAATACCCAACGACCACTTCATAGGGGCCGTGTTTTGAATAGTGATTTTTGATGATGTCGCGATATTCAGGTAAAGCTGTGTGTTTGCCGTCGGATTGACCATGTGCCCGCATATCAATTCCTTCCACTACATAACCTAATTCGACAAAAGCTTCTATCATTCTTCTGAAGTCGGCAATCTTTGATCTCCACCCATGACATACCAACACTTTTGGGCCTTCGGATCCCCATCGATAGGCCGTGATCTTATCACCTTTGTAGTTAGCTTCAATGATCTCAGCCTCTTTCATCAGTCTTTTCTGTGGTTCAGAAAATTTGGTTCTGCCAGGCATAGTAAAATAATGCCAGATAATCTCAGCAGATTTTCGGGGTGATGCATGTTGAAGAACGCTCAGTCCTTTTTTAATAAGTTCAATTTTCCAGTTGGTTTTCTCTGGCCTGTCAGCTGGTCGTGATATGTCTTCATTTTCAACAGCTATGTATGTGGTAGTATCTTTCATGATTTAAAGTTTCCGAAATGAGTCATTTGGTACGTTTTAATCATTTTAGTCAGTTTTGGATCAATGATTAAAGGACCGGGTCACGTAGACCATTATGGTCATTTCATTTCATTAAATTTTATATACCGATTGGTATTTTCATAGATAAAAAAATTTCAAACCGATACTTCATCAATCATTCTATATAATATGTTCTTCACATGCTTATACGATCTACCATCTCCTTCAATGCGTGAAAGTGAGATGGCCCCTTCAATTGTTGCATAGAAGAAAACACCAAGTTCCTCAGCATCAACCCCTCGTTGAATCTGTCCTTCAAGAATACCGCGATTGACAATTTTGGAAAGAGATTCTTTCATTAAAGCAATGGTTCTTATAACCTTCGATCTCAAAAAAGGAAGATTATCATCCGCCTCAATAGATGAGTTGAGAATAGGACATCCACCTGGTATTGGTGGATTGTTTACGTATTCAGCGTAATAATCAACAATAGCTCTAAGTTTATCAGGAGCATTGTTTTTAGAACGTACATGCTTTGATAGAAAGGAGATAATAATTTCAACTGCATGATCAAAAGCTGCAGAGGCAACTTCATCTTTGTTTTTAAAGTTGCCATAGATAGCTCCTTTGGTAATTCCTGTCGCAGAGGTAATATCGGACAAGGACGCGGCATTATACCCTTTCGTATTAAAAATGGGTAACGCCTTGTCAATGATCAATTGCCTTGTATGTTGAGGATTTCTCATGATCTAATCGCAAATATACCGATCGGTATATATCCTAACAAATTATACGAGAAAATTATTCTTTTAGTTCCTCTTGAAGAAAGAAATTGTGGTCTTCAAACTTTCAGCTTGCATTCTTAATTCATTACTACTTCCCGCCATCTCTTCTGCCGCAGCGGCATTATGTTGAACTGTTTCATTGAGATGTTGAAGCGCATTGTTGATTTGTTCAGATGATAAGCTTTGCTCCTTGGAGCTTGTAACTATATTCTGGACAAGCTGTGAAGTTCGTTGAATATCAGGTATTACTTCCGTTAAAAGCTGGTCTGACCTTCCAGCCACGTCAACGCTGGATTCGGTTAGCTCGATAATTTCCTCAGCTGCAGAGCTGCTTTTTTCAGCCAGTTTCCTGACTTCTGAAGCGATTACTGCAAATCCTTTACCGTGTTCTCCTGCTCTCGATGCTTCAACAGCAGCATTAAGTGCGAGGATATTGGTTTGCTGTACGATTTCGCCAATGATCTTGATTTTTTCAGAGACGGTTGTCATTCTTGATAAAGTCTGCTTTACAGAATCATTTACCTCAGTGATTAACTCGGTGGCCTTTCTACTGATCCTTTCGGTTTCTTCAGCATTAGAAGAATTTTGCTGAATGGAAGAAACGATTTCCTCCATCGAAGAGGCAACCTCTTCTGCAGAAGCTGTCTGTTCATTGGCCATGTCACTTATTTTTTGGGAACCGGAAGAAAATTGCTGGGATGATAGTGCCAGATTATCAGATACCTGGATCGTCTCACGGACAATCCTACCGAGGTTCATCATCATTGTTCTCATATCTTTGTATAGCCCGCGAATTTTTGGTTTGTTAAGCTCAAATCCCGTGTTTCCAACAGCCAGGTTGCTTGCTATCATTGCTGCTTCATAGGGTTCAATCCCCAGTTCCTCCATAATACTTTTGGAAAGCAAATAGCCACCTGCAACGGCTATAACTATAGCTGTAACTAGAAATATGAAGGCTTGTGAATACATGCCATTAAGTCTGGAAGTATTTGCCCGAAATTCAGAGAGTGTCTCAGGAGAAGCTTGTTCTAGAACATTGATTAACTCGGGATTTGCCAGGCCTTCCTGAACAAGGTTTAGATTGTAAAGAGAAAACCAAACAAAACCAATCGAGATTAAAATAATTACCGAAAATGCCAAAGTGACTTTATGACGTATTTTCAGTTCGTTGAGACGTACTAACTGCATCTTAGTGGTTATTTAAATGAGTGGTGAGGATAATCATGAACCCCTTTGATTATCAAATGCAAATTAACCAAAAAAGAGACCCATTAAAATAGTATGCATGCATACTGAATGTAAGGATTGATTTATATTCGGGAAATGAAAAAAGCCATCCGATTTGGGTAGCTTTAAGATGTGGTGCTGATTGGATTTGATCGGAGTGGCGTTCCACCCACCGGCTCACGGACTGTGAAGACTGAGTTGAGTTAAACAAAAAAAGCTGTCCAAAAGACAGCTTTAAGATGTGGTGCTGATTGGATTTGATCGGTGGCGTTCCACCCACCGACTCACGGACTGTGAAGACTGAGTTGAGTTAAACAAAAAAAGCTGTCTAAGAGACAGCTTTAAGATGTGGTGCTGAGTGGATTCGAACCACCGACTCACGGATTTTCAGTCCGATGCTCTACCAACTGAGCTACAGCACCAAAAAATGAGTTGGCAAAAGTAGAGAATTCTATGAAAAGGCAAAACATTTAAAACAATAGTTAAACAGGAATTCATTATTCATGCAGTATCTCCCTCAAATTATTTTTTTAGTCGTAGCTGGTTTCTTCGGATTTTTGATTCTTAAAAGAATCAAACAAATATCTGATAACATCAAATTAGGCAAAGCAGCAAACCTGTCAGACAACAAAAGTGAACGATTGAGAATCATGTTACTTGTGGCTTTTGGTCAAAAGAAGATGTTCAAACGACCAATTCCAGCATTCCTTCATTTATTGATTTATTTGGGATTTATTCTAATAAATATCGAAGTTCTTGAAATTGTAATTGATGGATTTTTTGGAACACATCGAATTTTTGCTCCATACCTCGGCACTTTTTATACGTTTCTAATCAACTTTTTTGAAGTTCTCGCATTAGGAGTTCTTATCTCATGTGTTTTCTTCCTGATCAGGAGAAATATTTTGAGAGTAGGGCGGTTTCATAAAGTTGAAATGAAGGGTTGGCCAACATTGGACGCCAACCTTATTCTTATCATTGAAATCTTGTTGATGGTGGCTATCCTGGGAATGAATGGTGCAGATCAGGTTCTTCAAACTAGAGGTGTGGATCATTATACTGTGACTGGCATTTTTTCAATAAGTGCAAGTATGTTTCCGTTCTTAAATTTCGTTGATACGAGCAATCTTATTTTGATCGAAAGAGGAGCCTGGTGGTTTCATATCGTAGGTATTTTCGCCTTTGCCCTCTATGTAACACACTCTAAGCATTTGCATATTTTCATGGCATTTCCCAACACCTATTATGGCAGGCTGATCCCAAAAGGACAAATGATAAATATGGAAGAGATCACGAATGAAGTAAAAATAATGTTGGGAATGCCTGTAGAAGGAGAAGCCACCCCACCGCCCGAAGGGATGAAATTTGGAGCCAAAGATGTAAACGATTTGAGCTGGAAAAATTTAATGGATGCGTACGCCTGCACAGAGTGCGGAAGATGTACCTCTGAATGTCCGGCTAATCTAACTGGTAAAAAACTTTCTCCAAGAAAAATTATGATGGATACCAGGGATCGATTGGAGGAAGTTGGTAAGAATGGACTTGAGGATGGAAAATCATTGCTTGGCGATTACATTACTAAGGAAGAGATAAATGCTTGCACCAATTGCAACGCCTGTACAGAGGCTTGTCCAATAAATATTAACCCCCTGGACATTATCCTTCAAACCAGAAGGTACGTAGCGATGGAAGAATCAGGATCACCAGCATCCTGGAATGCGATGTTTCAAAACATTGAAACCAACTTTGCACCATGGAAATTTGGAGCACAGGATCGATTTAATTGGGCCAATGAATTAAAGGAAGAGCAATGAACGAAATGGAAATACCAACTGTAGCAGATCTAGTAGCCAAAGGAGAAAGGCCGGATGTCCTTTTTTGGGTGGGGTGTGCTGGGTCCTATGATGACCGATACAAGAATGTCACAAAAGCTTTTGTGAAAATATTGAACAAAGTCAAGATCAACTTCGCAGTATTAGGTCCGGAAGAAACATGTACCGGAGATCCGGCACGAAGGGCAGGGAACGAGTTTCTTTTTCAAATGCAGGCAATGGCAAATATCCAGGTATTGGATGGATATGAAATTAAAAAAATTGTTACGGCATGCCCACACTGCTTCAACACACTCAAAAATGAATACCCGGAATTGGGAGGAAACTATGAGGTGGTTCACCATTCTCAGTTTTTGCAGGAGCTGATCAATGAAGGAAAAGTAGAGTTGAAAGGAGGCGGTGAATTTAAAGGCAAGAAGATCACCTATCATGACTCGTGTTTCTTAGGTAGAGCCAATGATGTCTATTCAGCTCCAAGAGAAGTATTGGAAGCACTTGATGCGGAGTTAGTTGAAATGAAAAGATGTCGGACAAAAGGCCTTTGTTGTGGAGCAGGGGGCGCTCAAATGTTCAAAGATGCAGAGGCCGGAGACAAAGAGATAAATATTGAACGAACAGAGGAGGCTTTAGCAACCAATGCAGATACCATTGCCGTGGCTTGCCCCTTCTGTATGACAATGATGTCAGATGGCGTCAAAAACAAGGAAAAAGAAGAATCTGTCAAGGTGAAAGATTTGGCGGAACTCATTGCAGAACATGAAGGTTTATAGGATTATATGTTAGTAGCATTTGATCAAATGCCGGATACTTCTCGCTTGTGGATATATCAGGCTGAGCGAGAATTGAAAGATCCGGAAATAGAATTTATCAATAAGACCTCGTCCATATTCATTAGTGATTGGACGGCCCATGGAAATGATTTAAAAGCTTCCTTTGAAGTTTTACATAACAGGTTCATAGTTATAACCCTGGATGAAAAAGTTGGCCAGGCAAGCGGATGCAGCATAGATGCCTCTGTTAGTTTCATAAGAAGCCTGGAAAATGAGCTAGGAATTTCGCTCTTAAACAACGATAAAGTCGCTTTCATGATTGATGACAATATCGAGCTTTTGCCAGCACATGGGTTAAAGGAAAAAGTTGCCCAAAAAACTGTTGTTCCAAGCACTAAGGTGTTTAACAATACCGTTCAAAATTTAGGAGATTTTAGAAGTAAATGGCTTGTAGAGAGCAATGAAACCTGGTTAAACCGGTTTTTTAATTAGGGCCTTTTTGTCTCTTCTTGTTATTCTTATTAAGTAAATTCGATAATCAGATTCGGTAAAAATTCGTTATATAAGTATTATGCGAAATTTATTCATGGTATTGTTCAGCATTCTGGCTGTAGGATGCTCCATACAAAGCAGCATTGACAAAGAGGAATTTGATGCGGTGATTGCAAAACACGGAGATGATCCAAAGAAAAACACTGCAGAAGAGAATGTAACTGTTGGAGACGCATTCCAAAAATCAAATCGACTCATCGAGTCAATCCCCTTTTATAAAGAAGCGTTAAAACAAGGTACTACAAATGAGTCAGTACATGTACATCTTGCGCATGGTCTGAAAGTGGAACAGAAATATGATGAAGCTCGAGCTATTCTAGAAAAGTATATTCCAAAAGCCAGCGATCCTCACATGAAGAAATTGGCTGAGAAGGAACTTCATAGCATAGATAACATCAGTGATCTGCACGGACAAAACAGTTACTATCGAATAAAGAATTTGAATGCCATCAATACGGCCAGCGCAGAATATTCACCAGTATACAGCAATAACTTTTTGTACTTTACTTCTAACCGGGATGGAGGTAAAATTTATAAGACAACAGGAACACACTTTACTGACATTTATAAAGTAGCAACAAGAGGAGCTAACGTGAACTTAGCTACACTCAGTCCGCTAGATCCGGTCATCAATCATTTTGATACGAATGAAGGTTCCATCGCAGTAATGCCAGGAGGTAATTCTATCATTTTTGCTAAAGGGAACAACGGCAAAGCGACAGGCTATTCCAACGTACACCTCTTTTTTTCAAGATTTAGAAACGGGAAATGGTCAGATCCAATTCCACTTTCAATAAATGATCCGGATGCCTGGGATTCTACGCCGGCATTGAGTCAGGATGGAAAAACACTCTATTTCTCCTCAGATAGACCTGGCGGCTATGGAGGAAACGATCTTTATTCGGCAACAATAAACAGACGCGGTAGGTGGGTTGATGTTAGAAATATGGGTCCGGAAATCAATACTCCGGGAAATGAAATGTTTCCTTTTATAAGTAGTGATGGAAGTCTGTATTTTTCATCCAATGGACATCATGGCCTTGGGCATTTGGATATTTTTAGAGCCGTAAGACAGGGTGGCCACATTTCGGTTGAAAATTTGGGAAAACCAATGAATTCTCATCAGGATGACTTTGGATACTATGAATTCAATCTTACTCGTGGCTTTTTCACATCGAATAGAAAAGGAGGTGCCGGTGATGATGACATCTATACTTTCGTGAATGATGATCCGAATCTCAGAGTGGTCAACTACTTCCTGGCCGGAACTACGGTTACCACCGATGATTCTGGAGAGGAGATTGTTTTACCAAATACAAAAGTTACCTTAACCGCTGACGATGGTACCGTCATTGACGAAACCTTCACAGGCAATGACGGACAATTTAACTTTAGAGTTTATACAGAGGAAAACTACGATCTGATTGGTGAAAAGACGGATTACTTCACAACAAGAAAAGACTTCAGCACAATTGGGAAAACCGTTGACAAATCAGAGCTAACTGAGACAGTGACCAATATAAATTTTGAAACCAAGATCAAGATGGATCGGATTGTGCTGGAGAAAGCCATCGTTCTTAACAACATTTATTACGATTTTAATAAAGCAGACATCCGATCGGATGCAGCCTTGGTATTGGATAGCCTGGTTCTCATCATGAATGACAATCCGGAGATTTACATTGAACTGGGATCTCATACCGATGCCCGGGCTGACGATAATTACAACCTCGACCTTTCCAGGAGAAGAGCACAATCTGCAGTACGATATATCATATCTGAAGGTGTTGCACCTGAGCGAATCGTAGCTAAAGGGTATGGTGAATCACAACTTATTGTGCAGAACGCCGAGAACGAAGAAGAGCATCAAAGAAACCGACGTACTGAATTCAAAGTGCTCAAATACAATCCAAGGGATCGAAACGACAACTTAGCTCCTGGAGAGGAAGCGGATGAATATGATCGTTTCTTCATAGATAGCGAAAAAGGAAACGAATAATAGCTTTCTTTGCAAAGAAAAAAGCATGATTGATCGCTATGCCCAGCGAGGAGTTTCTTCTGATAAAGAAGATGTTCACACGGCCATCAAAAACATTGATAAGGGCCTTTTCCCTAAAGCATTTTGTAAAATTGTTGAAGACATAGCCAACGATCCGGATTATTGTACCATTATGCATGCGGATGGAGCCGGCACCAAATCTTCACTTGCTTATTTATACTGGAAAGAAACGGGTGACCTAAATGTATGGAAAGGAATAGCCCAGGATGCCATCATCATGAATACCGATGATTTGCTCTGTGTGGGTTGCACAGATAATATTTTGATGTCCTCAACTATAGGACGGAATAAAAATCTAATTCCGGGAGAAGTAATTTCAGAAATAATTAATGGAACAGAAGAGGTGCTTCAAATGCTTCGAGACAATGGGATAGGAATTTTTTCTACTGGTGGAGAAACAGCTGACGTTGGAGATCTTGTTCAAACCATCATAGTGGATAGCACAGTCACAGCCAGAATGAAAAGAAGGGATGTAGTCGATAATAGCAATATTCGTCCCGGAGATCTGATCGTTGGTCTGGCCTCCTATGGCCAGGCTACTTATGAGCAGGAATACAATGGCGGGATGGGGAGCAATGGACTCACATCGGCACGACATGATGTTTTTTCCAAAGAGTATGCAAGCAAGTACCCTGAATCCTTTGACAAAGGGGTGAATATGGATCTTGTTTATTCAGGATCTAAAAAGCTCACCGACGAGGTTGAAGGATCACCCTTAAATGCAGGTAAGCTTGTATTGTCACCGACACGAACGTATGCCCCAATTGTTAAGGAAATTTTGAATGAGATGCATTCGGAGATTCATGGAATGATACACTGCAGCGGAGGAGCACAAACTAAAATTTTGCACTTTGTTGAGGACTTGAGAATCATCAAGGACAACCTTCTTCCTATCCCACCTCTTTATAAAATGATCCAGGAGGAAAGTGGTACGCATTGGAAAGAAATGTACAAAGTATTCAATATGGGCCACCGGTTGGAGTTTTATGTGGATGAAGAATCAGCAGATGAGATTATAGAAATATCCAGATCTTTCAACGTGGATGCCCAGGTGGTTGGACGAGTAGAAGCCAGTGAATCCAAAGAGGTTATCATTCAGTCGGAGCACGGACTTTTCCAGTACTAAAAACTGTCTCCCAACCTACTTTAGACTTCAGCCGGATCTGTTTTATTGCTTTTTAAAATGAAATTGCAGCATGCAGACGGTTATTTCATTCTTTGCCTTTATTGGGATAATGACTTTTTACGAACCTGATGAAAAGCCCTTCATTCTTATTGAATTGTTCACTTCAGAAGGTTGCTCAAGTTGCCCCCCAGCAGATCGTTTAATGTCAGAAATAGTAGATACGGAATACGATGAGGTCGACGTAATTGGCATATCATTTCATGTTGATTATTGGGATTATATTGGTTGGAAGGACCCGTACGCTGATCAACTTTTTACACAGCGACAAAGAACATATGCAAGGAAGTTTTATTCCAACCAGGTTTACACTCCACAAATGGTTGTAAATGGAAAGTACGAGTTTGTAGGATCGAATCGGACAAAATGGAAAAGCACCTTCGAGAAGCTTAAAACAAAAGAACCAACCTATTCCATAAAGCTTGATGAAATGAAATTAGATGGAAAAGAAGTCGTCATTGAAGTTAGTTCAGATAGCGATGATCGTGTCATTCTTAATGCAGCACTTGTAGAGAGAGGGCTTTCACAGAACGTGACAAGGGGAGAAAACAGAGGGAGACAGCTTTTTCACGATAACGTGGTTCGATCCTTCAAAACCAGGCAATTTGATGGACAGTCGAATGTCCTGAAGTTGGAAATTCCAGAAGACATGGATCTATCACGCTCAAGTCTTATTCTGTATGCACAAAATGAAAAACGCTGGGAGGTGGTTGGGGCTTTACGAAAGCCTCTCAATTAATTAATAACTTTCATTAAAACTAGAAATTTATACCATCTACCAGGTTCAGGTTTGCAGCTATTCTCAGTTAAATTGCAACTGTTATTTAATCGAACATGAAGGAATTTTATAGAACTCTTTCAGATGGTAAAGTTTCTCTCGAACCACTAAACCTGGATCACATCGAATCGCTTAAGGAGGTTTGTGGAGATCAGGAGATCTGGAGGTGGTTTACTGTTGACCTCTCTCCACCTGAAGAGATGGAAAAATGGATGTTACAATTACTTGCTGAATCAAATGATGGAAAAAAAATGACTTTTGCTGTCAAGTTGAGGGAAACAGGACAAATTATTGGTTCAACAAGCTACGGCAATATTGAGTGGAAAGAAAAAAATATTGAGATTGGTTGGACATGGATTGGTGGTGATTTTATTGGTGCCGGCATTAACAAACACATGAAGTTTCTGATGTTGTGTCACGCCTTTGAAGTAATGAATATTGAACGGCTCGAACTTAGGACGGACAAAATAAATGTTCGGTCCAGAAGGGCAATGGAGAAAATTGGTGCAAGGCATGATGGAACTCTCAGAAATCACAGGTATACCAGGGGAGGAAGAAGAAGGGACACTGTTGTTTATGGTATCATAAAGAGTGAGTGGAAAGTAATCAAAAGCACTATATTCAAGGATCATTAATGGAAGCTATTTTAATCATACTGTCCATTTTACTATTGGCGGGAGGTGTAATTTTTTCAGTTCTTCCCCCACTCCCAGGCCCATTACTTTCCTATGCATCATTAATTACCACCCATTATATTTCAGAGGAAACTACTTTCAGTACCACTTCATTTGTGGTATGGGGAATATTGGTTTTGATTGTTACTGCGGCAGATTATGCGTTACCAGTGGCTGCAACAAAAAAATTCGGTGGAACAAAGGCAGGAGTTATAGGCGGGATGATTGGGATCGTGGCAGGAATTATCCTTCCGATTCCATTCGGAATTATAATAGGACCTTTACTGGGAGCCATAATTGGTGATTTGTACGGAGGTAATCACATAAGGTCCGCGTTTAAATCTGGCTTTGGATCCTTCCTTGGATTTCTTGTAGCAACTTTCATCAAGGTTTTGTTTAGTCTTATTCTAGGTGGTATTGTTGTTTATAAGGTTGGTGAATTTACCGTTACCAGCATAATGGAGATGTTTTAGACCAGACTCATACTTACTAATCCACCCACAATTATTATATCTATGAATGCTTTCAAGTTCTTGAAATCCTGAATCTTGTCGGCTTTTACAAGTCGGTATATAAACCATAAAATAATTGGAAGTAGAGCTCCAAAGAATATTCGAACGGTCCAATTCGGAAGGGCCAATAGGTATACTGTGAGCAGCGAGATTCCAGCCAAACACACCACGTAAATAATCAATTTGGCGCCTCTCAATCCCCATATTATAGGAACGGACTGGATTCCAAATACCTGCTCTCCTTTTGAGCTAATGATGTCTTTCAGGGTTTCTCTTATAAAAACAGCCGCGCAACCAAATAAGGAGTAGATCAATGCGAGGATATGTATTTCCCTAAAGAAAACCATAACCAGAAGGATCGTTAGAATTGTTAAAAAGGAAATGGTCAATGTGCTCAACAATAACACTCTTTTTATCCCAATGCTATATGTAAAAAGGGCTCCTGTAGAAAAAATATGGACCGCACCTATCATCGGATCAATATAGAACCCAATAGCGATGCCTGTTGTGGAGAGCATAATATGTGAGAGAAGTGCAAGCCTTCTTCGTAGATCAGGTCCTACCACAACCTTCTTTGGACGATTGATCATATCGATTTTTTGATCGAAATAGTCGTTGATGATGTATCCTGCAGCACCAATCATACCGGTACTGACCAAGAGCAATAGAAAATCAATAGTTACAATTCTGGGGACACTAATAGACATGAGAAATTTTGCCGTAGCGAATTGGGTGTAGGCGATTATTAGGAGATTCGGGATACGGCTTGCTATTAAGAATCCGGTGATATCACTCAGTCGAACACTCATCCTTGAGATTTACGGATGTCTTGCGAAATGAGTTCATAAATTTCTTGCCAATCTTTGTTTTCAATCATTCGAACATGATTGGACATGGTTTCAAAATCGTCTCTGGCTGCCGGCCCGGTTTGCGATTTTTTAGGGGTCAATTCTACAGCTTTATCCAGTGTTTCACTGGCTAGATGTTTAAAATCTTTCAACGATATACCAATCTCGGACAGAATAATGTCTGAAATGTGATACATATGGTTCGTGAAATTGCAAGCAAACACGGCAGCCAGGTGAAGTTTGGCTCTGTTTTCGGAGCTCATTAATCGTACGTCGGTGCTGAAACTCCTCACAAAGGAAAAAATCGGTTTTTCCGTATTTCCTGTGCCCTCAATAAAAATGGGAAAGGATGAAAAATCAACTGTCTTTTCCTTTGTAAAGGTTTGTAAGGGATAAACCACACCTCGGTTTTCATGTGTGCCAAGATCTGAAATGGGCCTTGCTCCTGACATGTGGATAATGGTACAATCTGACTTCTGGATTGTATCCGAAAACTCCTTTATTACATCATCGGGTAAACAAAGCAGGCTGAATTCGAAATCGCCAGGGTCAAAATCATCTAGCAAGTGAATTTCTGCAGCGTCCGCATTTCTGGAGAAAAGCATTGCTTCATGTTTTTTCGAAATCCTGGTGTAGAAATGATAGCCAACGTTTCCATTCCCAATGATCGCCACCTTACTCATAATGTAAAAGTAGCTGAATATCAGGCTTCAACGCCTTTGTCCCGCATTTTTATAAATTCAGAATATCGACGGATAATTGCCACTGTGAATCCAAGTACTAATAGGAATGTACCAATCCAAAGAAGATTGATCCAGGGTTTTTTCACAGCCTCAAGAATGATCCAATCCTTTTGAGTGGTGCGTGTGGAGAATACAACAGAATTTTCTTGAGGAAGAATGTTTTGAATTGAGATCATAAAAGCAAGATCATTCACATGATCATCCACTCGTCCAACAAACTCCCTGTCTTTAATAATAAAAATGGGTTCAGAAAGATAGTCTTGATATTCGCCTTGAACATTTATTACAGCTTTGACTGCTACATCATTTTCATCTAATGATTTCCCGTTTATTTGACTGATTGGCTCCAGTCTTTCCAGGGTAGCCACATAATCGTTAATAAAGAAATTGGACCCAACAGCAACTTTGATTTCCTGTGGATCGCCCCAATCCTCTTCCGATGTTGGCTTGGGGAAAGTTCTGACATGTGTATACATATCTGCACCAATCGTTCGATGAATATCAGGAGAGTAGACCGTCATATTCATTGTCTCGTTAATCTGGACTCTCGGATAAAGTGTGAACTGCTTGCCTTCTTCCGTATGATACTCTACCTCGAAATAGCTGTTCTCAGCACTAAAAAGCGTGAGGGTGTCAAGTTGGTCATTTAAATTCCTGACAACCTTTAATGGGTTGAGTGTCAATGATAAAAGGTTTTCATCAACCATCCCAACTTCTTTGGTGAGTTTTCTTATGCCTTTATAGATCATTGAATACTCATTCATCTGCCGGGGCTCGTTGATGAATAGGAGCAAATTATTCTGATTTACTTCATCAGGGAATTCGTTACTCCAGACCATTGATGTATAGTTGGTGGAGAGGATCTTGGAATAACCCGAGGAAAACAAGATACCAACCAGCATCAAGGCGATTCCAATGTGTGCAATCGATCCACCGGCCAATTTGAAATTGGATCTTGCAATCGAAATAAGGATCTTAGAATTTGCTACGATTGAATATACAGTCGCAATCAAAAGAATTAAGTAAGCCGGGGCGGTAATTTTTCCAAGGACAATCACAACTGCGGAAATACCGAGAGAGATCATGAATGGGAAGGTCAGCTCCTCTTTTAATTTCTTTTTATCCATTTTTTTCCACCAGAAGAATTGCCCGGTGCCAGAAAAAATTGCAAGGAATATGGATAATACCAGCTGCGGTAGAGAATAAGCCTTGTAAGTGTCTGTTGAAGGAGCCATGTTTAGGTTAAAACCTAATGAATCGGCTATGGCATTGTAAACTGGAATTGACGTGCCGGCCAAAACCTGGAATCCCATGAAACATAAGACAGCAGCTCCCATAAAAATCCAGAATTCGCGAGAATAAGTAGACACCTCTTTTTTGGTCACTGGAATGTCTTTCCATCTTTTTGCAATCAGAAAAACAGAAAGGACGAGGAAGGCCAATAGATAGATCAACAATTGACCCGACAGACCCAGGTCTGTAAAAGAATGAACAGAAGAATTTCCTAAAATGCCACTCCTTGTTAAGAATGTGGCATATAGTACCAAAACAAATGTGGCAACCGAAAGAATCATTGACAGCTTTAAAGCAGATCCACTTTTCTTGTAAGCGATCATTACATGAACTGCAGCAATCAAAATGAGCCACGGCACGTAGATGGCGTTTTCAACAGGGTCCCAATTCCAATACCCACCAAAGTTCAATGTTTCATATGCCCAGTAGGCACCCATCAATATCCCAACTCCAAGAACCAATGCTGAAAATTGAGCCCAGGGTAAAGCAGGCCGGATCCATTCTTTATTTTTTCCAATAATGAGACCACCGATGCAATAGGCAAACGGAATAACCGTGGTAGCAAAACCCAAAAACAGTGTAGGAGGGTGTATAACCATCCAATAGTTTTGAAGTAGGGGATTTAATCCATTACCATCTTCAGGAATGAAGTTGGGGTCCGTTTTGAAGATTGGAGCATCCAAAACCTCACGAAGTAACAAAAAAGGAGAACTTCCAATTTTGACATTAAAGACCACAACTCCCAAAATCATGGAAGCCAAAAAAACCTGGGTCAAACTCATGACCAACATGACAGGAGCCTTCCAGAATTTATTGGTATTGATCAGTATTACTCCAAGTATCGCATTCCAAAACATCCATAGCAGGAATGATCCTTCCTGCCCTTCCCAGAAACTGGAAATCTGGTAATGCACTGGGAGAAGAGTAGAGGTATGGCTGTATACGTAGTGATATTCGAAATAATGATTATTGATGAGGTAGAAAAGTGTTCCAACAATTCCAATGACACTGAAAGCATGAACATAGAATACTTTGCTACCGAAGGAAGACCAACTTTCTTCCTGGTGACGTCCTTTCAGGAAAGCAAGTGATGCAAGTACGCTGCTTACAAATGCAAGGATGACGAAAATATGTCCAAGCTGACCTTCAAAGTAGTGTATCACAGCAACGAAAAATTACAGTCCAGCACTTAGATCCGCTTCCTCCTGATACTTAGACGGACATTTCAGGAGAATTTTTTCCGCGATGAAGTTTTCATCATTGTAGGTACCAATTATGACCACCTGCTCTGATTTTGCGAAATCAGTTGGAATGGGATTAGAATGGAAAACCTGTTGTATGAATCCATTCTCATCAACCATCTGGAATTTAAATGAAAGTTTATCAGGGCTCTCTTCAATCCCAATAATCTCTCCACCTTCCGATCGTGTCAATTGTCCCACCACATGGATGCTTTTTTTGAAGCCCTTGGTTGAAAGTGCTTTCGCCTCCTTAAACGTCACATAAGAACTTGCGTCCCCTGCCATAAGCATGATAATTACTACTGCAATGGCAATGATTACAATGGATACTATATATCTTGTTTTCATCTTTTCTTTAAAAACGCAAAGGTCGGTTATTAGACGCGCAAAGCCGAAAGAATTGTTAGAATTTTATGCTCAATCTTCGTTTTGAGAGATCTCTTTTTCCAAGCGCTTGGTTTTTTTGTCAAGTCTATAAAGCAGATAGAAAAAACCAGTAAGAATGATCAGAATGATAGCTATTACGACATAGATCTTTCCTTCACCTCTGAAATTATCAGCCATCTCTACCTGAGCTTCCGAGACAACTGGCGCAAGAAGAATTGTAAATAAAAAAGTAAGACGAAATAGTAAAGATGTGAAGTGATTCATAAACAAATCCAGCTTAGCTGGCATTTTCAATTTTTTGATGTGCTAATGACAATCTAATGTTTATTGATGCAATCCAATATCCCAGCAATGTCCATCCAATTACTGCCGTATAAAACACCTTTCTAAGGTCATTATCCAGGTCTACAGCACTCAATGCAGGGTTGCCTCCATTACCAGGGTGAAGACTGTCTGTCATTCGAGGAAGGATAAATAACAAAGGGATCATCAATGTAAAAGCAAAAATGTTATATACTGCTGATATTCTGCTTCGCTGTTGCTCGTCATTCAGTGAGTTTCTAAGCACAAAATAAGCCAGATATATAAGAAGAGACACGGCAGAAGCATTTTGCTTTGGATCATTGCTCCATGGCTCTCCCCAGGTATAAGCGGCCCATGCCATACCGGTTACAATTCCAAGTACACCAAAAGCAATCCCTGTGCTAGCAAGCTGAGAACTATAAATGTCAAATTTGGAATTGTTCGTTTTAAGGTATTTAATCGCATAAATTACTGAGCCGGTAAATACCAGGATCATCCCAAACCACATAGGCACATGAAAATGTAATACACGAATGGTTTCGTTAAGAATAGGGAGTTTTGGCACCGGTAAAAGAAGGCCACCAATTATCGTGTAGGTAAGTAGTATAATACACAACCATTTCCACCAATTTGTTTTTAATAGATATCCCATCAAGACTTCCAAATAAAGGGGAATAGAATAAAAGCGAGTGCAATGATAATCACATCAATCGAGACAAGCGTGAGCATGTTGCCCTGCACTTGTGCCCAAATAGTTTGATCGAGAATTTTTGCCGAATTACTAATTGATAAGATCAAAACAGGAATTATTACAGGAAAGCCAAGTACAGCCATAATGATCGAGCGATTGCTTGCCTTAAATGATATTGCCGAAATCATAGTAAAAGCAGAAGATAGGCCAAGGCACCCAAGACCCAAATTGAAAACAAAAAATAAATAGTCACTAATGGGATTCCCAAAAAGTATAGAAAAGATAAGAAGTGATAGAATTGCCAAAGCTAGGAGGTAGATGAAAGAATAAATCAGTTTGGCTGTGATCAAAAGTTGTGGTTTTACCAGGAAGAAATAATAAAGGGATCTTCTTTCTTCCTGCATAAAGCTTTTGGAGATAGCTGTAATCGCGGTAAATAGAATAATAATCCAAAAAAGTGCGTTCCAAACCTCGATACTGATGAACCCCCTAAAGGCCATATATGAAGTGAAGATTGTTGAAGCCAAATACAGCAGAATACCAGAAATAGGATTCTGCTGTCTCCAGTCCACAATAAGGTCTTTTTTGATTAGCTCAATCATTTTTTGCACCTCGCAAAGGTACGTTTGAAACGTGTATCATGGATTGGAAACTTCGTTTTGTTTTGCTTGGCAAAAGCAAAAACTTTAGCATTGCATAAAATTTCAAATTTTGGGAAAATTGACCCCCGTCTTAATTACTGGGACTGCAGGCTTTATAGGATTTCATGTTGCAAAACGACTCTTAAATGAAGGTCATGAAGTAATAGGGATTGACAGCATCAACGATTATTACGATGTTTCTCTTAAAGAGGCCAGAAACAAAATCTTACTTGAGTACCAGGGCTATACTTTTTATAAGCAGAATTTGGCAGATTACGATTTACTGAAGAAAGTATTTGAAAATCATAACATAGGAAAAGTTATCAATCTTGCTGCACAAGCAGGAGTTAGATATTCGCTCACTAATCCACATGCCTATGTTGATTCCAACATTACTTCTTTTTTAAATATATTGGAAGCATGTCGGCATTACAATGTTGAACATCTTGTCTATGCTTCCTCAAGTTCAGTATATGGAGCTAACACCAGTATGCCATTTGATGTAAGTCAAACTGTAGATCACCCAATATCGTTATATGCAGCAACGAAGAAATCGAATGAATTGATGGCTCACACGTATTCATCGAGCTTTGGACTACCTGTAACCGGATTGCGATTCTTTACTGTTTATGGTCCGTGGGGAAGACCAGATATGGCATTGTTTCTTTTTACAAAAGCGATTTTGAACGATGAACCAATAGACGTGTATAACATGGGAGACATGAAAAGGGATTTTACGTACGTTGGAGATATCGTTGAAGGTATCTATAGATTATTGGAACATGCACCTAAGTCGAATCCAAACTGGGATGCCAGCAGACCCGATCCGGCAACAAGCTTTGCACCATATCAATTATTCAATATTGGGAACCATAACCCGATAAAACTTATGGATTTCATATTAGCCATAGAAAATGAACTGGAAAAACAAGCGAAAATAAATTTCCTACCACTTCAAATTGGAGACGTTCCCGAAACATTTGCTGATGTGAGTGCACTAAAGGCTGCAGTTGGATATCAGCCTGATACTACTATAGAAATTGGAGTTAAAGAATTCGTAAGTTGGTACAAGGAATACTATGGCTCATAATATTCTCGTCACCGGAGGAGCCGGCTTTATTGGCTCACATGTAGTCAGGAGATTTGTTCAGGATAAAAAGTATCACATAGTAAACCTGGACAAGTTGACCTATGCAGGCAATCTTGAAAATCTTACTGACGTTGAGAACGAAGTAAATTATGAGTTCGTAAAAGGCGATATTTCTGATAGCGTGTTGGTTCAAAAGCTATTTGAGCTTCATGATTTTGAGGGTGTCATTCATTTAGCAGCTGAATCCCATGTGGACAGATCTATCTCAAATCCCCTTGAATTTGTTCAAACTAATGTCATTGGTACTGTTTGTCTTCTTGAAGCAGCAAAGAATTGGACTAAAGGAGAAGGCAAAAAGTTTTATCATATTTCAACAGACGAGGTATATGGATCATTGGGAAGTGAAGGTTTTTTTACAGAAAAAACATCATATGATCCACAATCACCTTACTCTGCTTCGAAAGCTTCATCTGATCACTTCGTCAGGGCTTATGGTAACACTTACCAACTTCCTTTTGTGATTTCTAATTGCTCCAATAATTATGGACCCAATCATTTTCCGGAAAAATTAATTCCCTTATTAATCAATAATATTAAAAACAATAGACCTCTTCCAATCTATGGTAAAGGGGAGAATGTTCGTGATTGGCTATATGTGGAAGATCATGCTGTTGCCATTAAGCTGATTTATGAGAAAGGCAGAATTGGAGAAACCTACAACATCGGTGGTTTTAATGAATGGAAAAACATTGATTTAGTCGAATTGCTCTGTGATATGATGGACGAGAAACTGGGCAACCAAAAGGGAACATCAAGAAAATTGATAACATTTGTAAAAGATCGGGCTGGTCACGATTTGCGATACGCGATAGATGCTACTAAACTTTCTAAGGAATTGGGATGGAAACCGTCATTAACGTTTGAAGAGGGCCTTGAAAAAACAGTAGATTGGTTTCTGGGAAATGAGAAATGGTTAACTGATGTCACCACTGGTGTATACATGAACTATTATGAAGAACATTATAATAATAGATAAATGAACGCATACTCCAATCTGAAATCTAAAATCCAAAATCCAGTTTGATGAAAGGGATCATTTTAGCAGGCGGATCAGGTACACGGTTATATCCTCTTACCTACACGGTGAGCAAACAGATATTACCAGTATATGATAAACCAATGATCTACTATCCTTTATCAACACTGATGCTTGCAGGGATAAATGAGATTTTAATTATTAGCACACCTCGGGACCTGCCAATATTTAAAAATTTGCTTGGTGATGGATCGAAGTTGGGATGCAGCTTTTCATATTCCGTTCAAGAAGAACCAAAGGGATTAGCTGAAGCCTTCATTATTGCTGATAACTTTATTGGGAAAGATAGTGTGTCGTTGATTCTGGGGGACAATATCTTTTATGCATCCGGATTATCAATAAAAATACAAGCATGTACAAGTCCGGATGGAGGGATTGTTTTTGCCTACCATGTAAGTGATCCGGAGAGATATGGAGTTGTTGAATTCGATTCCAAGGGGAAGGCAATTTCAATTGAGGAAAAGCCGAAAAAACCTAAATCAAATTACGCTGTTCCTGGCCTCTATTTTTATGATAATGAAGTTGTTGATATAGCGAAAGCTGTAGAACCAAGTAGTCGAGGAGAGTTAGAAATAACGGAGATAAATAACCAATACCTTAAAAAAGGAAAACTGAACGTCAAAGTCTTTGATCGTGGAACGGCGTGGTTGGATACTGGTACTTTTTCGTCCTTGATGCAGGCCGGAAATTTTGTACAACTTATAGAAGAAAGGCAAGGACTCAAAGTTGGATGCATCGAAGAAGTGGCATACAAAATGAAATTTATTAATTCTGATCAGCTCGAATCTCTAGCTAAACCATTGGAGAAAAGTGGGTATGGTGTTTATTTGAAAAATTTATTGCAAAATGAAAGCTGAGAAGACCAATCTGAACGACTGTTGGATTATTGAACCAGATGTCTTTGAAGATGAAAGAGGTTATTTCTATGAAGGGTTTAATGTGGCTAAGTTTAAGAATGTAACCGGAGTGGATTTTGAGGTAAAGCAAATAAATCAATCAAGGTCCTCCAAAGGTGTTTTGCGTGGATTACACTTTCAAAGCCCACCTAAATCACAAGCGAAATTGGTATCATGTCTTGAAGGAGAAGTCTTGGATGTGGCTGTAGATTTGAGGCAGAATTCAAGCACATATGGACAATTTTCAATGGTTCGCCTGTCAGCAGACAATAAGAAACAATTTTATATTCCCAAGGGCATGGCACATGGGTTTTTAGTTTTGTCGGATTATGCAAAATTGATGTACCAAACGGATGAGTTATATTCAAAAGAACATGATACCGGCATTGCTTACAATGACCCGGATTTAAATATTACCTGGAGCTTAGCACATGAGGAAATAATTTTGTCGGAAAAGGACAGTGACCTTCCAACACTAAAAGAAAGTAAATTGAGTTTTTAAACCTGACCAATCTTATTTCTTCTCTTAAAAGGGAGTGGACAATTATTATGCAAAAAAAGAAAGTATTAATTACCGGAGGAGCAGGGTTTCTTGGCTCACATCTTTGTGAACGTTTTATCAATGAAGGATGTAAGGTAGTTGCAATGGATAATCTCCTAACCGGGGATATCATGAATATCGAGCATCTAATGAATCATGCAGATTTTGAGTTTGCTCATCACGATGTATCCAAATATGTTCATGTTTCAGGGGATCTTGATTATATCCTCCATTTTGCTTCACCGGCGAGCCCGATTGATTACTTGAAAATGCCAATTCAAACAATGAAGGTTGGCTCACTTGGAACGCTAAATTGCCTGGGACTTGCTAAAGATAAAGGAGCAAGAATGCTAATAGCATCTACATCAGAGGTGTATGGCGATCCACAAGTGCATCCACAGCCTGAGGATTATTGGGGAAATGTAAATCCAGTCGGACCTCGTGGGGTTTATGACGAAGCAAAAAGGTTTCAAGAGGCGATAACAATGGCTTATCATACCTACCATGGGCTGGAGACCAGGATTGTACGAATATTCAACACCTTCGGTCCCAGAATGAGATTGGATGACGGCAGAGTATTGCCAACATTCATATCCCAGGCTTTAAAGGGTGAGGATTTAACGGCATTTGGTGATGGCTCTCAGACAAGATCATTTACTTACGTTGATGATCTGGTAGAGGGAATTTTCAGACTGCTCAATAGTGATTATGCGCAGCCTGTAAACATTGGTAATACAGAGGAAATCACTGTGAAGGAATTTGGGGAAGAAATAATCCGGATCACAGGAAGTAGTTCTAAAATTATCTACAAAGATCTTCCAAAGGATGATCCTAAACAGCGAAAACCTGATATAACACTCGCAAAGAAAATACTGGGTTGGGAACCACAATTCACAAGAGCAGAAGGCCTTAAGCCCACACTTGAATATTTCCAAAAAAAGGTTCTGAGTTAACCGAAATATACAGAGTCAGATTTCTGGTTGATCCCGTTAGAATCTAATTGCGGAAGTTTAGCAGTTTAAAAGGTTAAATCATCCAATTCTTCTATTTTTGCCCGCCTAATAAATAGATCGTGGAATACAGAGTTGGAA
>JANQEC010000213.1 GCA_028278585.1 Cyclobacteriaceae bacterium | reverse complement strand
ACCCAGCATATTTAAAAGTTGTGGCCAGGAGAAGATTTAGTTGGTCGATCCAGTTAGATGTGAGCATTGCTGCCAAAAAGGGAAAACATGATTGATACTTGGCGTAAAATTCTCTAATGTACAAAACAATTCCAGGTATTTCTATTTGAAGGGTCCAATAAAGATCTTCGTTGTCCCATCCGAAGTCCCTTTTCATCATCAAGTTAGAAATATGATAATCTATTTCCAGTTTGTTTTCATTTAAATCAAATGTTCTCAACTCAAGAAACAACTGAAACCCAAATGACGTGATTTCAGGTACTAGAGTTACCAGGATTAAGGATAGACCTGGTTCAAAGACACTGATTAATGTTTGTAAACTAGGGGTAATCAGAATCATTTCGAGGAGACACTGTATATTTCCAGCCATAAGAAAAATCATAAACACTGGAAAAAGGAGGAGTTCAACGACAATCGGTGTTAAAGCATTTATTAAATTGACGGTAACTTTTCTTTTCAATTTTTTTTTCCTCAACAACCGTCTCAAACCTGTTAGATCCTGCGTTGGTAGGTTAAAATTCTGGGTAAGTAGAAGTGGTTCAGTCATTTGAAGGCAATTGTCGACGGGCCAAGTGATGGAATATGGGATATTACTTTGTTTGACTTCATGCGATGTACGTAGTGCCGATTTGGAACCATCTATCATATCTTTTAGCAACAGATGAACTTTCGTAGTTGAAAATATCACATGAACTCGAGGTAAGACGGTATCCAAAAATGGAAAACCAACGCTGGTAACACGATTATCAAGGGCGTTTGAAAAGTTGAAGAAAAATCGGTTGAGGAACCTGTCTTTCGTAGTGACATCGCTGAGAGAAGGTCTGAAAGAAGCTGAAACGACTCTTACTTGCAATTTCAATGATTCATCACTGTTCACAGATGTAACTTAACATGCCGACCAATCTGTCAACTCGTCCCGATCGGATTCCCTTCCAGTTGTTTCTGTAAATTTCTCTTCGTTTCTCCAAACCAAAATTATAATTCACGCCAAAGTAAATATCGTTTCAACTGATTCTGACATCATATAATAGACTATTCATGAAGTACAAAACTTAGAAAATCCTCGAATATTTAATTGCAGACACGAGCGCGAAGAATTCCTCCTGCTTTG
>JANQEC010000209.1 GCA_028278585.1 Cyclobacteriaceae bacterium | reverse complement strand
GGGAGAACAACGCGCGCGAATCTGGGCACGGAACCACCTGCAGCACTTCAGACTATGGTTCTTCTGATCATAGCAGAAAATAAATCTGTCCCCTTTTTCTGTCCCCTTTTTCTCTCCTATACTTAAGTACTTATGAAGCGCGGCCCTGTTGATTCCACATACTTTCCATTGCAAATTGTGTACGATTGTGCTGGCTTATAGTGGACTAGTCTACTATCAGAATACCTTTTAACAAATTCATAAAGACCAGGATACTGCGAGATTCTTTGCGGAAAACCTTGTATGTGCATAGACTCTTGGTTTATCTGAGAATAAATTTCACCAATCAATCGGTAAGTGTCGTCTCTATTTTTAGCGTACATATCCAAGTATGCATCTAATACTACATGCCACCGGGTCGTCGTACCATAAAGCCTTTTTAACATATGCAAGAATTCTAAAAGAGATATAGGCTTTCTAGTCAGCCTGTCAATATCAAATAAAACTGTATAAAAACTACTTTCATATGATCCTTCCACCATAATATTGGCAGGAGTTGGGTCCGATATCATTAGTCCATGCAGTATGTTCCACGTTTCAAAATATCCCTTTACGGCTGCACGCTCTGCGCTGCTGAGTCTATTCTGGTAATCCTCTTCGCTAAATTCTCCTTTCTTCTTTCTTTCAATTAGATCCTCGTTAAATTCCTTTAATGTTAATCCAGGAATAAGACCTTGGAATGTTACCCAAGTTGTTCTACCTTCGTTTTGAAGGATTTCAACATCATCACCGACATGTGGATACTTGGCCAGTTCCCCAAGAATGCTCCCATTCTTAAATGTATGCTCCATTAAATCCTTAGTTGGTATAACGAACGCGGCCAATTCCTCTTCCGTCATTATTTGTGGATCTCGAAATACTTTCAGAAGAAATGGCCGAACCTTTCCTTCAATAGCTTTTCGAACTTCGAACTTCTGTAATCCTAGTTTATGCCTAAATCCTTCAATGACTGTTGGTGGGATCATCGAAAGTGGTATAGGAATCATATCTACATCACGAATCGATTTAAAGTTTCCGTGAGCTTCTACCAAGTAAACTCGTTTATTAAACCCAGTGTCACTAAACACCTCAACATCAATACGCGATATACAATTATCCGTAACTTCTTCCAAAAACAGATCATAAATCTGCTTAACTATTCTTGATTTTCCATTTCGTTTGTTACCAACCACATCCAACAATCCTTTTACAATTACCTCGCGGTCCCGATCACTAATCTGCTTAACCACTCCTTCTGCGCGGCTGTAATCGCTGAAATGGATATGACCATCAAACAGCTTAGCTGGATTTAATCGTGACGCAGCCATCGTATAGATCTTTCATTTGACAAAAGGACACTCCCTATTAGCCGGAAATCAAATCTAATACATACTTCGTGCTGGGAAGCTGGAAAAAAGAGAGTATGCGTTGGGCATCCAATTTGAGCTGTATTAAATTTGACAGCAGGCGCTTCTTCAGATCCGCTTTGTTGATAATTGGCTCGCGACCCAGCTTTCTGTGCTTGATCTCATTCCAGACCTGCTCATCAGGATTGAATTCAGGTGCATGCTTAGGCAAAAAGAAAACCCGAAGACGATCACGATGGGCACGCACGAA
>JANQEC010000149.1 GCA_028278585.1 Cyclobacteriaceae bacterium | reverse complement strand
GCTTAATCTGCGTCTACCGGATCATTGATATCTGATTTCGGAATCCAAATCCTAAATGTGGACCCTTTTCCTATTTCACTTTCCAGTGAAACGAAACATCCATTTTTTTCCAGCAATCCAAGGCTCAGGCTTAACCCCAGGCCAGTTCCTACTTCTCCACTTGTGCCTACAGAAGACTTTTGGATCTCTTTGTTCAAAATTGAATCCATCACTTCCGGTGACATTCCAGCGCCGGAATCCATTATCTCAATTAATACCGAATCATCATCTTGTGAAGTTTCGGCAATTACTTCACCACCGGATTCTGTATACTTCAAGGCATTATGGAGCAAATTTCTTATGGCCACCTGTAAGTGATTTTCATCCATCCACCCATCTACTTCACAGTAGAGCTTCATTTTGAAATTGATCCCTTTTCCTTCAATTAATGTTTTAAACAGGTCAGCGTTTTCTCTGATAACCTCATTTGCATCCACTTCGCTAGGATATGCATTGATGCCGCCCATTTGCATCCTTGCCCAGTCAAGGAGCTCATCCAGACGTTCACGAAGTGATGCTAAACGATCCTTTAGCTCACTCTGGTAGTCGATAAACTGATCCTTAGAAATGGCTTTGTCATCACTGATATTCAATAGACTCTGAAAAAGATTTAGCGGACTTCTGATATCATGCGCAATAATTGAGAATAGCTTGTCTTTTGTTTCATTGGCTCTTCTTAAGGATTCTTCAGCCTCAACTAATTCGGAAACATCGTCGACATAGATGCTAATAGCTTCTATTTTTCCATTTTCATTTTTCACTGGCACATAGGTTCCCCTGGAATACATGATCCTGCCTGAAGGCAAGGTATCCCTTTCCAAAAATGAAATAGACTCACCTTGAAGTGCCTTATCAAAATGCTCTTTGTGAGTTTCGAGAATATTATCTGGTAGAATTTTATTCCTTTTTTTCCCAATTATTTCATCTTTTTCCAATCCAAACAGATCAGAATAATGGTGATTGGCGATTTTATAATTTCCATTTTTATCTACGAGTGCCATATAGACTGGCACATTATCAAGGAGTGAATAGAGGGTTTTTTCATGTTCATTGGTCTTTTCAACAGCTCTAAGTAAAACTCTCTTGAAAAAATTGAGAAACAAAAACAAAAACCAGGCAGCAAAAAGCAAGTTGAGTGAAATAATCAGAAACTCTTCATCATAATCAAACCCGGAATATTCGTTTCGTCCAATCTTGATACCTATCAGAAGCAAAAATGAAATCCAGTAACTGTAATTCTTTATTTTCCCTTCAAGCAAAAGAAGTGGAACAGTCATTAGTGGTAGAAAGAGATATTCTGCTCCTGAGTACAAACCTGAAACAATAGAAATAACAGATAAGGCAATAATGATTGCATTTGAAAGGATGATAAAATACAGTCCTCCCGATCGATAAGATCTATTGTGATTTAAATAGAAGACAAAAAGATATAAGAAAGAACCAGCCAGGCAGGCAAGAGTGATATCATACTGCTTTACAAAAATTGACACCAATCCCATGAATAGGGCTCCGCAGATACAAAAAAAAGTAAGGTAATTTGTGATCAGAATCTGTCGGTACTCCAAAATGGGAACCGTATTTTGAAGACCTATCTTTAGAATACGTCTAATTGGATTTGAAGCCATATGTTAACAATCGATCTGCGAAAACTATGCTGCATTAATGCATTCATAAATTGCATTAACCAGCTGATCGGCACTTCTGAGCGGTTTTTGGATGAATTCAACAAACTCAATATCATAATTCTCCATTACCTCGTGTCCGTGGCTGGTAATTACAATGGTTTTAGGTTGATGATCCGTCATTTCAAGAATTTCAGGACCCTCCAAACCGGAAATATTTACATCGAGCAATAGTATATCCGGTTTATCCAGCTCAAGTCTTTTTGCAGCATCTACAGTATTATCACAAACTCCCAGAATTTCTACTTCAGAAATCTTAGCAACGATACTTTCCAAAATCTCTGCGAAAGCTTTATCGTCTTCTATTATTAGACAAGTGAATTTGCTCATACTATCTGGCTTCAAACCTAAGTTAATAAGATTTTTGCGTAGTCCACATTTCTACCAATTAAGTTTTTTAGCCGATGAAAAAAGTGGCTGCAATTTACATACGTCCTTTTTCAGACAAAAGGATTTTTAGATCTCTATTTAAGATGCTTTTGACTACTAAACCTTGTGTAGAGATCTCAATAAATAAGAGTTTTTAAATATTTAGCTACAGCATTAAATCCTTCCTCATTTAGAGATTTGGATCCATTTGATTTGGGTTCCCCCAGATCAATTTCCTAGCATAGCACATTACGATTTAGTACTAAAAATTAGTTTTTTTTGACTTTCGACTCAAGTCGATTAGGGAAGATGAATTATCCAAAGTAACAAGATCCATTAAATTGATTTGTTGCCTCCTGGCTTTTTCAACCGTCAATTCAAATTCCTTCGTTCGGGTAACATTTCTCAAAAGGGGGTCAGTGACCATGTAGTAATAACAGAAAAATCCTTTATCAATCGCATCAGTTAGTGATTTTAAGGCTGCTTGTTCAAGACCAATTAATGCATTAAAATGCACCAAGCGATAGGCTCTTTCACCATCTACTATTTGACGAGCTTCAAAGTGGTTAAGTAACTCTATAGTTTTGCTTGTTTCTCCGTTTACAGCGTGTTTATAAGCCTGACCGAATAAACTCCAAATGCTCTCATTATCGTAAAGAAAGGCCGAATCAAAGAGCAGTTTTGCTTTATCAATCCGATTATCATACAAATGGATCATGCCTTCATAAAAGAGCATTTTTTCGTCTGGTTGCTGTTCCGTTGAATCCAAATATGCCAACATTCTGAAATGAGATTCTAAAGCTTCATTGTACCTTCCCTGATAGATTAACGATTTGGTGATTTGGCTTTGAGCACTAAGTTTTTCCTTAGGGGTGCCAGATAGCTGAAGGCACTGGGTATAGTAATCAATCGATAATTCCAACAAACCAGCATATCGAAACAGGTAGCCCATTCTTGAATAAAACGCCGGATCTTCAGGGTAAAGCTCCAATCCTTTCTGAAGGGATTCTAGTGATTTTTCAAATTGACCTGTTTTCACATAATACGAACCAAGTCCGAGTAGTACTTCTGGTAATGAATCATTGAGAATCTGAGCATTTAGTAAATGTTTTCTTGAAAGCTCATAAAATCCACTTTTTCCACCTTTAAGTCCTGCTAGTTTTAAATAGGCATTTCCCAATTCCACCGAGGAGGAAACGAAAGCAGCATCATAGGTCACAGATTTTTCCAGTAGTTTAATTTTCTTTTCCCATTCACTCGCAGAAACAGCATTGAACCTCTTCGCACTATCGTACAATTCCAATGCCCTGGAATGATTTTGGAATTTAGTTGAATTACAATTGTTAATAATTAACGGAATCATGAATAGGACAACAGCATGCCTTTTCCTGAATATCCACTTCAAATTTATTTTACCTTTTCCCACTGCTGCTTTAAAGACTCAAATTGCATAAATGCATCTCTACCTAGCTTTTGTTGCGTTTCAGTCACCATTTCATACAGATAATCAATGTGATCAATCAACATCGGTTTATCATAACGTCTGGGACCTTTCTTCAAACTATTTAATTCTTTCACAAGAAGTTCCTTCTTCTTTTGTGATCTAACCTGATCGATCTGTGATTCCAAAGACTTGATCTTCTGATCCACCTTGACATATAGCTTAGCCACTTTAAGGGATAGATTTTCTTGTTCAATCAGATCTTTCACCGAAGTTCCTGATTTTTCAATTTCCGGGCTCAAGTTAAATGCAAAAGACTGAGTTAATGTATTTTCTCCGTACTTCATCGTTACAGAATAGGTTCCTGGCGCAACTAAGGGGCCGCCAAAATCCTTTTCACCATTTTGAAGGTAATGCTTTAAGTCCCATACTGTACGTCTTATTCCCCAGCTATCTGAAGGTAGTACTTTTAGTGATTCTTGTTTCGAATGGATGAGTTGATCTCCTCTTCTAAATTCAAAGGTGACCGTAGAGTCTGTTAGAGCATCTGGAAGTATAAAGTGAATAAATTGATTGGGTCGGACTATATCACGTGGCTTGAAAAGTTCAATGCGACGATTGGTGGAAGAACTAAATGCATGTAAAGGCGATACATCATCCAGGATCCAGAACGATCGTCCCAATGTTGAAAGTACCAGGTCTTTTCTGTACACCTGAATATCCGTCACTGGTACGATAGGTAAATTTCGCTGAAATGATCTCCAATTTTCTCCGTCATTAAATGATACAAACAAACCGAACTCAGTTCCAGCATAAAGTAGCCCTTCCCTGTCCGGATCTTCCCTTATAGCCCTCGTAGGATGATCAACAGGAATTCCATTTTCCCCCGAGGTAATTCGAACCCACGATTCTCCATAATCTTCCGTCTTGTATAGGTAAGGTTCTTCGTCTCCCAGGTAATCTCTATAAACAGCAAAATAAGCCTTGCCTGCTTCATGTGGCGAAGCTTCAATAGTTGAAACTCTTCCCCCCGAAGGCATATCAGGAGTGACATTCTTCCATGTTTCTCCGCCATCTTTGGTTACATGGAAGAGACCATCATTGGAGCCAGTCCAAATTACACCTTCCTGCACCGGAGATTCTTGAATGGCATATAGTACAGCATAATATTCTTCACCGGAGATGTCTTCATCAATCGGTCCGCCACTGCGCATTCTGTATCTAGGCTCATACGCAGTGAGATCTCCGGAAATTGTATTCCAGGTGATACCACCGTCCACTGTTTTGTGAAGGTATTGCGAACCATAATAAACTGTATTCGGATCATGTGGTGAAACTTCGATTGGTGTCACCCGCTGAAATCGATAAGTTATATCTTCCGGATGATTTCCGTACAGGCTCTCAGCTCCCAAGTAATAAACCTGCTCATCGCCTGTCAAATGGTTATACACACTAAATTGCCCCTTGCAGTTAGCATAGACAATATCCGGATCTCCAGGTTTTGGTACAACCGGACCTGTTTCACATCCACCTACTCGCTCCCAAAACATCATTTCTTCCAGGCCATGGTCGTCGTTGCTTCGGAGTGTATTTAGACGAGGGCTTCTGCTAGGTACTCTTATTGTTGAATTGTCTTGTTGACCAGAGTATACGTAGTATGGATATTGATCGTCAACATCACACGTATATAGCTCTGCTGTCGGTTGATTGAATTGATGTGTCCAGTTGGCTCCACCATCCCTGGATATACCCGCTCCGCCATCATTGCCAACAACTATGACCGAGGTGTCATTCGGATTCATCCATAAATCATGATGATCTGAGTGCGGTGGTGTAATACGTTTCCAGGTCTTTCCTGCATCATAGGATGTCCACAAAATTTTGGTACCTGCCCAAATGTTATCTGCATTTTGAGGGTTTGCATCTATGTTGGTAAAATAAAAAGGCCGGTACATCACGGAGGTATGGGTTTGCTTAGGCATCTCTACTTTCTCCCAGCTTTCTCCATAATCATCTGATCTGTAAATTCCTTCCTGACCTTCTCCTGCCTGGATCTGAACCCACACTCTTCCAGGTTTTGCTACACTGACCGCAAGATCTGCCTTGCCAAATAGACCAGTTGGTAATCCTGTTTTCAATCGCTTCCATGAGTCTCCCCCATCCGTAGACTTGAATATGCCATCTGTTGCACCTCCACTTGTGATTGTCCAGGGCTTGCGCTCAGCCCTCCACATGCATGCATAAATGATGTCAGGATTACCTGGGGCGAATTCCAGGTCCACTGCCCCAACTGAATCCGAATGAAACAGGATCCGATCCCATGTCTTTCCACCATTCCTGGTTCTATAGACTCCACGTTCCTTTGACTTTCGGAAAGGTTGACCTACAACAGCAACATAAGCAATGTCCGGGTCGTCAGGATGAACCTCTAATGCACCAATCTGACCGGCTTCTTTCAATCCAATGAACTCCCAGGTTTTTCCCGCATCCATAGATTTGTAAATGCCTCTACCAACCACCACATTACTTCTTATTGCTTCTGAACCCGTTCCTACATAAAGGATATCAGGATTTTTTTGGTACACAGCGATTGCTCCTACAGATGGTGTACTAAAGAATCCATCAGAAATATTATTCCAATGAAAACCATAATCCATCGTTTTCCAGAGCCCCCCTCCAGCCGCGCCCATATAAAATACATTTGGTTGATTGTCTACTCCTTTTACGGCCGTAACACGTCCTCCGCGACTCGGGCCTATGTTCCGGAATTGTAGCGGTTGCGAAATGGTCTCTGTAAAGAAGAAGATCAATGCAAGAGTAGAAAACAGGTATGATTTAGGTTCCATTTTAAACTATTTTAAGATTAATCGGGCGGTATATGCTGAGCCGTCTTTCAACAATACTTCAAGTACATAAAAACCAATTGACCGAGGACTGAAATACAATAAAAATTGATTAGGTATTTTTTCTACTAATTGATAGGATTCAATCTGCCTTCCGGAAACGTCCAACAAGCGTAGTGAAGAAGGTTCCCAAAGTTTTGGTACTTTTAAGATTGCTGAACCTGATGCAGGATTGGGGTAAATAGTAAAAGATGATTCTTTTACTATGGATAACAGATTCCATTCAAACGCCTCAGAAATCACTCTGCATAAACCCTGAACGATTTCCACCGAGTAGGACCCGTTTGAAGGGAATTGGTTTAAGATTCGATTTGTTTCACCTTCGAGCAATTCTCCATCTTTATACCACTGATATTTGTAAAGTGAATTAAAAGCAGTAAGGAGTCTTCCTTTTTCAATGGAAACAATGGGTGCATCCAAGTTACATTCAACAGACACATCATATGCCAATAAAGTATCCTCTGCTGCTTTTATCAGGTCATTATAGTACGTCGAAAAATTACCGGAAGTCAGATCATACGGATATTCGGGTAACGCAGGATTGGCTTCCAACACCTCTCCATTCGGGCGAATAGTATGTCCGATATTCCAATGATACTCAAACCAGTTGTCCGATCCTTCCGGAAAGTTGAGATATGGTTCATATTCCCACGTATTACTGTACCCCCCGCAAGGCATTCCAAATGATGCAATTGGAATCTCATTGTCAATCATCATTGCTGCACATTGATCCACCTGTGAGCCGGTATTAGATCCTGATATCATTGCTATTTTTCCAAAGAATCTTTCCTCAGCCGGGTCCATAACTCCGTCATCGGTCTTGGAAAAGAACTGCAATTTAAAAGGTACATTTTCAGAATAATCTTTGCCATTGGCCCTTGCTTGCTCAACATCACTATCAAGCCACTCTCTAGTAGCTCCTGAAAAACCTAGTTTAAAATCATCCAGGTAATCACCTATTCTTACATTCCCCCAGGTTGTCTGAAAAGGCTCCTGTGCTAAAATTCTAACCAGGTTAGGAGCCCCTGATCCTCCACTGCTTTCGGATATATCAAAAATAACATTGGCATTTAAAATGTTATGGTTCTTCGCAGTGCTGATAACATCAGAAACCGTATTTAAAACATCTTCAAAGTCTTTCCATCGTAGCAGAACGATGATATTTTCCTCAAAATACCTGACGTACATATCTACGTCTATTGTCTGCAATAGAAGTTTGTACCCAGTTAACGATCTTTCTCCCACACCTGTAAAAACATGGTTCTCATTATTATATGGAAGAGAGATTATATAGTTTGATCCGTTCGATCTTTGAAGTGTATACTGAACAGTATTGTCTGAACGATAAAGAGCAGGATCGAAGATTGTTGATTTGACCGAAAGTGCTTCTGCAAATTCCCAGAGGCTTCCATTATATGTTGAGAATCGTAAGAACGGAACAAGCATTTCGTAGTATTCTTTAACATCAACTCCATTGATCATAATGAGCTGATCTCCTACATTCAAGGGTTGATTTGAATAGCTCCCAAAGTTTGTCGCCGTATCCACAACAAAAACCGCTGCATCTTCAGAAGAGAAGTCAGGCCAGAACTTTATTGGAACATCTGTGGTACTACTTGTTACTCTAGGGAAATCTTCATCTACACGGAGGTGTCTATCCTGTCTTAAATTGCTAAGTCTTTGAAGGGCTATGACAATATCCAACTCGCTGGTGGCATTCACAAAATCATCTCGTAATTCCTCGGCATCTTCAGCATAGTCAATGGCGTTCTTTCTTTCTTTAAATGGTGACCAGGCTTCCCACCGAGATGTGCGATTAACCAATGTATCAAAAAGTGCCTCCCTTTGTTCAGCCGTACCAATATTTTGACCGAAAACTTGCTGAAGAAGACCAGTAACCATTAAAAAAAATACTAGAAGCTTTTTCACTTAATTACTATTGAAAAATTCAAGAATGCGATTAACAACTATTTGCTCCTCGCTAGATCGAAGAAAGAAGGTATCTACCATCCTCCACTCAACATTGCTGTAATAATTGTGATAATGGACATTTCTCAAAAAAACCGGTGGATCATGTTTTGCCATCCATTCATCCAATGCCTCAGCTTTTTTTCCTAGTTTATGACCATCCCATTCCAGCAGCACACGGGGTACATGCGGCATCATCACATGTTCATGAGAACTTGGTTCATTTTTTATAATCAGAACTTTAACATCCACTAAATTCTTTAGTTGATCATGGATGTAGTTTGCAATTTTTAGCTGAGATCCATAAACTTCATCTCCTTCGTTTTTAAAAATTTCAAGCGCTTTTACCAGCCCCACTATTTGTTCTTTGGACATCTTGTGTCCCCTATCCCAGCCGTACGCAGGAAATGAATGTGTTCGGATGGATTTTATTATTTCAGCACCCTTTTTTCTACCGATCATAAAACCCATGTTGTTTGGACCTTTGATTGCCTTTCCTCCACTCATGCAAACTATATCAGCACCCATATCTAAGAATTTCCACAAATTCTCTATCGGTGGTAATTCTGAGGCGGCATCTACAATTACTGGAATATTGAGCTCATTCGCGATTTCTACAATTTCATCAAATGGAACAATTCCACGAGGCACATTATTGTATGAAAAAGTATAAGCTATACAACACGTTCTTTGGGTTATTGCCGATCTTAATTCCTTCTTTGATGATTTCAGGATGCCAGAAATTCCATATTCCACAAGTTTAGCCCCCGTCGCTTTCCATTGAGAGGTGTAGTTAATGTAATGCCCCCTATGGATGACCACCTCATTTTGCATTTCTGAAGTATCAGGTAGTTGATCCCATTTTCCAAAATCATCCCTGGACATACACCCGGCTACTGCCAATTCTATAGCACCTCCGGCTCCAGTTGTGACATGTGCCTCTTCTGCATTGCACAAATGAGCTATTCTTTCATCTGCTTTTTGAACGAGTTCTGGCATGTCCACAAAAGTTTGGGATACTTCATTCATCACAGCCAATACTCTTTCGTCCAGGTAATTGCCTCCTATGTTTGAAGACCAATTGCGCGCATTTATCCATGAGCGCACACCTAATTCCTCAAGAAAGGCACTTTTATATTTATAGATCATATTTTGGCTGGCATCTACCATTCCACTTATTAGAGATCACCTATCCAACAAATCGACGTTGCCAGGAGTACTTTGTAGGTGTTTAAGAGCTTTGTCCAATAGCATTCGTTTGTAAGTCAAGTAATTATCACGAGTGACCGGGATGTATTCATCCACCAAGGAAGGATTACCTTCGGCAATCTGACCATTTGGACGAATAGTATGACCAATGTCCCACATGAAACTAGTTACAGGTTTATCAGTTCCGGGAAATTTTAGAACCTCGGTCCACTCCCAGGTATTACTATATCCGCCATCCTGCATCCCCATGGTATGTCCAAGGTTATTGTCATTGATCATTGCTGCAAATTGGGTAAGGTGAGAACCTCCGCGCGGACCAAACATCACGACCATTTTCCCAGTGAAGTGCTTTTCCGCAGGTTGCATGATCCAATCCGAATAGTAAGGCAGATGTGCACATTTAAAAGGAGTATTGTTGCTGTACTCTTGACCAGCAGCGAGCCCCTTCAACACCGGTCCGTTCAACCATTCAATGGCATAGGATCCATCGTCCTCTGTTTCCCTACTCTCATGATCCATCTGCGCTTGTCTCTTTACGTATCGATCGGTGTAACGGGAAATAAACTCATAAGTAATGTCACTTAGTTTTAGGTTTCCACCCGTGGTTTTGAATGGCTTTGGGCTAAGCCTGGCAAGTGCGTACGCTCCCTGGCTTCCCCCTCTAGAATCTATAGCATCAATGATAAGATCAAATCCAAGCATATCATTTTGCTCCGCCCACTTTACCAATGCGTCCGATGCTTCCGGAAGATCACTTCTGAATCCATACCACCAAAGTACAAGTGTTTTATTGGTTGGGTCCTTTGGCTTGTAAAGTTTGAAGCTCTCATATTCAAATGAAGTTACTTCATCATATCCTGGATAATCCCTGATGAACACACCATGTTTCCAATCGACATCATCCAGGTAAGGAAGCGTAACAGTATATTCTCGCCCCTTCCTAGGTTTTAAGGTTAGCGTGACTTTGTCTTTGAAAAATGATGGAGGCAGGTCCTTATTCTTAATCGCAAGGCGTTGTGCCATGTTTTTTATAAAATTCTCATTTGTAGAGTGACGAATGTAAACCTTGGCACGGGTGAGATACGATTGGATGTCTTCGTTGTTAATCCGTACCAGTTGATCACCAATGGCTGGAATTCTCGACGTGTAAGCCTTGATGTTATTGTCCAGATCAGCGACAAAAAGGAAAGGATCATTTTTCTTGCTAAAATCCACATCAAATCGAACAGGTGCCGTACCTCTATCCAATTCAAATAACTTGAGGCCTCCTTCTACCTCTCCAAGCAGAAACCCAAGATTG